>JAPUEM010000102.1:40724-72792 GCA_027492575.1 Propionicimonas sp.
CGGCTCCCGACGATCCCTGAACGGCTCCCGACGAGCTCTGAGCGGCTCCCGACGAGCTCTGAGCGGCTCCCGACGATCCCTGAGCTTGTCGAAGGGTCGGCGGCTCCGTGGCCGCTGAGAGATCCCGGGTCTTCGCCCGGGATGACGTGGTTGAGTCAAGTGCCTCGTGGGAACGACCCTTCGACAGGCTCAGGGATCGTTCGGAAGGGCCCTGGGATCGTTCGGAAGGTCCTTGGGATCGTTCCGAGGGGCTCAGGGATCGTTCGGAAGGGCTCAGGGATCGTTCAGCTTCGGCTTCTCGGCGGGCTCGCAGCGAGGCGCGCAGGCCGCCGGCCATGATCGGCAGGAAGAGGGCCGCTCCGATCAGGGCCAGCGCGGAGCCGGTGACCTTCACCCAACTCGGGGTGGGGAGCAGCCACAGCGCCAGGCCGCCGTTGATGGCGATCAGGCGGAAGCCGCCGGCCTTGTTGAACCACGCCTGGCCGGCCCGGACGACGCTGGGGCCGCCACCGATCACGGAGGGCAGCAGGTAGGACAGCGCGCCGGTCACGAGCTGGACGACGCCGACACCCAGGGCGGCGGCCGGCCAGATGAAGCTCTCCCGGACGACCGCCCAGCTCGGCGCGGTGACCAGCAGCCAGCCGGCCCAGACCAGTCCGATCACGAACCAGACCAGCGAAACCCCTACTGACAAGGGCGCGAACTCCCGCGGTGGACGGTTGCGGGTGGGCTGCCACAGACCGCGTCCCCACAACCCGAGGGCGGCCAGGTACCCGACCAGGCCCAGCGTGGCGAGCCAGGGAACGCCGACCAGGGGGCCAAGCACGGCGAGTGTCACCGCACCCAGGAAGACCGGCAGCGCGCGGCGCGTCCACAGCTCGGCGCGGTCGTCCATGCGGGTGCGCAGCATGGTCGGCCACAGGGTCAGCAGGGTGCCGGTGACGGTCAGGCCGATCCAGCCGAGCACGTTGGCCAGGGCGTGGGCGACCAGCAACCGGCCGTGCCAGGCGTCATCCCAGCCCCAGGCGGTGATGACACCCAGGGCGATGCCCACCAGCAGGCAGGAGGCGGAGGCGAGGTAGTACTTCACGGTGATCCGGAACCGGGCCGGCAGCGCCTTGCGCAGCATCCCGCGCAACGCCAGCCCGTGCCAGCCCACCGCCACCGCGACCACGGCAGCCCCCGTCAGCGTGACCGGCCACCAGGTGGTGGGGACGCCCACCAGCACCAGCGCCGTGCCCGCCGCCAGCAAGCCGAGCCGGACGACCTGCTGCCGCGCCCCGGCCTCGGTGGCGGGCGCGCGCAGCACGGTCTGGGCGAAGTGGAAGCTCCACACCAGGATCGCGTGGCTGGCCGCGCCGAGCAGGACGAGGTGCAGCATCAGCCAGTCGGCGTCCGGCACCCAGCGATGGATCACCGAGAGCACGATCGCGGCGACGAACCAGAGCACCAGCGGCAGGTCGCGCCAGATCGACGTGCCCCGGGCGAGGAACCGGGTCATCCGCGCACCACCAGGGTGAGCGCGGTGAGCAGGAAGACCACCAGGGAGACCACGGTGACGATGCCACCCACCTTCCAGAGTTCGTTGAAGCCGGCCAGCGCAGCGCCGAACCGGAGGATCAGCCCCGCGTGCAGCAGGGTCAGCGGCAGATACAGCACCGGACGATACGGCAGCGATCGTCCGAGCACCGCGGGCAGGATGACCGGGGCATGGGCCATCACCATCGAGAGCGCGAAGCCGAGGAAGACCCCGTGCACCGCCACGTCGTAGCCGGCCTGGTCGGCCACCAGCCGCCGGACGGTGAGGACGCCCCCCGCCAGCGCCAACTGCAGGTAGCCCGCCAGCAGCGCGACCGCGATGTAGCGGCGCTGCCCGTCCAGCCGCAACTGGCGGCGCACCACGTCCCGCAGCAGCAGCCACCCGGCGGTGAACAGCAGGGTCAGCCCCAGCAGTCGGTCGCCGACCGCCGGCGCCATCAGCGCCACGCAGGCGCTCAGCGTGTAGGCCACCGAGACACCCAACAGCGTGCTGACCGCGCGGGGACCCATCCAGAGCTGGGCCAGTTCGGCCCGCTCGGAGGCGATGGTGAGCACGATGAAGCCGACCAGCCAGCTGATCGCCGAGGGGATGTCGAGCACGGTCGCGACCACCGCGCCGGCCAGCAGCAGCACCGCCGAGAGCACCTGCACGGCCACCAGTGGCAGCGGGGCCCGCCGCCACAGCGCGACGTAGACGGCCACCAGCAGCGCGGTACCCTCGATCTGCAGCAACTGTCCCAGCAGCATCGGCGCCGGGGTGAGCAGCACGAGGCCGCCCAGGCCAAGCAGGGCCGGGGCGAGGTAGCCCCAGGTCTGGCGGAGCGCCTGAGCGCGCTCCAGCGAGATCAGGGTGCCGAGGAAGCCGAGCACCATCACCAGCCCGTGCACGTCCCCCGCCCGATGGGACGCGACCGGCGCCCACACCTCCAGCCGGATCAGCGCGGCATTGAGCCCGGTGATCAGGCAGGCGCCGCCGAGCGCGAGCAGTGCCAGCCGCGGGGCGGCGCTGCGGGAGCCGGCGCGCGGGGCGGCCGGAGACTCGGTCAGCACGCTCGCTCCTTTATTTCACAAAGATGTGTAAAAAATACCTCATCGCCGCACATCGCGCGGCACGTTCAGGCAAATGGCCAGCTCAAGCAAACCCGGCCTTGGGCCCGATCTACCGGGATGCGCCCATTCGCAGGCCGATCTCGGCTCGCTCGAAGCACAGCCGGGTAAATTCGGCCCACCGTTGTGGAGCTTCCTCGCCCGGCCGGACCGGGCCCGGACGGAGTGTGGAATCCTGGACCCATGCGACTGCTCCTGATCCGTCACGGCGAGTCGGAGAACAACCGCATCCACGCCGAAACCGGCAGTTGGTCGGGACGTTCGCCCGATCCGGGCCTCACCGAGCTCGGTCACACCCAGGCCGCCAAGCTCGCCGACTTCTATGTCGAGCGGCAACTCCCGCGACCGGACGTCCTGCTCACCTCGTTGATGCGACGGGCGGTCGCCACCGCCGCCCCGCTGGCCAGGGCGCTTGATCTGCCCTTGCACGGACACCCGCTGCTGCACGAGGTCGGCGGGGTCTACGAGGCGGACAGCGAGGGCCCGCAGGTCGTCGGCATCCCCCGCCCGGGCAGCCCGGCGAGCGCCCTGCTGGCCCTGAGTCCCCACCTGGTGCTGCCCGGCGACGCTGACGAGACCGGCTGGCACCGCCGCCCGTTCGAGCCTCCGGGTCACGCCTGGGATCGCGCCTGCGAGGTGGCGGCCGAACTGCGGGCCAGCTACGGCGGTACCGACCAACTGGTGGGCGTGGTCTCCCACGCCTGGTTCAGCCAGTACCTGATTCACGCCCTGCTCGGCTGGGCGCCCGAGGCCGACGGACGGCTCTCGGCGTGGCTGGTGATCCACAACAGCGGCCACACCCTGCTCGAACTCGAACCCGGCACCGGCTGGCCGCCCGCCCTGGTCTGGCTGAACCGCCACGACCATCTGGCCGACGGCGAACTCACCAGCTGACGACGCTGGCCGGAAGACCCCGGGCACAGCTCGCAGTGCGCGAGGCGGCTACTTGGCATCCCGAACGAAGAAGGACTTCGCCGCCAGCGCCATCGGCAGGATCACCCAGGCTGCCAGGACGGCCAGCGCCTCGGCGTAACCGGGGGTATGGACGGCGGTCTCCAGGGCGGGCGCGCCCTCCACGATCCCGGTGCTCAGCGTGATGCCGAGCGAGGTGGGCAGGTAGTTCCAGACCAGCTGGATCCAGGTCCAGTTGGAAATCTGAGCGACGATCTGCAGCACGTTCGGCAGCACGAAGGTCACGCCGACCACGACCGTGATCGCACCCGCGGTGCTGCGCAGCAGGCCGGCGATCGCGAAGGAGAACAGGGCGATCGCCACCAGGAAGACCGTGGTGCCCAGCAGGCTGGTGAGGGTCTGCGCGGCCCAGACACCCGACGCCGACTCCGGCATCACCGCGACCGCGATCAGCACGCCGGACCCGACCACGACCAGGGCGATCACCCCGGCGATCACGGTGAGGACGACCGCCTTGGCGGTCATCAGCAGTCCCCGCCGAGGGGCGGCGGTCAGGGTGGAGAGAATCATGCCGGAGGCGTACTCACTGGAGAACACGAACACCCCCAGCACGCCGAAGACCAGCGACAACAGGTTGGCCGGGAAGCCGGTGACGGCGGTCAGGTACTCGGTATGGGTGGCCGGGAGATCGTCGCCGATCAGGGCGCGGAGGGCGAAGCTCATCGCCAGGCTCATGGCCAGGCCGGCCACGATCGAGGTGCCGATGCTCCAGCGGATCGAGCGCAGCGAGAGCGCCTTGATCCACTCGGAGCGGAGGATGCCGGCGAAGCTCAGCCGGGAGGCGTGGACGGCGGGCGGGGTGGTGGCGATCGGCCGGGTCAGGGTGGCGTTGGTCATGGTGGGGTCCTGGTTCTGTGAGTGGGGTCAGGCGGCGAGGCTGGTGGGCTGGGTCTGGTACTCCAGTTCGTCGCGGGTGAGCGCGAGGTAGGCGTCCTCGAGGCTGCCGGTGATCGGGGTGAGCTGGTGGAGTTCGATGCCCTGCTGGGCGCACAGTCGTCCGATCTCCCGGGCGTCCAGGCCGCGCACCAGCAGCGTCCCCGCGGTCTCGACCTCGATGGTCAGCTCCGGTGCGTTCTCGGGACGGGTGGTCCGCAGCAGGTGGACGAGCCGGGAGGCCTCGGGCGAGATCACCCGCACCCGGGGTGCATTCGTGCCGAGCAGGTCGGCGACCGGCGCGTCGGCGATCACCCGGCCGCGACCCAGCACGATGATGTGGTCCGCGGTCTGCGCCATCTCGCTCATCAGGTGGCTGGAGAGCAGCACCGTCCGGCCCTCGGCGGCCTGGCCGCGCACCAGGTTGCGCACCCACAGCACGCCGTCCGGGTCGAGGCCGTTGACCGGCTCGTCCAGGATCAGCACCTGCGGATCGCCCAGCAACGCGGCGGCGATGCCCAGCCGCTGGCCCATTCCCAGCGAGAAGCCGCCCACCCGGCGGTTGGCGACCTGGGTCAGGCCGGTCAGTTCCAGCACCTGGTCGACCCGACGGGGGCCGATGCCGTGGGTGGCGGCCAGCGCGCGGAGGTGGCTGCGCGCCGTCCGTCCGGGATGGACGCCCTTCGCGTCGAGCAGCACGCCGGCGACGGCCAGCGGCGCCCGGTGCTCGGCGAACGGACGTCCGGCGATGGTCACCTCACCGGCGGTGGGACGATCCAGGCCCACCATCAGCCGCATCGAGGTCGACTTGCCGGCGCCGTTCGGGCCGAGGAAGCCGGTCACCCGGCCGGGCGCGATGTCGAAGCTGACGTCGTCCAACGCCACCTTGTCGCCGTAGCGCTTGGTCAGTCCGCGGGCTGTGATCATGTCGGTTCCTCACTCGGGGTTGGGTTCTGGCGGTACCCCGAGTCTTCCGGCCGGGGACGCCGCACCGCGTCGCCCGTGGGTACTGTCTTCGGGCGCCGTCCCGCCCGGCGTGGTACCTGGGTACTACTCCCTGGCGTCCGGCGATCCCGGACGACGACCGCAGAACAGAGTTCGGCAAAAGTCGTTGGGCCGAGGCTTGACGTCGTCGATCGTCAGGGACGATCCCTGAACTTGTCGAAGGGTCGAGGCCTCGACGGGCTCAGCCGTCGTTGTGGGCTCGCCTGGGGGATCGCGAGGCCTACAGGCCCTGTTCCTTGGCGAAGATCACCGCGTGGATCCGGTCGCGCAGGCCGAGCTTGAACAGCACCCGCCCGACGTGGGTCTTCACCGTCGATTCGGAGAGGTAGAGCCGCTCGCTGATCTCGGTGTTGTTGAGCCCCTCGGCGATCAGGGCGAGCACCTCCCGTTCCCGGTCGGTGAGCGCGGCCAGCGCCTCCTCCTGCCGGGGGTCGGCGGGTTCCGGTGCCGCCGCGCCGGGAACCACCGCGCCGTCGCGCATCTGCTCCAGCATCCGGCGCATGGTGGCCGGCGCCATCACCGCGTCCCCGGCGGCCACCCGCCGGATCGCGTCCATCAGTTCGGTCGGCCGGGCGTCCTTCAGCAGGAAGCCGCTGGCGCCGGCCTGCACCGCCGCCTGCGCGTACTCGTCCAGATCGAAAGTGGTGAGCACCAGCACCCGGACGCCCGGGTGCTCGGCGACGATCCGCCGGGTGGCGTCGATGCCGTTCATCCGGGGCATCCGGACGTCCATCAGCACCACATCGCAGGCGCCGTCGAGCTGGGCCAGCCTGGCCAGCGCGGTGGCTCCGTCCGTGGCCTCGCCGGCGACAACGATGTCGGGCTCGCGCAGCAGGATCAGCCGGAAGCCGGTACGGATCAGGTCCTGGTCGTCCACCAGCAGGACGCGGATCGGCTCGCTCAACGGTTCACCTCCGCAGCGGACTCTCCGGACGACGGCAGGGTGGCGACCACCTGCCAGCCGCCGGGGGCGCGAGGACCGAATTCCAGCGAGCCGCCGAACAGCCGCACCCGTTCGGCCAGACCCGCCAGCCCCTGGCCGGATCCGACCCCGGACATCGGCGCCGGCTGCCCCGGAGGACCACCGTCGTCGGTGATCCGGACCACGGTCGACTCGGCCAGCTCGTCGATCAGGACGGACGCGGTGGCGCCCACCCCGGCGTGCCGCAGGGTGTTGGTGAGCGCCTCCTGAACCGTGCGGTAGACGGCCAGTTCCCTCCCCTGATCGCGGGTGAGACCGGCCTGGCCGTGAAGGGTGAGTTCCACCGTCAGCCCGGCCGCACGGAATCCCTCGATCAGCTCCGGCAGCGCGTCGATCCCCGGGGTCGGCTCCAGTTCGGCGGCTCCGCCCGGTGTCGACTCCGGGTCGCGCAGGACGCCGATCAGGCGGCGCATCTCGGCCAGCGCTGCCCGTCCGGTCTCGGCGGATTGCTCCATCGCCCGAGCGGCCTCGGCCGGGTCGATCTCGGCGGCGCGAGCCGCGCCCTCGGAGAGCATCACCATCACCGAGACCGAGTGGGCGACGATGTCGTGCATCTCGCGCGCGATCCGGGAGCGCTCCTCGGCCACCGCCAGCCGGGCCAGCTGATCCCGCTCCCGGGCCAACTGGTGCGCCCGGTCGATGATCGCCTCGGTGTAGCGCCGGCGGTTGCCGGCGTTGATGCCGATCATCACCGGAATCAGCGCGGTGACCGCCGAGGCGATCAGGAGGGTGAGAATCCCGTCCGGACCGGTGATGCTCGGGTCGAGCTCCCCGTGGACGGCAGGCAGGGCCAGCAGCGGGGCGACCACCGCCAGGCCGTAGCCGACCCAGCCGGCCCGCACCGAGTGGTACACCGGCACCGAATAGAGCAGCACCCACATCGCCACCATCGCCGCCGCCACAGGCGGGAAGTCGATGAAGGTGGTCACCGCCAGCACCGCCGCCAGCCCCCACAACGGGTAGCGCCGGCGGAGCAGCAGAGCGACGAAGGTGACCGTCACGACCAGCACCAGCAACAGCAGCCGGGGCAATTGCAGGTAGTCCGGGGCTGCCATCTCCGGCACCTCGACGGAGATCGCCTGATCGGCCACCGCGATCCCTGCCGTCCCCAGCAGATAGAACCCGGCGATGGTCCCGTCCACCCACCGCGGGTGCTGCCGCATCAACCGCCACAGCGCCCCCGGCTGCCGGGGAAGCTCGACCGGCTGCCCGGCCGGCGCGTCCGGGATCATGCCGGACGCCGTCGTGCCGAGCGGAGGTGGAGCGGGGGCATGGCGCTCAGTCTAGGGGGCTGGCCACGGGCCAGGGCGGTAGTGCTGCCCCGGTTCGAGGCAGGCTCTTGCGTGCCGGCGTCCTCAGGGGCGATTGTCGTGGGGTGGGCGCCGATGCCCATCACCGGCCGGGAGGAGTGGCTCATGGCCCTCGAACTGCAGGCGCTGCGCAGCGCGGCACTGATGTCGGAGATCGCCTGGCGTCCGGAGCGCACCACCAACTCCGGGTTGTCCGAACTGCGCGCCCGCGCGCGGCTGGGAGCGATACCCCCGGGCGGCCAGGCGGCCCTCCTGGCACGCCAGCAGACCGCCACGGCCCGGCTGGCGATGGCGCCCGCCCTGGCCGCGGCCGCACCGCCCAAACACGACTGGCGCAATGTCGCCGGCGCCAGCTACCTGACCGCGGTGAAGGACCAGGCGGGCTGCGGCTCCTGCGTGGCCTTCGGGACGGTCGCGGTACTGGAGTCGATGGTCCGGATCGCCGCCAAGCAGCCGGGCTTGGCGGTCAACCTCTCCGAGTCCTACGCCTTCAACTGCCTCGGCCCCGATCACGGCGCCTACCCCTGCCCCGACGGCGGCTGGTGGCCCCACCAGGCACTGTCCGCCATGAAGTCCGGCGTCGCGGACGAGGCCAACTTCCCCTACATCGATCAGCCGGGCTGCCGTCGCGGGACGGACTGGAAGTCGCGGCTCACCAGGTTCGACGGCTTCACCCGCAAGACCTCGATCGGCGCGATGAAGACCTACCTGTCGACGGTCGGGCCGATGGTCGCCTGCTTCACGATCTACGAGGACTTCTTCTACTACTACGCCGGCGGGGTCTACACCTACAAGGCCGCCACCGCGGGCGAGGTGATCGGCGGCCACTGCGTGGCGATCGTGGGCTATGACGACGCCAAGAAGTGCTGGATCGCGAAGAACAGCTGGGGCACCGGCTGGGGCGAGGAGGGCTACTTCCGGATCTCCTACGGCAGCGCCGGGATCGACGCCGAGATGTGGGGCATCAACGGCAAGGTCACCTCGCCGCTCATCCGCACCGGGCTGAAGGTGCTGCTGGCCGGTTCCGGGAACGTCTACCTCACCGGCCGCGGCGGATCGGGCGCCTGGCAGCCGAAGGTCGACCGGCTCGACACCGGGACGCCCGGCGACCCGGGCAGCTTCACCACGCTCACGGCCGCCGCCTCGATCAACCGGCTGCACGTGCTGGGCCTGGTCGGCGGCAAGCTCTGGTACACCCGCAAACGGACGGACGCGGGCTGGGCGACATGGCAGCGTCCGACCTCGACCATGCCGGCCGGGGTGACCAAATGGACGAAGGTCGGTTGCGCGACCGCGGGTGACGTCGTCCACATCACCGCGCTGGCGGGCGGGGCGATCTGGCACACCCGGCGGACCTCGAAGAGCAACTGGCAGAAGGCCTGGGCGCCGGTGGCCTCTGCCACGACGGCGGCCGGGAAGTTCACCGCCCTTGCCTGTGCCACGCGGGGCAGCGAGGCCAACGTCGTGGCGATCGCCGGCGGCAAGCTGTGGCTGATCGTCCGCCGCAAGGACGGCACCTGGAAGGCTCCCGCGGCGATCAAACCCTCGGACGGCCAGGTGCCGGGCGCCTTCACCGCGGTCGGCGCGGCGGCGGTCGACGGGAAGCTGAACGTCGTCGCGTTGAGCGGCGGACGCCCCTGGCTGCTGGAACGGGTCGGTGACGGCAGTTGGGGGACGTTCCGGCAGGTGCCCTCCACCGATTCCGGAACCGGCTTCACGGCGGTGGCCTGCGCCGACACCGGGCTCACCCTGCACGTGCTCGCCCTCGCCGGCGGCAAGGCCCGGCACACCCTCCGCCGACCGGACGGCAGCTGGCAGGCGGCCTTCACCGACGTCGGCGCCAAAGTGACCGGCGAGCCCGCGGCCCTCGTTGCCCTGGACGGCGCCTGATGACCGAATTGCCTGGCGAAGTGACGCTCACCGTCGGCGAGCGGTGCGAGGTCGCGCTGCCCGGTCTCGGGACGGCGGGTTACCGGTGGTGCGAGTCGGTCGGCGGGGACGTCGCCGCCGTCCAGATCGTGTGGCAGCGAGGGCCCTTGCCCGGCGACGAGCCGCGTCCGATCGGGGCCGGCGCACCCGAACGGCTGCAGATCACCGCCGAGGCGCCCGGCCACGTGACCATCCACCTCACCCAGGAACGCCCCTGGGAGCGTGGACGGCCGCACGCCGAGCACACCATCGAGATCGAGATCCACCCGCTGTGAGCCGGGAATAGCCATCGTGCCCGGCATGGTTGTGCGCAACATGAGCGAGATCGAGTTCGGCCTGGACACCTTCGGCGGCGTCACCCGGGATGCTGAAGGGCAGCCGGTGCACCACGCGCAGGTCATCCGAGATCTGGTCGAGGACGGGGTCACCGCCGACCAACTCGGCCTGGACTTCTTCGGCGTCGGCGAGCACCACCGTCCCGACTTCGCCGTCTCCAGCCCCGAGATGGTGCTGGCGGCGATCGCGGCCCGCACCCGGCGGATCCGGCTGGGTTCGACGGTGACCGTGCTGAGCTCGGACGACCCGGTGCGGGTCTTCGAGCGCTTCGCCACCCTGGACGCGGTCTCGAACGGCCGCGCGGAGATCGTCGCCGGACGGGGCTCGTTCATCGAGTCGTTCCCCTTGTTCGGCTACGACCTCGGCGACTACGAGGTGCTCTTCGACGAGAAGCTCGCGCTGCTGGCCGCCCTGCTCAAGGAGGAGCCGGTCACCTGGAGCGGGACCACCCGCGCCGCGCTGACCGACCAGCGGGTCTACCCCGAGACCGCAGGCGGCATCCCGGCCTGGGTCGGCGTCGGCGGCAGCCCGGAATCGGTGGTGCGCACCGCCCACCACGGCTTCCGCCTGTTCCTGGCCATCATCGGCGGACCGGCCGCCCGGTTCGCCCCCTACATCGACCTCTTCGACCGCGCCCAGGACGAGTTCGGCGTCGAGCACCAGCCGGTCGCCGTCCACTCCCCCGGCCTGGTCGCCGAGACCGACGAGGCCGCCCGCGCGCTGGTCCACGACGGCTGGCACGCGATGCGCCGCCGCATGATGACCGAGCGCGGCTGGCCCGCCCCCGCCGCCGGCGACTTCGAGCGCGAGATCGAGACCGGCTCGCTCTATGTCGGCTCCCCCGAGACGGTCGCCCGCAAGATCGTCGGCACCCTGCAGACCCTTCGGGTCAACCGCTTCGACCTGAAGTACGACCAGCCCGTCCAGCACGCCGACCAGCTCCGCTCCATCGAACTCTACGGAAGTAGAGTCGTCCCGCTGGTGAAGGACATGCTGGCCTAGCGGTCGAGCGAGGCGATCAGCGCCTGGATCCGGGCCTTGATCTGGTCGCGGATCGGGCGGATTGACTCGATGCCCTGACCAGCTGGGTCGTCGAGCTTCCAATCCTCGTAGCGCTTGCCCGGGTAGTACGGGCAAGCGTCGCCGCAGCCCATCGTGATGACGACATCCGAAGCCTGCACCGCCTCGGCGGTGAGCACCTTGGGCTGCTCCGCGGTGAGGTCGATGCCTTCTTCGAGCATGGCCGCGACGGCCATGGGGTTGATCTGGTCAGCGGGCATGGAGCCGGCGGAGCGAACCTCGATCCGGTCGCCGGCGAGATGCCGGAGGTAGCCGGCCGCCATCTGGGAGCGGCCGGCGTTGTGGACACAGACAAAGAGCACGGACGGCTTGGTGTCGGTCATGGTTGGGTCTTCTCTCTTCCATTGGTGGGTTGGCGAGGGGTTCGAGGGGACGCGGAGGGCGGTAGGCCGCGTCCGATGATCCCGACGAGCAGGACGGCTGCTCCGGTGAGGACCGAGCTGAGCGGCAGGGTCAGCGCGAGGGCGAGGCAGGCCGACAGACCGGCGATGTTGATCGCGCGCGGCCAGCGACGCTCGGCGGCGGGTTGACGGAAAGCGGCCAGGTTGGTGATGGCGTAGTAGACGAGCACGCCGAAGGAGCTGAAGCCAATGGCGGTGCGCAGGTCCGCCACGCAGACCAGGGCGGTGATCGCGCCGGCGATCACGACCTGGGCGCGGTCGGGCACGTGATGCCTGGGGTGCACGGAGGCCAGGGCTGTCGGCAGGTCTCGCTCGCGCGCCATCGCGAGCACGGTACGGCCCACACCCGCCAGCAGCGCCAGCAACGCTCCCAGGCATGCGGCGGTCGCACCGACGCGCGCCACGATGCCGGCCCAGTGACCGCCGGCTGCCTCGGCGGCCGCCGCGACGGGCGTCCGCTCGTTGGCGAGACCGGTTCCGAGCACCAGCAGCAGACAGTAGGCGACCAGGGCGTAGATCGCGATCGCGACCCCGAGCGCGATCAGGATCGCGCGTCCCAGCACCCGCGGCCGCCGCACCTCCTCGGCGAGGGTGGCGATCCGGGCGTAGCCCGCGAAGGCGAAGAACAGCAGCCCTGCGGCTTGGAGCACGCCGAAGACATCGCCCTTGCCGGTCGCGGCCCAGGGGTCGGGAGCCCGCGTGTCGCTGGCGAGACAGACGATGAGCACAGTGCCGAGGGTGAGCAGGATCATGCCCAGCAGCACCCTCGCTGCCAGCGCGGTACGCGTGACCCCACGCAGATTGGCCGCCGTCAGAGCAACGACCGCGGCGACCGCGAGCAGGCGATGCCACCCGGTCGCGACCCCCGGCAGCGCATAGGCGGCGAAGGTGATCGCCATCGCCGCGCACGAGGCGGTCTTGCCGATCACGAATCCCCAGCCGGCGACGAATCCCCACCAGGGTCCGAGCACGAGTCTCCCGAAGAGATAGGTGCCACCGGAGGCGGGGTAGGCCATCGCCAGCTGCGCGGACGCTGCCGCGTTGCAGAAGGCGACGGCGGCCGCGATGGCCAGCCCGATGAACAGCCCCGCCCCGGCCGCTTGCGCCGCGGGTGCGAAGGCGACGAACACTCCCGCGCCGATCATCGCGCACAAACCGATCACCACGGCATCGCCAGTGCCGAGACGCCTCTCGAGGCCGGGTTGGGTCACGGCGCCATCCTGGTGCCCTTCGGTGAACAACCGGTGACACCGGCAGCCATCGCATCCCACGGCCCTGCAGGACGAGCGCAGGCTGCGCGGGGATGGGTCATGGGGAGCAGAGGGCGTCTCCGATGGCTGTCCGGGAGTAGATCACGGAACGCCCCTCGCGGCGGCGAACGACCAGGCCGGCGTCGCGGAGCACCCCGAGATGGGTGCTCACCCCGCCGGCGCTCCAGCCGGTGCGTTGTGCGATGGCCAGCGTCGAGGCCGGCCGGTCCAGTGACCGGAGGATGGCGGCCCGGCGCCGGCCGATGAGTTCGTCCAGCCGGCCCTCGCTCTCTCGCTTCCAGAGGTCGCCGATGCCGGGCGGCTGGTAGGTCAGGGCCGGCGTCCAGGGCGGGTCGATGCGCGGCCAGACACCGAAGGCGAGGACGGACGGGATGAGCAGCAGCCCACGGCCGGCCAGATCCACATCTCGCGGCTCCACCGCAACCGGCGAGATCGTCAGGGTCCGGCCGTCCCAGGTGATGTCGCGGTCGAGGTCGGCGAAGGCGGAGTGGCCGCCGCTGGCGACCAGGTGCCGGGCACGGGTGGCGATCTCGCCTTCCAGGGAGGCCGCCATCCGCGGCCACCAGGGTTCGATCGCGGCATCCCAGAGCGCGCGCAACTGCGGCACGAGCCGGGCCAGCGCGGTCTCCGGATCGTTGACGAAGATCTCCACGGAATCCGGCACGCCCTCGGGATGGGCCCGCTGGATGTCGGCTCGCACCACGTCAGGGTCGGTGGCCGCGACGCGGGCCAGTTCGTCCTCGATCCGCGGATGCGGGCTGACCGGAGGCGGCGCGTTGAAGTTCGGCCACGACCGGCGGCCCAGCGGTGCGGCTGCGAACACCAGCCCGAGGTCGACGCCCGCCAGCCGAGGCACGGCGGCCTCCGCCCATCGGCGATGCTCCGGGAACCGGCGCGGCTGCCGCACGACATAGGCGGCGCCCACCAACTCGATCAGCGGCGAGATCGCGAAGCGCGTCCGCAACAGGTCGTCACGGTCGAACCGATAGCGGACGCTCGGGACCTGGTGCGGCATTTATTCAGAATAGTCTGAATCTGTGGACGTCGCTCGGCCGCGGGCGTAGACCTGAACCAAGCGCGGCACACCTGAGAAGGAGCGATCATGAACAAGGTGATCATGCACAACGTGGTCTCGGTCGACGGGTTCATCGCGGACGACAACGATGACGTCGGCCCGCTGTTCGACTGGTACTTCAACGGCGACACTCCCCCGGTGGAGGGCAGCGGATTCCGCATGACGCAGCCGTCGGCCGACTACGTCCGGCCGCTGTGGGAGGGCATCGGAGCGATGGTGATCGGCCGGCGCCTGTTCGACCTGATGGACGGTTGGGACGGTCGTCCGCCGGTCGGCGACCACGTGGTCGTCGTGTCGCATCGTCCGAAGCCCACGGGCTGGCACCCTGAGGCTTCGTACCACTTCATCGATGACATTGCCGAGGCCGTCACCACCGCCCGGAAGCTTGCCGGCGATCGCATCGTCTCCGTCGCCGCCGGCGAGGTCGGCGGGCAAGCGCTGGCCGCCGGATTGGTCGACGAAGTCGCCATGGACGTCGTGCCGGTCGTGTTCGGCTCGGGCAGACGCTATTTCGGCTCGCTGCAGGCCCAGCAGCTCCTGGAGGATCCGCACGTGGTCATCCAGGGTGACCGCGTCCTGCACCTGCGGTACCGCGTCGCTCGGGTGGCCTGAGCTCGCCTGGCTCGATGCGTGCAGGTCGCCGGCGAACCCGACGTTGACGCACAGGATCGCGGGAGGGCCTGGCGCCGGCACCAGGCCCTCCCGCGTATCAACAACTCAGGCGGTGCCGAAGGGGTTGTCGATGACGTAGCGCCAGCCGTGCTGCTCGTCATGGACGGCCACGTCGGCGGTGGTGCCGGCGAGGTTGATCTCGGAGCCGTCGGGGCCGGTGCCGGTGATCGTCCAGTCGGCGATCGCGAGACCGGTCTTGCCGGACTGGAAGACGTGGCGCACCGACATGCTGATCGGCAGGTTCAGGCCGAGGAACTGCTCGAGCGCACCGCGAACGGCGGCCTCGCCGGTGAGCGGGGCGCCGGGGGCGGGGACGAAGACGACGTCATCGGTGTTGAGGGCCATCAGGCCGTCGAGGTCGCGCGCGTTGAAACGGTCGGCGAAGGCGAGGTTGAGCTGGTCGAGAGCGTTCACTGTCATAGGGGTTCCTTTCCCATCCGGGCCCCGCTCCGTGCGGGTCTCTACAGAGAAAGACGCTGCGCTTCGCGAAGTGTGACAGCGGGAACAGTCGGTTTCTCGACCAGTCAGGACGCGGGATGCGGCTCCTGATCGGACATGCCCGACTGCCGGCACGCGTCGAGCGCTCGCCGCGCGCGGGTGATGCGCTGCCGCGCGGTTGCCGGGGTGATGTTCAGGCGCTCGGCGATCTCCGGCGCCGAGAGTTGCTCCACCGCGCTCAGCAGCAGCGGCTCGCGCAGCGACTCCGAGAGCCCGTTCAGCGCCTGCAATGCGGCGTCGAGGATGACGCGCATCTCGACCTCGCCCACGACGTTCTGCCGGCCGGCCCGATCTTCTTCCAGCGCTTCGACCGGACGCCGGGCCCGCTGCCGCGCGAGGTCGGTCGCGGCATCCCTCGCGATGGTGTCCAGCCACGAGCACATCTGCCCGGGCTCGGGGGCGTGCAGGTGCTCGATCGACCGCCACGCGTGCAAGAGCGCGGTCTGGGCGACATCGTCGGCATCGTCGACCGGCACGCCGAGCGAGATGCTGCGCCGACGCAACCGCTGCGGGTCGTCCGCGATCATCGCGGTCAGCGAGGCGCGACGCTCATCACCGCCGGTCGTCGACTCTGCGATCATCGCGCTCCTGTCGCCTGTGCCGATCCAGGTTGTGCATGGCCCTAGGGCGCACTCAGAATACCTCCGTTCAAGGCAGGCGATCAGGCGCCGGAGCGCGCCCTCGTCCGCGCATTCCCGGCCGATCAGGCGAGCCCACGCAGTGTTCGGCGGAGGGCGCGCCTATCGTGAAGAAGCCGGCACCTGGAAGGAACCGCGATGAACCCTGACGATCCGAGCACGCCGACCCAGCGGATGCGGGCGCGATGAGCGCCACACAACCGCCTGCCGTGGAGGGCTGGCTCGAGCAGGGAGTCTTCGCCAGATTCGACCAGCCGGTGCTGGAGATCTTCCTCGACAACCTCTTCGAGGGACGAGCCGGCGTCAGCACGCGGCTCCACCTGGCGCAGATCGCCCGCCTCGACATCGGGCCGGACACCACCCTCTTCAGCAGCGGCGGGCTTGCCCTCACCTGGACCCGCCACGACGGCCACACCTTCGTCCTCTCCGCCGTCCACCCTCAGTGCCGTCCGTTCGCGGAAGCACTCGTCACCGCCGTCGCGACCGCCCGCGGCGACCTGCGCTGAGAAGCGATCAGCCCGAAGACCCAGGACCGCTGCCGACGAACAGGGCGATGGTCTCCGCGAGCGCTCCTGGGTCTTCGAGCATCGGGAGGTGACCGGTGGCGAGTTCACGCCGCCAACCCGGCTCGAGGTTCGTTGAGAAGCGTTCCTGCAGCGCTGGGGGCAGTTCGCGGTCGCGGACGGTGGCGACGTAGCCTCGCCGTCCAGCCCATGGCTGCTCGCCGATCCGCTGCCGGTAGTAGCCCTGCGACTCCGGAGTGAAACCGGCGACCAGGCGATCGACGAGCTGCCCGTCGAGACCGTGGGCGAGGGCAGTGCGGATCGCCGATTCGGGTGGACGGGTGCCGGCCAGCCGCATCGCCGCGCTGAGGAGCCAGCGGTTAGGGATCGGCATCGCGGTGACGAACGAGTTCCCAGGCCGCGGCACGATCGCGCTGACTCCCAGGAAGCCGGCTACTCGCTCCGGCACGAGCCGGGCGATCTCCGCACCCACGACGCCGCCGGCCGAGTGCGCGACGATGGTGAAGCGCCCGGTCGGCACCGAGTCGACGGCCGCCTTCGCGTAGTCGCGAAGCCCGCGCTCTTCGCCCGCCGGACGAGGTGCGACCTGCGTCTCGTGCGAATCGGCCAGGCGGCGGCGCACGTCCTCCCAGATCCAGGCCGGGAGCCCAGCGCCGCTGAGGAACAGAATCGAGTGGTCTGACATGCTCATGCCCCGATCCTCACCCCCACCGATGTCACCGGCATGTCACTATTTATGGGTGAATCGAACCGACCGCCTCTACGCGCTGCGCGAGGAATTGCGGCGTTCCGGGACGGCGGGACGCAACGCGGATCGGCTCGCCGAGATCTTCGAGGTCAGCGTTCGCACGATCAAGCGCGACATCTCGACCTTGCAGCACGGCGGCTTCCCGGTATGGGCGCGGCCGGGACCGGGCGGCGGGTACATCGTCGATGCAGCCGCGACGCTGCCACCGGTGAACTTCACCGACGCCGAGGCGTCCGGGCTCGCCGCCGCCATCGCCGCCCATCGCGGACAGCCTTTCGACAGCCACGCCCGCGCCGCGCTCACGAAGATCCTGAGCGTGATGGACGCCGCCACGCGGGAGCGTTCGGACGACCTCGGCAGCCGCATCTGGATCGACCACACCGACGCCCCAGGCGATGCGAGGATCCGCCGCGCGGTGGAGCAGGCACTCCATCAGCGCCGCGTCCTCTCGATCCGCTATCGCGACGAAGACGGGGCGGAGACTGCTCGCCGGGTCGACCCCGTCTTTCTCGCCCACACCCAGGGAAGGTGGTATCTCATCGCGCACTGCCGCACCCGCGACGCCATCCGCTGGTTCCGCCTCGACCGCATCACCGCGGCGAACTCGACCGCTGAGCCCGCTGCCGACATCCCCGTGGAGAGCGTCGGCACACCCCCACCGACCGCCAGAACCATCACGAGCGACGGCTGACCGCCTGACAGCCCAGACCCAACCACGACGGGGGTCCGGGGGCCTGCCCTCGGTTGGGGGTGTGGGGGCTCGGCCCCCGCAAGAAACAGAACGAGCACCGGCCCACCATCTGGTGGGCACAGTGCTCGGAGCGAGTGGAAGCAATGGAGCGCTGCGGGAACCGACGACCACGGGTTCAGAGGCTGGTTTCAGCGTGGATTCAGGGCATTTGCGGGGATGCTGAGCCCGAGGGTGAGGCCGACGACCCTCTGATCGGCGCGTCAGCGGAACCAAAGCAACGACCTCGAACACGGCTCACGGACGAGGAAGTGGACGCTATGCGAACAGCCCGCGCGAACGGCGTCAGCGTGACCGCGTTGGCGAAGCGCTTCGCCGTGCACCGTGGAACGATTTGGGCGAAGACACGTCACCTGGTCGTACCGACGCAACACTGAGGCGGGCCTCCACGTCTCGCTCGGGCCCCGTTGATGCCCAGACCGCCAGGACACTCGATCAGCCGAGAGTTGGGGGCTAATTGGTCGGAAAGTCGTCGCCAAGGATGATCTTCCAAAGCCGCTTGGCCTCTGCGTGATCTGCGCGTGCTTCGGCCGCGAGCGCCTTGGACGCACGATCGTTCGCTGACGACAATGCCTGCTTGAGCTGATCCCTGGCGGTCCACGTGAGGTAGCCGCTGAGGTCGCCGCTCTGCCCACCAGGGTCGTTCACGCTGAGGCAGTTGGGTGCCCACTCGAAGAACTTCTGAAGGGCGTCGCGGTAGTTGCTGCCGAGAGATCCGAAGGCCGTCCCGGCGACCGTCTCCAGGTGGAACGATCGCATCCGCTTTGAGTGCGCACGGTTCCACGCTTTGACGAGTCTGACGAGCGGCGCGAGGTGGTAGCTCAGCTCCTGATTGCGCGTCGAGAACCATTGGTTCGCGACGGTTGGTGCGGTGTCGATCCATCCGCCAGTGCCGTTCGGCAGCTTGTAGACATCGTTGCCCGCGTCGAAGACAGGTGCTACGTCGACGTGCCCACCGGTCTCATAGAACACGCGGATTGCCTGGCCACGGGTGCCGACCTGCTGGATCGACACGCCGGCGTACGCATCGCGGATGCGGTAGATGAAGCTCTTGGAGTCCAATTGATATTTGGTCCAGGCGTTCCCGGAGTTGGAGAAGACAGCAAGCACGTCGATGTCATCAAACGGGCGGATGATCGTCCCCTTGGCCGCCGACCCCATGAGGATGCCCTTCCAGTAGGGCATGTCCGACGTGCTGGGGAACTTCTCGAACAGCCGATCATCGACCGTCTTCTTGCGGGCTTGGATGATCGAGGTCCTCTGGTAGTCCGTGGCTGTGAGTCCTTCGAGGTACTGGGCGAACGCCTGGGCCGTAGTGAGCGCCACTACCGGTCTCCTTCCTGCTGAACCGATGTCCTGCCAATTGTCTCGGCGGCCTCTGACATTTCCGCTTCGGCTCTGTCGCGCAGGAGCCAGTAGAGCCAGTCGGGCACGAGCGGGGAGTCCCTGCGCAGCGCAAAGAGTTGCCCTTGCCATGTGAGGAGCTGCTGTGGGGGTATCGGACTCGTGGCGTCGGCCTTGATCGCGTCCTCGATCTCGTTAGCAAGGGCCTCACGCTCCCGCCCTGCGACACGAATCTGGGAGTACTCGTCCCATGCATCAACGAGCGGGGGCATGACGGGGAGCGCGACGGCGAGCAGGAACGTCGCAAGACTGAACTCGAAACAGAGCGCGATCGCAATTGCGGCTACGGCCCATCCGCACAGCAACCAAAGCCACAGTGTGGCATGACGCTGGAGCAGCCGCCGCGTGTACGCCAAGTTGCCGCGTTGCGCGATCGCGATGGCCACTCGGCCCGGCACGTTCGTCTTAATCGGGTACCAGTTCCGGAGTTCCTCGTCGGCATATGCTTGACGTCGCCGCGGGCTTCCACGCCCGATGATTCGTGCGACATCCTCGGGGAGCAGACGGGGGTCCCGCACGGCAATCGTCGGCATTCCGAACACCGTCACGTCAAACAGCTCCTGGGCGGTCGCTCCGCATGTGGCGTCCCGCCGTTCGAGCCGCCGGAAGACCACGCGGTTGAGGATGTACCATCCCGCTGCAACCGCAGCCGCCCAGACCGCCAACGGCTCCCAGAATGCTGCGATCAGCGGTGCGGCGACGGCGATGAGACCGACACCGACTCCACGAACCGTGGTCCAAATCTTCGCGCGCGAGTACAGACGTCTCTGCGCAAGCAAGAGTTTGAGGTTGCTGTCCCTGTTTTGCGCGTCTCCGATCGCGCTGGCGTTGGGGGGTTCGTATGGCTGTGAGTCTTTCATGCGACTACCTATCGAAGAGCAGCTTGAGCTGGGCAACCGACCCTGCGTGGTCCCCGTCCGAGTAGTAATCCTTGGCCCTACGCGCCCGACCGACCGCCGTGCTGAGCTTTGACATGGCGTCGCGCTTCGTCGCGTCTGAGGAGCACGCAGTGAACCGAGCGCCAAGGCCTGTCGGATCGTTCATCGCTGCGAGGCTGTAGGTCTCCAGGTCGTCCAGCACCATGTAGACATCCCAGACGGGGATATACGCAGACTGCTCGTCCATGTGCTTCGCGGCCCGCATCTCCAGATAGCACGATGAGACGGGCACCGAGCGCTCGTACTTCCAGACCTTCAGGAGGCGCGCGAGCTGCTTCGCCGCCCCGTTGTGCTTCTTGTTGACGCCGTTGACGTAGCTGTTGTGCGCCTCGGGGTAGGTCTTCATCCAGTCGCCGCCGGGAGCTGCGATCCAGTAGCCCGAGTGACCGTCGGCTGTGTCAGCGATGTAGCCCGGAACGATCTCGACGACCCCGTCGGAGAAGTTGCAGACGAGAGCCGGCCTCCGAACTGTGATCAGGGTGGTGGGGAACCTTGCGGCGAGGGACGTTCGCACCCGTTCGAGCATAGAACTGGACGACTGCGGTTTCGCTCCCTTGAGCGAGACGAGGTAGTCGGCGTCGCTGTGGATCCAGACGCCTGTCCCGTGTCGGAGCGAGCCAATCTCGAACATCCGGTAGATTCCGAGGTTCGTCTCAAGCCGCGACTCGATCGAGTGCCTGTGGGCCTTGGCAGCGTCAAACTCAGTCGATGATGGAGTGAAGTAGCTATTCAACTCGTTGAGCCACGTGTTCGGATTCTGCGTCACGCGGTATCACCATTCGCTGGAGCTGCCGCCCGCAGCTGCTGGGCAACCTGGGCGGCAAAGGCCGGGTCGGCGTGGATGCGGACGACGACATCGTCGGCGACCTTGTTCACGTCGATGGGACCGTCGTACTCGATCTGCACACGGTCGCTCGGGTAGCTGAAGTCGATCCGCGGTGAGTATGCGCTCTCGCCGTTGTCGCCGTAGGCAGTGAGGACGTGATCGAAGACGAGCTGGACTTTGGTATGGAAGATGTCGACGGTGTACGGCACTTCCGGCAGGCTTTGGTCAAGGACGCGGCGGATGGTGCTGTTGACATCGTTCGTGGTGGCGACTTTGCGCCGCCAGTCCTGCACGATCTTCTCGTGCAGGTGTTCCAGCAGTTGCTTCGCGCTGGCCTTGACGGTCTCGCGTTCCTCTGCGGTCAGGACCGGGTCGGGTTGGGTGAGCAGGTCGAAGATCGCGAGTTCTTCCTCGGTCATGCCCTCTCGAACGGCGCGTTCCTCCTCGGCGGTCAGGGTCTGGGACAGTTCGATGAGACGGCGCAGGTACTCGTCGATGTTCACGCTGCCCGCGTTGTAGTCCTCAATGAGCTGTTCAATGCGTTCGACGAGCTCGTAGCGCGTGGGGTTTCGTAGGGCGGCGCCGATGGCCTGCTGGCGGAGCAGCTGCGCGAGCCGATCTGTCTCGGCGCGCCGCCGGCCTACGAACTTGGCGGCGAGGCCGTCGAAGTCAATGAGAGACAAATCGATCAGCGGGTCGGGATTCGTGCCTTCGGCTGCTGCCCGGATGACATACTCTTCCGCGCCGACCGACCGGTCGAGCAGAGCGTCAACCGCATCGGCCACTGCCGAGATGTCGGCCTCCGGTGGGCGTGTGACATCAACGATGCGCTCGTGGAGCACGCGGATCGCGGCGACGGTGCGCTGCTGGGCCGCGGCCTTCGGGTTCGGCAGGAGCGCTTTGAAGAGCTTGCGCACTTGCCGTGCCTTGCCGGTGAAGTCGTTACGGGTCTCCTCATCGACCAGCACAGCCTCGACCGCGGCGTCGCGCTTGGCGATGTGGCCGAAGCCTTCCGCGTCGCGCATCGCCAGGAGGTCGACACCAGCATTCGTACAGAACGCGATCAGCTCGGCCACCGCAGCGTCCATTTCGCCCGCGAGCGCGTCGATGATCTCGATGGGCGACTCGCCCGCGCTCGCTGCGCCGTAGACGGCGAGTGCCTTTTCCAGGTTTCGGAAGACGCCGACGTAGTCAACGATCAGCCCGTTGTCCTTCTCGGGGAAGACGCGGTTGGCGCGGGCGATGGTCTGCATCAGGGTGTGGTTCTTCATCGGCCGGTCGAGGTAGACCGTCGACACGCTCGGCGCATCAAAGCCGGTCATCCACATAGCGCAGACGAAAACGAGCCGCAGCGGATCGGCGGCGTCCTTGAACTTCTCGGCGAGGTCTTCGCGGTTCATCCGCTCACGGTGGGGACGGATGTCGAGGCCCTGGTCATCGAGCGTCTTCAGCTCGTTCTGGCTCTGCGACACCACGACCGCCATGTCGGTGGTCTCCATCAACTCGATGCGCGAGGCGAGCCAGGGGCGCTCCAGCTCGGGCAGCGCGTCGTGCTCGGCACGCAGCTCGGCCAGGTGCCCCGCCCACGCCTCCTGGACCAGGTCATACATGCGCACGGCGGCAGCTTTGTCGAGCCCGACATACATCGCCTTGCCCGAGAACCCCCGCCCGACGAAATGCCTCACCAGATCAGACGCGATGGTCTTCAGCCGCTCCGGGCGGGTCAGCAATGTGTACTGCGTGCCGAACTCGCGTGCCAGAGCACCCTCGGCGTCCTCATCGAGTTCGGCGGCTTCAAGGAGCGCGTCGAGGTCGTCGGAGAAGTTGTCGTTGACCAGTTGGAGCTCGGGGATGCGGTTCTCGTAGTAGAGCGGCATGGTCGCGCCATCCTCGATGGCATCGCGGAAGTTGTAGATACTGACGTACTCGCCGAACTGCTCCCGGGTCGCCTGCTCCTCGCCCGCGATCAGCGGCGTGCCGGTGAAGCCCATCATCGACGCGTTCGGCAGCGCACGACGCATATTCAACGCGAGGGTGTCGTACTGGCTGCGGTGCGCCTCGTCGGTGATGACGATGATGTCTGAGCGCTCCGAGAGCACCGGCATTTCCCGCTCACCCGCCGCCTTCGACGGCTGGAACTTCTGGATCAGCGTGAACACGTAGCGGTGATCCGCGGCGAGGAGTTCGCGAAGGTGAGCGATGGATGCCGCGTGAACGCGAGCCTCGGGCGGAACCGCCCCGGCATCGGCGAACTCACCATGGAGCTGGGAGTCGAGCTCGCTGCGGTCGGTGACCATCACGAACGTCCACTTGCCAGCGATCTGACGCAGCACTTTCTGGGTGAACCACAGCATCGACAGCGACTTGCCCGAACCCTGGGTATGCCAGAACACCCCAAGCCGCTTGTCCTGCTCGGCACGTGCCCGGCGCAGGTTCTCGATAGCGGCGTTCACGCCAAGGTACTGGTGCGAGCGGGCAACATTCTTGATCAGACCGCCGGGGCGCTCCAGATAGGCGACGAAGTTCTCGAACAGGTCGAGCAGGATCGCCGGGTCACACGTGCCCCGCAGCGCGGTCTCCAGTGCGATCGCGCCACGGGTGCCCGCCGCGTCGATGACCTTCCAGTCGCCGAAGAACTCCCACGGCGCATAGGTCGCCCCGACCTTCGCCTCGCTGCCGTTGGAAAGCAGCACGAAGCAGTTCGGAATGAACAGCTGCGGGATGGTGTCTCGATAGTCGGTCAGGTTGTCGTCGTACGCCGACTTCAGTACGACCCCCGGCTCCTTGAACTCCATCAGCACCAACGGCACACCGTTGACAAACAGGGCGACGTCGAGACGGCGGGAGTGCAGGTGGCCCTTCACCCACATCTGCTGCACAGCCAGCAAGTCGTTGTTGGTCGGGTTCCTCAGGTCGAGGTAGCGCAGTGTCTCGATCCGCTTGTCGCCATCGTCGTCTGTCCACTCGGCCCGGTAGCCGTCGCGCAGCAGGTCGTACACCTCACGGTTCGCACGCACCCGGTCCATGACAGAGCGATCCTTGGTGAGCACCTCGATGGCCTCGCTGATCGATGTGTCGGGCACGTCGACATCGTTGAGTTTACGCATCGCGAACCGCAGCCGGTGCGTGAGCACGACATCGTGCTGGGAGTCGCGGCCAAGAGTCCCTTGAGCTCCCAGCGTCTCCTGGAACGCATCAACCTGCACCCAACCGAGCTGACCCAGCAACTCCATACTGGGCTTCTCGACATAGGCAAACTCCGGACCCGACGGCGTCATGACCCGACCTCCTCCTCCGCCAGGGCATCCAGGTCGAGCGCCGAGACGTCGATCTGACCAGTGACGAGCTTCGGCAACAGCAGGTCACGAAGGGCGGATAGGCTGCGAGTCTGCCGTTCGAGAACGTGGACTTGGTCTTCAAGAGGTTCAGTTGCCACCCGGTAGTCATCAAGCACCGACTGGATGGGCACGACGAACGGGAAGCTCTTGAAGGAGCCCTTCGTGATCTCTTTGAAGGTGGCGCCCGTGCCGAGAGCCGACAGCTCAGCGGCCTTCGAGTCGAGCCACTCGTAGATGAAGCCCGGGCTCCACCGCTCGTCAGGCAGGATCACGATGAACCCTTGGTTGGTCGTCGCCTCGGTGGCAGTAATGGCGAGGACGCCGAGCGTCGCACGGCTGGTCATCATCACCGACCCTGCTGGGAACAGCCTTGCCGAACTCTTGGCCAGCCCTTGCCCGGTGATGGCCAACTCCGAAGGCGCCGCATACCGCCAGCCAGTCTTGGTGAGATCGGTTGGAGTGTACCAGGCAATATCACCTCCATCCCAGTAGGGAGGCTCCGACTTGGAGGGTGTACCGCCTCCGATGAATGTCAACTCCCCACCGCACGTAGAGAGTTCCCATCCCGCTGGTATTGGGCCGAGGGCGGAGCCGACGAGGGGAACGTCTTCGTGGCCGGGGTAGCGGAACCTTACGAACCACTCGCGGTAGATGGCCCGCGTCATCTCCTCCAGCACCGCCACCCGCCGCTGGTTGTTTTCGATCAGGTCATCGATGGAGCCGAGGAACGTGGCGATCAGTTCTTGGGAGGGTCGAGGAGGAAGTGGGACAGTCAGCCTCTCAAATCGTGACTTGTTGAGGATCGGTGTTCGTGTCCCACCCGAGGCGAGGCGCTTGAGTTCCTCGCGCCGAGTGCGCAGGTGGTAGTAGAGGAACAGGGGGTCGACCCTGGATGTATCCGGGATGATCGTATTGATCTGCTGGTTAGTGAATGAGTCGGCCGTCGAGAACGCGACCTTCCCAAGCTGCCATCCGATACAGGAGACCATCAGAGCACCTGCCGGGACCCTGAGGCGCCGAAGCAGTTCGGCGCCGTCGGCCGACAAGTACCTGTCAGTCATCACCATGTACCGCTGGTCAACCATGTCCGTGGGGGTGACAAACGGGTGGTCTTCTCCGAAAGCCTCTGGGCGGGCGGCGGGGGGCGTCTTCCCGGTGACTACGCGCCCAAGCTCGCCGATCGCCGACTCGTGCCACTCGGTCATGCGTCGAGAATCCCACGTACGGTGGCGTTGACCTTGGCCCGCAGCGCGTCGGCTTCGTTGCTCAGCAAGGTGAACTCTTCGTACAGCTCCTCGAGCTTGACCGCGAAGTTCTCGTCATCGTCAGCGATTGCAGCCGAGCCCGTGTAGCGTCCAGGGTTGAGGCTCCAACCTTGCGCCTCGATCTCGGCGCGGGTTGCGACCTTACAGAGCCCCGCGACATTCGCGTATTGCCCGTCGGGAAAGCTGTCGGCCAGCAGAGCCTCGCTACCGCTGAGGGTCTCAACGTCCTCGCCCCGGTAGAGGCGGACGATGTTGGCGAGGAACTCGATCTGCTCGGGCTTAAAGTCGCGGTGGGCGCGGTCGATCTGGTTGTAGATGTGCCGGGCATCGATGAACAGCACGGTGTCTTCGCGGGACGTACCGAGCTTGGCCTTGTCGAGGAACCATAGCGTGACGGGAAGGGTGACGGTGTAGAAGAAGTTCGAGCCGATTGCGATCATCACGTCGACCGCACCAGATTCAATGAGCTGCTTGCGAATCACCTTCTCAGAGTGACCGGCATCGCCCGCGCTGTTGGCCATGACAAAACCGGCCCGGCCCCCCGGGGCGAGAGCCGCGTAGAAATTCTGAATCCACAGATAGTTGGCGTTGTCGGGCTTCGGGATGCCAAATGGGAAACGCTTGTCGCCAGCGAGCTGCTCCTTGCGCACCTCATCAACGTTGAAGGGCGGGTTGGCCATCACAAAGTCGAACGACCCCACCACGTCGTGCGGGTCTTCGTAGTAGGTGTTCGCCAGGCGGATGTCACCGCTGAGGCCATGCAACGCCAAGTTCATCTTGGCGAGAGGCACTGTCTCTTCGGTCTTCTCGACGCCGAAGATAGTGAGGTGCCTTGTGGCATCTTCATGACGTCGCTCGACGAACTTGGCGCACTGCACGAACATGCCGCCGGAGCCACAGGCTGGGTCAAGCACCCGCCCGTGGAACGGCTCAAGAATCTCTACGATGAGCCGAACGATCGAGTACGGCGTGAAGAACTCGCCGCCGCCCTTGCCCTCTTGGGCGGCGAAGTTGGAGAGGAAGTCCTCGTAGATGAGACCGAAGGCGTCACCGCCGAGCTGCTCGGGCAGCGGAGCGAAAAGCCTCAGCAGCTCGATGAGGGTTGCCCGATCCAAGCGGGAATAGCCACGTGGGAGCACGTCTTTCAACTCGGGGTTGAACGCCTCGATGCCTTTGATGGCCTCGTCCACAGCCTTGCCGAGGTCGGCGGCTTCGGGGAGGCTCACCAGGTAGGACAGGCGGGAGAGCTCGGGCACGTAGAGCACGGACCTGGCCTTGTAGTCGGCGGGCGTCGAGGGGTTGCGGGCGCTGGCCTTTGCTTCGATCTCAGGGCTGATCTCGTCGAATCGGTTCTCGGCGTAGGCGAGGAAGACCAGGCCGAGGATCGCGGCGCGGAACTGCCCGACCGACAACGACGAGTTCGCCCGCCGCTTGTCGGCCGCAGTCCACAGCGTGGCGCGAACCTTGGCGAGGTCAGTGGTTCTCAACTCTGGTTCCGTTCTTTCAGTGCCTGGCGCATCGCGCGGCGAATCATGCTGTGGGACTGCGGGTTCTTCAGCAGTTCTTGATAGGTCGAACCGTCTCTGTCGGCGCGAAGCCAGTCGAGGCACACCTGCGTCTCGGCTCGGAGATCATCGCTGCTCGTTTCGTCGCACCACTCTTCGATCAGGTCCGCCTCTTCGTAGAAGGCGACGGTCTGCTCGTGGAACGTGTGGGTTGGCACTACAACCCGTGAGCTGCAGTGCACCCAGCGCTGAAGCAGCAGGTTCACTCCGAACGGTGACAGGGAGGCAATCCGCGAGGTCAGCAGATCGGGGGTCACCGTGTAGAGGTTGTCGAAGTTCGCCGCCTGATGCCGACTCTGGCTCGTCACCTCGGGGCGGAGGTCGGGCAGCGGCATCAGGTTGTAGTTGCCACTGACCCAACCCGGCTCGTCGATCTCCTTGCGATTCGTCACCTCGGCAACGAGTACTTGCCAGGCGAGGTCGACGCCGTTCGTGCGCATCGAACACGGGTGCTGGAGGACCACAAGCGAGCGCGCTTTCGTCTTGCCAGTCGATCCGGGTAGCTGCACACCGGTGAACACATCACCAGTGAAGATGGGGCGAGTCGCCCCAACCTCGTCGCCGCGCGCACGGTAGAGGGCGCCCCAGTCCGGGACACCCTCTACGTACGGGGATTCGAGGTCGTGGCTCAAGATCAGCCCTTCATGCGAATCGAGCGGTTGCCGTCGCCCGCCTCGAAGACCTCGAAGTCGGATCGGTACCGTTCGCGCCAGTCGGGGTCGAACTCCGACAGCAGCGCCTCAGGGTCTACGTGACCGCTCGCGAACTCGAACACGAGGTCCGCACGATTGGCGGCGTATAGCACGATCGGTGTGACAGGAGCAGACGAGGAGAGCGGCATCTCGAACCAGGAGGCGATCTCGTCGACCATGTAGTGGCTCGTGACTAGGTCGCACGCGGCAAGGAGGCTTGCGATCCGAATGCGGCTGTCACCCGATGCCTTCTCTCCCTTTCGCCACTTCTGCACGGCGGGCACGCTCACGCCGACCATCCTTGCGATGTCGCGCCAGGCGAACCCGAGATCAGCAAGCTCCGTGAGCATCGATGTCACGCTGGCCTTGCCGCGCTCAGCTGCTGCCGTGCGCCACTCGTCCTCGTGGGTGCGCTTGTGGAGGTCATCTACGTCGTCGTGGAGCGCACGGGCTACGCTCCGGATTCCGCCAACTTCCGTCGTCAAGCGGGGAGGCGTAAGTCTCGTCTCGGTCAGGTTTCGAGTGAACGTGGAGTCACCTGCAGTAGCGCGCGATCCCAGCGCCGACTCAACAGCGGCGTTCCGCACCAAGGTGTCAGCCATTTCGCAACACTTCCTCTCGTAGTCGATCCGTGATCACGCTCTCAAAGACCCCACGCACGGGCTCATGAAGTGCGTCTGCCTGACGCAGGATGAGCTCTGCGTCGAACTCGGGCACCTCGTCGGCTGCTTGCCAAAAGCTGTCGATGTCCAGCTTGAACAGTGGCCCTGGCGGCGGGAGCGGACGGCGTAGGTCGGAGGTCGATTGCACGGCGTAGTCGCTCTGCGCGCCGTACCTCAGCACCAGCGCATGATCGCTGCCGCCGGAGAAGACGAAGATGCCTTCGTTCACGACCGGCGCAAGCCCCAGTTCCGCACCGACGTGCGCGGGACCGAGCAAGGAGGCATCCACCCACTGTTCCCAGGAGGGTGCGCCGCCACCGTTCTCTGCTGGGACTCTGATCTCGTCGATGTACCGGAGCCCGATCCGCTCGACTCCAGCCGGGGCTGCAACGGCCAGGCGGGTCTGGAGCACGGCGTCGAGCAACTCACGCATCCTGTCGTAGCTGCCGTAGTCGGTAGTCTCGATCACGAGGCTGTCGGGCCGGATCGACAGTGCCGTTCGTTTGTCGCGGCTCGTCCACCTCGGGAAGCTGCTGACGACCTGCTGCTGGGTGGGCGGACCGTCCGGCCCTGCCTGTACGGTGACGGAGACGTCGTTCATCTCGCTCGGCAGGGGCAGCAGATGTTTGATCTGCGCGGACACCTCCGCAACCTGCTTGCGGTCAAGTGGTTCGCACGGCGGGTGCCGCACCTCGATCGCCATCAGGACAATAGGTGCGCTCGGGTATATCTCTCGCTCCCTCACACCGCCATCCTACCAAGACTGAAACCGTAACGACAACCAAAGGTGTACTTCGGCGATGTCGTGGCTCTACTCCGTCGTCGGCTCTGCACTGTCACGCTGGGCCATCAGCTGCATGTTGCGCCTGTGCTTGTTCGTCGGCGTTGCCTCGGGCGTAGGAGGGCGGCGCTCATCGGCGGCTGCACGCTGCACGAGCGCCTCGTAGAGGACTTCGACGTTGTTGTAGAGGTCCCAGAACCGTGACTGGGCCGGGCTGAACGCTTCGTAGTTCTGGTCGGCGACGTTGTCGATGAGCACCCACACGGCCTGGGCGAGAGCATCGTTGTCGTAGAGCACAGCGTCGATGCACTCGCTTCTCGGGTGGGGTACCTCGATGCGGCGTTCCCGCACCTCGGTGACGATCCTCTCGACGACTTGCACCTTTACGGCGCCGTCGCGGTGGGCGCGGCGGTCTTCGTAGGCGGCCTTACGGCAGGCGGGTGAGCAGTACAGGCGCGGCCTGCCCGTGGGCTTCACCTCTTTGAGCCTGGTGCCGCACCGGGCGCAGGTGGTTGGAAGTTCGATGCGGCGCTCAACGCGGACGGTCCTGTCGCGGCGGCGCTGCTCCGCCTGCTTCCGTTCACGGAGGCGTGCGGCCTGGTTGGCGTTGATCTCGCTGAGCAGCACGATGACCCGCTTGTGCTCCGCCCGTGCTGTCGGGTCGGGCTCGTCGCGGTCTACGGCGGCGAGCTTCTTGAGCACGCGTTTGTTGAGCGTCGGCAGAGCCACGGTGGCTTCGAGCAACTCTGCTTCGTTGCGGGATTCGAGGGCGGCGACCCAGCGCGCGTAGCGGCCGTTAAAGTCGGTCGCTGTGGGGTCGTAGCGTCTGGTGGCCATGTTCTACGATAGGTCTGTTTCGTCACCGACGTAAATGGCGAATCCTCGATCTGCAAGATGCGTGTGACCTCAACGTGGAGATGGGCGGACGGGCGAAAGTGTGAACCGTGCCGAGGCCTGTGCACCTGTCTGGCATGCGAAGCGACGAGAGGAACGTGAGGCTGCGGGTGACGCGGCGCGAGGAGCCTGACCTCGGCAAGCTGATCGAGTGGGTGCTGGGCATCGCGGAGGCCCGTCACCGCGCTTGGGTGAGCGGCGATCCCGACCCCTACGGGCTTCCACCGCCCGAGGACCTGGCGTCTGCGCGCCACTGAGTTCTTCGTTTTGTCAGGGGTGCGCGAGAGGATCGACACCAAGAAGCACCCCGGCAAGGAGGCCCACGATGAGCACCGCGACACTCGACACCACGACGTCCGAGCGGGCCGCCGAGACCCCCGTCATGCTGGCTGTGTCCTACCTCCGCGTCTCGACGCGGGAGCAGGCCGAGCGCGGCGGCACCGACGAAGGCTTCTCGATCCCCGCCCAGCGCGAAGCGAACGCTCGGAAGTCCGATGAGCTGGGCGCGCGGATCGTGCGCGAGTTCATCGACGCCGGCGAGTCGGCACGCTCGGCGGATCGTGACGGGCTGCAGGACATGCTCGCGTTCATCGCCGCCAGTCGCGTCAGCTTCTGCATCGTGCACAAGCTCGACCGGCTCGCCCGCAACCGCGCCGACGACGTGAAGATTCACGAAGCGCTGCTTGCTTCCGGGGTCACGCTCGTCTCGGCGACCGAGTCCATCGACCAGACGCCTTCGGGGATGCTCGTGCACGGCATCATGTCGAGCATTGCGGAGTTCTACAGCCGCAACCTTGCCACCGAGGTCACCAAGGGGCTGACACAGAAGGTCGCCCAGGGCGGCACCCCCGGGCGCGCTCCCATCGGCTACCTCAACGTGCGCCGCACCGACGAGCAGGGTCGCGAGGTACGCACCGTCAAGGTCGATCCCGAACGCGCGCCGCTCATCGCCTGGGCGTTCGAGCGATATGCGACCGGCGGGACCTCGGTGACCGCGCTGCTACGCGACCTCACCGCACGCGGACTGGTCACGGTGTCGACGCCGAAGCGTCCAGCGAAGCCGCTGGGGAAGAATGCGCTCTACCGTGTGCTGACGAACCCGTACTACGCCGGAGTCATCCGCTACCGGGGTGCGCTCCATCCTGGCGCGCACGAGCCCATCGTGGAGCCCGCGCTCTTCGATCAGGTGCAATCTCTGCTGAAGGCGCGCAACGCCCACGCAACCCGGCACGTCCAGCACGCTCACCACCTGAAAGGCTTGCTGCACTGCGGCACCTGTGGGTCGAGGATGCTGCTGGACTTCGCGACCAACCCGCGCGGCACGACCTACGCCTACTTCGTCTGCTCAGGCAGGGCAGCCAAGAAGACCACCTGCACCCGACGGGCGGTGCCCGTGCAGGTCGCGGAACGTCTGGTCGCGGGCTCCTACGCGAGCATCACGATCAGCGAAGCCGATTACCGCCACCTCGCTGCCGAGGTTGCCGCAGCTTTCGACAAGCGATCTGCTGGCCGCGATCAGGAGTTCGCTGACCTCACGGCGAACCGGGTGCGCCTGGAAGCTGAGAGCGACAGACTGTTGGCGGCGCACTTCGCCGATGCCATCGACTTGCCCACGCTCAAGCGGCACCAAGACCGCATCCGCGCGGGGCTCGCGGACATCGAGCAGCGCCTGCGCGAGCACGACGAACTGCACGTCGGTGGCCGGAGGTTCCTCCACGACAGCCTGCGGCTGCTCACCGACGCTCACCGCGCCTACGCCCACTCCGACGACGGAAGCAGGAGGCTGGCAAACCAGGCGTTCTACACACGGTTGGAGATCACCGAGGACGAGCAGCTGCGCCCGCGCCTCGCCGAACCGTTCGCAGCCATCGTTCGCGAGGCAGCCGGAGGCAATGAAACCGGAGGCAATGAAGCCAAACGGGAACACCCGACATCTTCCGATGTCGCGTGTTCCCGTAAGACACTTTGGGTGGAGCTAAGGGGATTCGAACCCCT
>JAPUEM010000103.1:0-2216 GCA_027492575.1 Propionicimonas sp.
TTCGACAGGCTCAGGGATCGTTCGACAGGCTCTGTTCCTCGGCCCGCTGGCGCGGCCCTCGTCAAGACTCCTTCCTTCCCGCCACTGACGTGGCGTGGCGGTCGTCGTCTGGGATCGTTCTACTGGCGGTCGGCGATGAACTGCTCGACCTCGGCGCGGTTCGCGTAGGAGGACTGGGCGCCCATGCGCTGGACGGCGACGGCGCTCATCGCGGTGGCGAAGCTCACGGCTTCGGCCAGGGTGGCGCCGGCCGCCAGTTCGGTGGCCATGGCGCCGACGAAGGCGTCGCCGGCACCGGTGGTGTCGACGGCGTCCACCTTGTAGGCGGGCACCTTGGTGATGCCGGTGGCGTCGGCGACCAGGGCGCCCTCGGCGCCCAGGGTGATGACGACGGCCGCGGCACCAGTCTCGCGCAGCTTGCCGACCAGGTACTCGAAGGAGGCATCCTCGGGGATGGACGGGTCGTCCAGCACCACGCGGGCCTCGTACTCGTTGACCACCAGCGGGTCGCAGTGGGCCAGCGGACCGGCCTCCATCACCTGGGCGGGGGCGGCGTTGAGCAGCACCCGGACGCCGGCGGCGTGGGCGCGCTCGATGACATGGGAGACCGTCGCCAGCGGCAGTTCCAGGTTGAGCACCAGGATGTCCGCGGCCAGCCAGATCTCACTGACGGCCTCGGCGGCAGCCACGTCGATGGTCATGTTGGCGCCGGGGGAGACCACGATCGAGTTCTCACCGTCCGGGGTGAGGAAGACCAGCGCGGTGCCGGTCGGACGGTCGACGGTGCGGACGTGGGAGGCGTCCACGCCGGCCTCGGCGAGCGAGCGGCGCAGGAAGTCGCCGTTGCCGTCCGCGCCGACCGCACCGAGGAAGGTCACCTGCGAGCCGCTGCGGGCGGCCGCCGCTGCCTGGTTGGCGCCCTTGCCGCCGGGGAAGAACTGCAGATCGCTGCCCAGCAGCGTCTCGCCACCGCCGGGGCGGCGCTCCACGTGAACCACCAGGTCAGCGTTCGCGCTGCCCAGGACGACGACGTTACCCATGATTGCCTTCCGTAGTGAGGGAGCTCAGCCAGTCCGCGCCGAACCGCGGACCGATGCCGGTGGTGGCCTGTCCGGCGGCCGTCACCGCGAAAGCGGCGGCCTCCGGGGCGGTGGCGCCGGCGCAGCGCCGGGCGAGATAGGCCGCGAAGAAGGTGTCCGAGGCACCAGTGGTGTCGACCGGCGCGACGGCGATCGCCGGGACGCGCAGATCGGCGTCCGCCCCGATGATGTCGACTCCCTGGGCGCCCCGGGTGACCAGCACGTCGCGTCCGCCGGCGGCGAGGTCGCGCAGATCCAGCCCGACCGCGGCGGCGGCGGTCTCGTTGATCACCAGGTAGCTCGAGTTCAGGACCGACTCAGCGTCCGCGGCCGGGTCGGCCAGGCCGGCGGATTCGATGTCCATGGCGATCCGGGTGCCGCCGGCGCGGGCAGCCCAGGCGGCCTCCCGCAGCGCCGGCTGGCGCAGCTCATGCGGGCTGGTGACGATCACGTCGGCGGCGGACAGCGCGGCGGCGACGGCCGGCGTCACGTCCAGCACCTCGCGTCCGTCCCCGTCGATCAGGATGCTCCGCTCGGCCCCCACCCGCACCACATACGCCTCGCAGGTGCGGGCGGACGGGCTGGTCTGCACCAGCGAGGTGTCGACCCCGTAGCCCGCCAGCGAGGCGAGCACCTCGTCGGCGTGGTTCTCGCCGATCCGCTCCAGGTGGACGACCTGCTGCCCGGCCGCGCCGAGGGCGGCGGCGGTGTTGGCGATCATGCCGCCGATCCGCACGCTGCGGCCGCGGATCATCGCCTTGTCGCCCAGGCCCGGCCACTCGGCCGCCTCGTAGTAGACGTCGATCGTGCTCGGACCGAGGGTGACGAAGCGGGTCATCGCAGCTCCGCCAGAGCCTGGGCGGTGGCGGCCAGGTCGAGGCCGTTGACGGCGTCAACGGTCGCAGCGAGCTCGGACGGGAAGGCGCCGGCGCCCGCGGCAGCCCCCGCCAGAGCACCGACGATGGTGGCTACCGTGTCGGTGTCGTCGCCGGCGTTGGCCGCGGCGACGATCGCGCTGAAGGCGTCCGGGGCGGCGGCCAGGATGCCGACCGCGGCCGGGACGGCCTCGTTGGCCTTGAGCCCGGTGCCGATCAGGTCGGCGATCCGGACGGTCGCCTCGGCCAGATCAGCGCTGCT
>JAPUEM010000103.1:2316-13559 GCA_027492575.1 Propionicimonas sp.
TCCACCGCCTCCGCGACGGTGTGGACGACGCAGCCCACCGGCGCGATCCGCATGGCCGCGCCGTTGGTGGCCTCGCCGCCGCGGTAGAGGAAGAACGGCTCCTCGACCTCCTCGCCCGACAGCCGGGCGATGGCCCGCCGGGTCGTGGGGCCGGCGAAATCCTGGTAGCGGTCGTCCGCCCACCAGGCCAGCACGGCCTGCCGTCCGGTCTCCCGGTCGAGGGCGCCGCCGCGGGCGATGATCGCCTGGGCCAGGTAGTGCGCCTGGGAGAAGTCGTCGGTGATGGTGCCCGCCGTCCGGCCGCGGGCGAAGGTGTCCGGCGGGGGAGTGCGGAAGCTGGTCACCTCGCCGCCGAAGAACTCCCGGATCTGCCGGGCGGTGCGCAGCTCGGTGGCAGCGCCCAGGGCGTCGCCGATGGCAGCGCCCACCAGGACGCCGTGGATCCGGTCGAGGGTGCTCACAGGGTCGCTCCGCCGTCCACGACCAACTGGGTGCCGGTGATGTAACGGGCCTCGTCGCTGGCCAGCCAGCGGACCGCCCAGCCGACGTCCTCGGGCTCCATCCGCTTGACCGGCATCGGCAGTTCGAGGGTGGCCCCGCCGCCGAAGGAGGCCTGCCAGGCCTCGGCCTGCGGGTTCTCGGTCATGTAGGTGGCGGTGCCGCCCGGGTGCACCAGGTTCACCCGGACGGAATCACCGGCCAGCTCCAGGGCCAGCGACTTGCACAGCCCCACCAGCCCGTTCTTCGCCGCGGCATAGTGCCCGATGGTGGCCAGCGGCTTGACCGCGGCGGTCGACCCGATCATGACGATCGCGCCGCCCCGTCCACCTTGCAGGATCGCCGGCACTGCCGCCCGGACGGTGTTCCAGGTGCCCTTCAGCGTGACGTCGAGCATGACGTCCCACTGCTCCTCGGTGGCCTCCCAGGTGGTCCGCGGCCAGCTGGCCACCCCGGCATTGGCCACCACGACGTCCAGCCGTCCCCACTCCAGGGCCTGCGCCACCACGCCCTGCAGGCCGGCGAAGTCGCGGACGTCCACGTAGGCCGCCCGGGCCTCGCCACCGGCGGCGACGATCTCGGCCACCGTCCGCTCCAGTTCGGAGGTGCCCGCGGTGTCGTAGGTGAGCCCTTCCACCGGGCGCTCCAGGTCGGTGACCAGCACCTTGGCCCCCGCCTCGGCGAGCAGCTGGGCGCAGGCCCGTCCGATGCCGCGGGCGCCCCCGGTGACCAGCGCGACCTTGCCGGTGAAGTCGATCATGACGGCGTCACTCGACCGGGATCTTCGAATCCCCGAAGTCGGCGATCAGCTTGACCACCTCGTCGGCGATCGAGTCGCTCGCCTCCAGCACCACCCGGCAGTGGGCGCCCTCCTGCTCGGGGTAGCCCATGTACATGCCGCGCAGGTCGCACAGGGTCTGGCCGTGGCTCGGCCCGCCGGAGGTGTCGACCTCGACGTTGACGTTCGGCGCCAGCCGGATGTCGAGGGTGCCGGCGGCGGCCGCGACGGCCATCGTGTCGTGCATGCAGGCCCGCCACTCGCCGTAGGCGGTCTCGGCGAAGAAGTCGCCGTAGAACTGCATGATCTTCGACATGTAGCGGCCCACCGAGCCGCCGGATTCCAGCACCTGGCGGCGTTCCGGGGTGATCAGGGTGGTCATGGTGACGTCGAGCCCGACCATGATGATCGGCCAGTCGGCCCGGAAGACGGCGTGCGCGGCCTCGGCGTCGTGGGCGATGTTGGCCTCCGCGACGTAGGACGCGTTGCCCGGCACGAGCGCCGCGCCGCCCATCAGCGAGATGCCCTTGAGCAGCTTCGGCAGCTCCGGCTCCAGGGCCAGGGCGAGCGCCACGTTGGTGAGCGGACCGACCGGCACCAGCATGATCTCGCCGGGGTACTCCCGGGCCAGCCGGACGATCTGCTCGGCGGCGGTGCCCGGGGCGGCCGGGCCGACCGGACGTCCGGTGCCCGCGTTGCCCTGGCCGTCGTCGCCGTGCACGAAGTAGGCGAAGTAGCTGTCGTCGTGCAGCAGCGGCCCGGAGGCGCCCTTGGCGACCGGCAGATGGCCCTTGCCGACCATCTCGAGGGTGTGGATGGAGTTGCGGACGGCGGTGGGCACGTCCACGTTGCCCCAGACCGCGCCGACGCCCATCAGCTCGATCTCCGGGTGCAGGGCGGCGTACAGGATCGCCATGGTGTCGTCGACACCGGTGTCGCAGTCCAGCAGAATCTTGGTGGTCATGCACGCTCCTTCAGGGTTGCGTCGAGCTGGGTGAGCCGGTCGGCCAACAATGCCACGAACCGGTCGGTGTCCACGTCCAGGGCCACGTCGCAGTTGGGCGGGTTCCCGGTGCGTCCGGCGAAGTCGACCACGGTCATGCCCGAGGTGAGCCGGCCGACGTTCTCCACGTCCACGAAGAGGTGCTCGGTGGTGACGATCTCGGGCAGGAAGGCGGCGGCGATCGCCAGCGAGTCGTGCTGGGCGACCGCGTCGTCACCGTCGTGGCCGGAGTAGGCGGCCTCGCCGTAGTGGCCGGTGATGGCCTCGACCATGGTGGCGATCGGCCCGCCGGAGGCGTACAGCCCGGCCAGGTGGGCCGAGCCGACCAGCGCCTTGTGGGTGACGTCCAGCCCGATCATGGTGATCGGGACGCCGAAGTCGAACATCGCCGCGGCGGCGTCCGGGTCGTAGTAGATGTTGAACTCGGCGGTCGGGGTGGCGTTGCCCAGCACGTCACGGGCGCCACCGCCCATGATCACGATCCGCTCGACCTTGCGGGCGGTCTCGGGGTACTCGTTGATGAAGAGCGCGATATTGGTGACCGGGCCGATCGCCACGATGGTGACCGGCTCCTCGCTCTCCTCCACCAGCCGGGCCAGCAGCGGGATCGCCGGCTCCAGGACGCGCTGCGACTCCGGCAGCTCATAGCCGCCCAGGCCGTCCGACCCGTGCACGTTCGCGTCCGGGACGGTGTCGCGCCGCCACAGCGGACGGACCGCGCCCCTGCCCAGGGGCACGTCCAGGCCCAGCAGGTCGGCGATCTTGGCCAGGTTCGGGGCGGTGTACTCCAGCCCGGTGTTGCCGGCCACCGCCGTCATCCCCAGGATCTGCACCTCGGGGGAGGCCGCGGCCAGCATGATGGCCAGGGCGTCGTCGATGCCCGGGTCGGTGTCGATGATGATCTTCTTCGGCATATTTCCTCAGTCTCCTTCGAGTTGGACGATGGCCTGCGTGACGAGATCCCAGAACCGGGCGGTGTCGAGCCGGTCGGCGACGTCGGCGTTCTGCGGACGTCCCAGCTGGCCGCGGTAGTCGGTGACCGTCTGCCCCCAGGTCCAGGTGCCGGTCAGCTCGACCGCGACGAAGGCGGGCCGGGTGGTGAAGACCGCCGGGTCGATCAGCCGGGCGACCGCGCACGGGTCGTGGACGGGGGCGGCCGGCAGGCCGCGTTCGCGGCGGTACTGCTCGCCGAAGAAAGTGAGCATCTCGACGACGAACCGTCCCAGCTCACCGCCCTCGGCGCCGATCCGGGCCAGCACCTCGTCGGTGGCCAGCGCCTGGTAGGTCAGGTCGAGCGGCACCATGGTGAGCGGCCAGCCGGCCTCGAAGACCGCGGCCGCGGCCTCCGGATCGGCCTGGATGTTGAACTCGGTCACCGGGGTGCGACCGTGGACGGCGACCGCCCCGCCCATCAGCACCACCGACTTCACCCGCTCGACGATCCGCGGCTCCAGCCGGATCGCCATCGCGATATTGGTCAGCGGACCGATCGGCACCAGGTTCACCGTCCCCGGCTCGTGGGCCATCACAGTCTCCACGATGAACTGGGCGGCCGGACGCGGGTCGACCTCGAAGGCGGGCTCGGCCAGCACCGGGCCGTCCAGCCCGGAGGCGCCGTGGATCTCGCCGGCGATCAGCTGCGGCCGCACCAGCGGACGGGCGGCGCCCACCGCCACCGGCACCCGGATGCCGGCCTGCGCGCAGACCGCCAGGGCGTTGCGGGTGACCTTCTCCAGGGTCTGGTTGCCCGCGACGGTGGTGATGCCGAGCAGCTCCAGGTGCGGGTCGCCGGCGGCCAGCAGAATGGCGACCGCGTCGTCGTGGCCCGGATCGCAGTCGAGGATCAGCTTCTCCACCGCGGCTACTGCCCCTTCGCGGCGGTGAGGGCGGCGATCGAATCCACCACCAGGTCGGCGAACCGGTCCCAATCCAGCTTCATCGCCACGTTGGTGGTGGCCTCGCCGATGCCCATGCCCTCGGACGAGATGTGGTGCATGCCCGGCACGTCGGCGAAGTTGGTCACCGTCATGCCCTTGGTCCACTGGCCGTGCAGTTCCACGGCGACGTGCGCCTTGGCGTTGGTGAGCAGCAGCGGATCGGCGATGGCGGCCACGCAGACCGCGTCGTGCACCGGCGGGTAGTCGAACTCGTAGATCTTCTTGTAGGCCCCGCCGACGAAGCCCCAGATGTCCAGGACGAACTGGGCCAGGTCGCCGCCGATGGCGCGCACCCGATCCTGCAAGTCGGCGGTGGCCAGCGCCTGATGGGTCAGGTCGAGGCCGACCATGGTGACCTCCCAGGCGCCGCGGAAGACCGCCTCGGCGGCCTCGGGGTCGACGTAGATGTTGAACTCGGCGCAGGGGGTCGAGTTGCCGCGGGTGTAGGCCCCGCCCATCAGGACGACCGACTTGACCCGGTCGATGATCGCCGGCTCCTTGCGCATCGCCATCGCGATGTTGGTGAGCGGCCCGACCGGCACCAGGTGGACGGTCTTCGGCTCGTGGGCCATCACCGTCTCGATGATGAAGTCGACGCCGTGGCGCGGGTCGAGCTCGAAGGCCGGCTCGGGCAGCACCGGCCCGTCCAGGCCGGTGTCGCCGTGGATGTCCTCGGCCACCACCTGCGGGGTGACCAGCGGCACGCTGGCCCCGGCGGCCACCGGCACCTCGATGCCGGCCGCCGCGCAGATCGCCAGCGCGTTGCGGGTCACCTTGGGCAGGGTCTGGTTGCCGGCCACCGTGGTGATGCCGAGCAGGTCGATGCCCGGGTGGCCCGCGGCCAGCAGGATGGCGATGGCGTCGTCGTGACCGGGGTCACAGTCGATGATGATCTTCTCCATGGAGGTTCCTCGTTTCAGGGCGGGGCGGTGGGTGGGGGCAGCGCCCCACCCACCACGGTGGGCTCGGTCAGGCGGAGGCCGAGTGGGCCAGTGCCCGCTTCGAGCGGGCGCTCAGCGCCGCCCGCACCCGCAGGGCCGCCAGCACCAGCGCGATGATGGTCACCACGTAGGGCGTCATCAGCGACAGCGACGGGTTGGCTCCGGCCAGGCCGAGCCGGTCGGCCAGGGCGTCCGCCGCACCGAAGATGAGGCAGGCGACCATCGTCCGGACCGGCTTGGCCAGCCCGAAGGTGAGCGCCGCCACCGCGATGAAGCCACGGGAGCTGGTCATGCCGGCGTTGAACGAGCCCAGCGTCGCCATCGCCAGCTGCGCGCCGGCCAGGCCGCACATCACGCCGGAGATCAGGATCGACACGAACTTCACGTTGAAGACGTTGATGCCCGCGGCGATCGCGGCCGGCTCGTCCTCGCCCACGGCCCGCAGGTGGACGCCGTAGCGGGTGCGGTAGAGCAGGAAGGAGTAGGCCGGCACCAGCAGGAAGGCGAGCCAGACCAGGATGGTCTGGTTGTCGATCGCCGGGCCGATGATCGGGATGTCGCCGATGATGCCGAGATCCAGCTTGGGCAGGATCGCCTTCACATTGCCCGGGGTGACGCCCGGGTTGCCGTACAGCACCGTCAGCAGCAGGACGGACGCGCCGACGGCCAGCAGGTTCACGCCGATGCCGACCACGATGAAATCCGCCTTGAAGATCAGCGAGGCGACGGCGAAGATCAGCGCCAGCAGCACCGCCGCGCCCACCGCGGCGAGGATGCCGACCCATGGGCTGGTGACAGCGCCCACCGAGACCGCGGCGAAGGCGCCGATCAGCATCATGCCTTCCAGGCCGATGTTGAGGATGTTGCCCATCTGGGTGGCTGCGCCGCCGATGGCGGCCAGCAGCAGCGGGGTCGTCTTGGCCAGGATCACCGCAAGGGTGGTGACCGTGAAAATCTGGGCGAGAAGCTCGTTCACTTTGCAGTCCCTTCACTCGCGGTGGCGGCGGGCGCGGCGGCGGCTGCCGGGCGCTTGCGTCGTCGGTTCCACACGAAGGTGGCGGTGATCATGATGATGATGAGGCCCTGCAGCACGTTGACCAGCGGGAACGGAACCCCGGCGGCCTGCAGGCCGGTCGAGCCACCCATCATGGTGGCGTAGAAGATGGCCGCGATGAAGGCGGCCCACGGGTTCAGGCGGGCGAGCAGGGCCACCGTGATGGCCAGGAAGCCCCAGCCGGGGGAGAAGGCCTGCAGGAAGCGTCCGCCGTTGGGCCCGAGCACGAACAGGGCGCCCGCGAAGCCGGCGACCGCACCCGAGAGCGACATCACCTGGATCGACATCGACGAGGACGAGACGCCGGTGTACTCGGCGAAGCGGTTCATCTCGCCGAGCTCCTTGACCTTCAGGCCCCAGGTGGTGCGGTTGAGCACCAGGGCCAGAAGGACGGCCACCACGATCGCGATGATCAGGTCGGGGCCGATGCCGTACTGGGCGTTGAACATGGTGAACCGCGCCTCGGGGACGATCTTCGCCGAGGCCGCCATGCCCGCGGTCGGATCCTGGAAGACGCCGGTCACGAAGAACATCGTGAGCAGCTTCGCGATCTCGGTGAAGAGCAGCGTGGTGACGATGATGTTCACCTGCCACTTGGCCAGCAGGGCGCCGGGGATCAGGCCCCAGATGGCGCCGGCCAGAGCGCCGAAGAGCAGGATCACGATGGTCAGCAGCCCCGGGGGAAGCGAGACGAAGGTGAACCCGGCGAAGGCTCCGAAGAAGGCGCCGAGGTACATCTGACCCTCGCCACCGATGTTGAAGAAGCCGGCCCGGAAGGAGATGATCGTCGCCCCCGCCATCGTCGCCAGCGGAATGAACGCCGCGATGATGGACGAGATGCCGAACGGGGTGCGCCAGCCCGAGGTGAACAGGGCCAGGTAGGCGTCGATCGGGTTGTGGCCCATCGCGACGATGATCACCGCGCCGAGAACCAGCGCGATCAGCACGGCGATGATCGGCTGCACGGCGCTGTCGAAGGCCTCCCGCGCCATGGTGGCGAGGTTGCGGGAGGGCTGCCGCACCGCGGTGAGGTCGACGGCCGCGTCGTCCAGCGGGGCGGCCACCACCTCGTCCTCCGCCACCTCGGCGACCAGGGCCGTCTCGCTGCCGGCGTCGTCGGCGGCGTGGCCGAGTTCGTCCTGCACCCGGGCGTGCTCGGCCTCGGCTTCGGCCAGGGCCTCGGCGGTGGGACGCTGGCCGGCCATGGCCAGGCCGACCGCGATCTCGCTCATGTTCTGCTGGGTGAACTCGGCGATGATCTGGCCGCGGTAGACCACCAGCAGCCGGTCGGAGAGGCTCATCACCTCGTTCAGGTCGGCCGAGAAGAGCAGCACGCCTGCCCCGGCGTCGCGGGCGCCGACGATCGAGTTGTGGACGAACTCCATGGCTCCGACGTCCACGCCGCGGGTGGGCTGGGAGACCATCAGCAGCTTCGGGTCGGAGGTGAACTCGCGGGCGATGATCACCTTCTGCATGTTGCCGCCGGACAGCGTCGAGATGACGGTGTCGGCGTTCGCGCCACGGACGTCGAACTTGGCGATCAGCGAGGTCGCGAATTCCTTCATCCGGGGGATGTTGAGGATGCCGCGGCTCGCGATCGGCGGACGCAGGTGGGTGGCGGCGATGTTCTCGGCCACCGACAGGCTCGGCCCGGAGCCCTCGTCGTGACGATCCTCGGGGATGTACGCCAGGCCGATCTCGCGGCGCCGGGCCACCGTCGCCCTGGTCACGTCCTCACCGTCGATGGTGATCCGGCCCTGCGGGGTGTCGTACATGCCGGCGATCGCCGAGGCCAGCTCGAACTGGCCGTTGCCCTCGACGCCGGCGATGCCGACGATCTCGCCGCGGCGCACCGTCAGCGACAGGTCGTTGACCGCGATCGCGCCCCGGGTGTCGACGGCGTACAGGTTCTCGACCCGCAGCACCTCGTCGGTGGGGTTCGGCGGGGTGTGCTTGATGCGCAGCAGCACCTCGCGTCCGACCATCATGGAGGCGATGTCGGTCTGCGAGAGGCCTGCCGCGGGCTGGGTGCCGACCACCTTGCCGTCGCGGATGACCGCGATCTCGTCGGCGATCGAGAGCACCTCGCCCAGCTTGTGGGAGATGAAGACCACCGCGCAGCCCTGCGCGGCGAGCTGCCGGATGACGACGAACATCTCGTCGGTCTCGGCGGGGGTCAGGACGGCGGTGGGCTCGTCCAGGATCAGTACGCGGGTGTCGTGGGAGAGTGCCTTGAGCACCTCGACCCGCTGCCGCTCGCCCACGGACAGGTCCTGGACGATGTCGTTGGGGTTGACCTGGAGGCCGAACTTCTCGGAGAGTTCGGTGACTCGCGCGGCCATCGCGGCCTGGTTGAGCGTCACTCCGTTGCGGAGTTCCTTGCCCAGGAAGACGTTGGCGGCCACGGTGAGGGAACCGACCAGCTTGAAGTGCTGGTGCACCATGCCGATGCCGAGGGCATCCGCCTTCTTCGGATCACTGAGGACGACGGGACTGCCGTCGAAGAGGATCTCGCCGCCGTCCGGTTGCAGGTTGCCCGACACCATGTTCATCAGGGTCGTCTTGCCGGCACCGTTCTCACCGACCAGCGCGTGCACCTTGCCCGGGAAGATCCGCAGCGAGATGTCGTCGTTGGCGACCTTCGGACCGAAGGTCTTGGTGATGTGGCGGAGCTCGAGAATCGGTTGGTCCATTCCGGTTCCTTACATCGTGGCCAATAGGAAGAGAAACGGGGGTGAGGTGGTGGGGGCTGGTGCCCCCACCACCCGGTACTGCGTCAGAACTTGGTCGGGACGGTCAGCTTGCCGTCGACGACCTGCTGCTTGTACTCGCCGATCTTGTCCTGCACGGCCTGCGGCACGATGTCGCCGTTGTCGGCGAATTCGAGCCCGACACCGTCGTTGGCCAGACCGTAGGCGGCGGTCTCGCCGTACTTCAGCGAGCCGTCCTGGGCCTGGCCGACGGCCTGCTCCAGGGAGACGCCGATGTTCTTCAGCATCGAGGCCAGGATGTGGCCGGTCTGCAGACCGTTCTGGTTCGAGTCGACGCCGATGGCGTACTTGTTCGAATCCTTCGCCGCCTGCAGGACGCCGATGCCGGAGCCGCCGGCGACCTGGAAGACCACGGACGCGCCCTGGTCGTACATCGCCTTGGCCTGGTCGTAGCCCTTCTGGGAGTTGTTGAAGTCACCGACGTAGGAGGTCAGCACCTTGATGCTGGGATCCACGGCCTTGACACCGGCCTCGTAGCCGACGAAGAAGTCGTTGATGACCGGGATGTCCATGCCACCCACGGCGCCGACGGTCTTGGCGTCACCGGCCAGCGGGAAGTCCGCCGACGAGGTGGCGACCAGGCCGGCCAGCACGCCGGCGAGGAAGGAGCCCTCATTCTGCTTGTAGGTGATGGAGGCGACGTTCGGAGCCTCGACCACCGAGTCGTAGATGATGTACTTCTGGTCGGGGAACTTCGGCGCGGTCTCGGTCAGGATGTCGACCATCTGCGAGGTGCCGGTGATGACCACGCCCCAGTCGCCGCCGGAGACGGATTCCAGGTTGGCCTTCCACTGGGCCGGGTTCTGCGGGTCGGCCTGCAGGGTCTCGACCTTGTGGCCGGCCGCCTTCAGGGCCTGCATGCCGCGCTCGGCGTCATCGAAGAAGCCCTGGTCGCCCAGGGATCCGTTGACGACGTTGGCGACCGAGAGCTTGTCGCCGCCCGGGGCGGCGGACTCGGAACCGGCCGGGGCGCTCGGCGACGTGGTGGCACCGCCACCACAGGCCGACAGGGCCAGGGCCAGCGCGGCAACGCCGGCGAGGGCGGCACTCTTGTTGATTCTCATCTCACTCCTTGTGTGGGATTTGACGGTATTCCAGCCAGTTCGCCGGCTGCGCCGGAGTCTGGCAGGTTCTGGTGCGGAGTACATCCGCATGATTCCCGGATCACCAGTTCGGTGGGAAGGACCCGGGTGATGCCGGGATTGGCATCGGTCTGGGGGGCCTCAATCAGGCCTTCGAGCAGTTCCATCACTGCCGCGGCCATCGGTTCGAAGGGCTGCGCGACGGTGGTCAGGCTCGGGTGGGTGTAGCGCCCGATCTGGATGCCGTCGAAGGAGACCACCGAGACGTCGGCGCCGGGGGTGCGGCCGTGGTCGAAGATGGCCCGCAGCACGCCGATGGCCTGCAGGTCGGAGCCGACCAGGATCGAGTCGATGGCGGGTTCCAGCGCGAGCAGGCGCTGCGCCTCGCGGTAGGCGGCGTCGGTGGTGAAGTCGGTGAAGACCAGCAGGTCGTCGCGGACCTGGACGCCGGCCTCGACGAGCGCCTCGCGCCAGCCGCGGGCCCGCTCGGTGGCGGGGAACTCCTTCTCGTGGCCGGTGATGCAGGCGTGCACGGTGCGGCCGTGCCCGAGCAGGTGGGCGGTGGCCCGTCGCGCCCCGGCCGCGTTGTCGACCTCCACCATCGGTGCGCCGCTGTCGTGGGAGGTGCGGTCGGTGTAGACCACCGGGATGCCGCGGGCCCGGACGGCCGTCAACGCGGCCTCGGCGCGGGAGACCGGGGCGATGATCATGCCGTCCACCTGCCGGTCGGCGAAGGTGTTGGCATAGTTGAGCTCCCGCTCCTCGTCGTTGAGGGCGTTGCCCAGCAGCACCGTGTAGCCGACCGCCGAGGCGGCCAGTTCGATGGCGGCGGCCAGTTCGGCGAAGAACGGGTTGGCCGAGTCGGGGGTCACCAGGCCGATGGTGTGGGTGCGGGAGGTGGCCAGTGCCCGGGCCACCGCGTTGGGACGGTAGCCGAGTTCCTCGATGGCGGCGAGCACGCGGTGGCGGGTGGCGGTGGAGACGGGATGCGAACCGTTGGTCACATACGACACGACCGCAGGAGTTACTCCAGCGTGGCGAGCGACGTCGGCTCGTCGTACCATCCGGCACTCCTTCGTCGCCGTGTTACCCGGGTTTCATGTGGGGTGGCCGCCAGTCAACACCTTCCGCTCCTGCTCGGTCAACACCCCTTGCAGATCCGTTATCGACCTGAGACCT
>JAPUEM010000104.1 GCA_027492575.1 Propionicimonas sp.
GCTCCACGGTAGGTCTGCGGTCGCCGTTGAGGAAGTGACTGGCAGTACCCCTTAGGCCTTACTCGGGTGTCCGCTTCATGGTCGGTGGGCGCTACGCCGGTTCGGCGTTTGACGGAGTTGGAACAGCGCCCGATCCCGTCCAGGCTCTCAGTCGCCGGAGTTCGCGCTCTTCGGGGAGGGCGGGGTGATCGGCGAGGGGCCGGTCTTCGGGCTGTTGGGGGAGCCGGTCGCCTTCTTGGTGGGCTTCGGCTTGGCCGGGGTCTTGGCCGACGCGGGGGTCTTCGCGGTCACGGCGGTCGGTGCGGTGTTCGCGGTGAGCGTGGCGGTCGGGCTCGGTGAGGTGGTGGGGGAGACGGTGGGCGAGGCCGGGACGGTGGCCCCGACGACGATGGCCGGCTGGGGATCGGCGGTGGCGGGTGCGCCGGAGTTCATCGCCATCAGGCCCAGGGTGCAGGTGCCGACCCCGAGGGTGCCCGAGACGGCCCAGGCGATCGCGGCTCTCGACAGCGGCATGGCCATTCCTTCCTCCACTCCGGCGGGTCTCCTGCCGGTGGTTTCAGGCTAATCCCGCCAGATGAACGCAAGCAGGGCGAGCCGATGAGAGTTCTCTCATCGATCGTTCGACGAGCTCGGGGATCTTCCCTCCGGGTCAGCGGGAGGCGGTGACGTAGTGCTCGGCGATCTCCAGGCGGCGCAGGGCCTGATCGGGCTCGGCGCCTGAGATCAGGCTGATCAGGACGCCGGCCACCCGGGCGCGCAGGTCGCGGGCGTCCACCTGCTGCTCGAAGGCGTGCTGCCAGGCGTCCAGCACCTCGGGGATGCGCGGGTAGGCGTTGCGATCCAGGCTGGGCAGCACGGCGAGGTGGGCCAGGCAGCAGGCCAGGTCGTCCTCGCGCAGACCCGGGCCGACCGAGTCGATGTCGATGAACCGCAGGGCGTGGCCGTCCACGAAGATGTTCGCCTCGTAGAAGTCGCCGTGGGTGGGGACGACCGGGCCATGCCGGCCCTGCGCGAGGACGTCGACGATGGCGGCGGCGGCCGCGTCGATCCGTCCGGCTTCGGTGGGGAGTTGCTGGCGGGCGGTGGCGGCGTGGAAATCGATGTTCTGGCTCCACGACGAGCGCTGTGGCAGCGAGCGGACGGCGGACGGCAGCCGGTCGAGCAGACCGACGAGATCCTGCGGCGAGGGCAGGCCGGCCTGGTTGCGCTGCCAGGCGACCAACTGGTGGGCCAGCGAACGTCCGGCGATGCTGGGGGAGATCAGGATGCCCGGGGCGGGACGGGCCAGCAGGGGGACGGTGAGGTCGGCTCCGGCCAGCAGGTTCTGCCGGGTGGCGAGCCGATCGTCGTAGCCGGGGCGCATCACCTTGAGGAAGAAGTTCTCGCCGTCCGCGGTGGCCCGCAGCACCGCCCGGCGCAGCGGACGGTAGGCCAGCAGTTCCAGGTGCAGGGAGCCCGCGTCACGCAGCCGCGGTTCGGCGGCGGCCAGCCAGCCGAGCACGGTCGCCGGATCGCAGGCCGCGGTCAGGCCCGGCAGCCGCGGGTCAGCCGGGTGCCGCCAGACCCGCAGGGTGAGGCCACCGCGGCTCAGCGTGGCGACCTTGCCGGAGACGTCGGCGGTGGTGGCCAGCAGGTGCTCGACGAGGTGGCCGTCCGGGGTGTCGAAGCCCACCGTGTAGATGGCGGTGACCTCCGACCCCGGACGGTAGTGGAGGTCGTCCAGCTGGGCGGTGAAGCCTGGCAGGACGACCTCCGGGTCTCCGGTGAGCGCCGCCTGGAGCAGCTCGGCTGCCTCGGGGGAGGTCAGCAATGCTGTCTCTTCGGCGAACGCACTCACAGGGTCAGTCTCCCGAAGCAGCGCTCCGAGCGCTACGGGGGCTCGCCGGGCTCTTCGGCGAAACGGGGGACTTGGCCGACACCGGCGACTTGGGGGACCGCGGCGACTTCGCGCTGACCGGCGACTTCGGGGAGTTGGGGGTCTTGGCGCTGACCGGGGACTTCGGCGACCGCGGGGTCTTGGCCGACGGAGCCGTCCGGACGGTCTGGGCGCTGGCTGCCGTGACCGCGGTGCGGGCGGAGGGGGCGGTGTTCGCGCTGTAGACCGGACCGGTGTTCGGGGTGGTGGTCTGCCCGGGGGCCGGGCTGGTCGTCTGGGTCGGGCTGGCGCTGGTGGTCGGCTCCGGGGACGGGGTCTCGGCCCAGGCCAGGCCGACGCCGCCCAGGACGCTCAGGCCGATGGCGCCGGAGACGGCCCACGCGGCGGTGGAACGGGTGATCTTCATGATGACTCCTCTGTTTCGGGGTTGGCTCCAGCCAATCGCACCCCGATGAGCACCCCAGGAACCCACCATGAGAGTCCTCTCACCCCCGTGGAGGGCGGGCAGGCCCACCGGGCGTCGCACTTGGTCGGCCTCCTGGACGAGAAGCCGACTTTCTGTGACGTGAGATCGAGTTCACGGATGGACGGAGTTGGAAACCGTCCCCAATTCCGTTCAGGTGGGGCGTCCGGGGCGGCGGGCGTTAGGGTCGGGGGCGTGAATTCGGTGTTGGCGGGCCTCGGGCTGGGCTTCTCGTTGATCGTGGCGATCGGGGCGCAGAACCTCTTCGTGCTGCGGCAGGGGATCCGGCGCGAGCACGTCGGGCTGGTCGCCGCGATCTGTGCGATCTCGGACGCGGTGCTGATCCTGCTCGGGGTCTCCGGCGTCGGCGCCGCGACCCAGGCGCTGCCCTGGCTGATCGACGCGGTGCGCTGGGCCGGCGCGATCTTCCTGGTCGGCTACGGGCTGCTCGCCGCGAAGCGGGCGCTCTTCCCCTCCGGCGAGACTCTGCGGACGGACGCCGAACCGGACGCCCAGCCCCTCCCCGCGAGCGCGTCCACGGCGACCGCCACCCGGGCGCTCCCGATCGCGATGACCTGCCTGGCGCTCACCTGGCTCAACCCGCACGTCTATCTCGACACGGTCTTCCTGCTCGGCTCGGTCGGCGCCACCCACGGTGAGCAGCGCTGGCTCTTCGCCGCGGGCGCGATGGCCGCCAGCGTGATCTGGTTCTTCTCGCTGGGCTACGGCGCCCGCTTCCTCGGACGCTGGCTCTCCACCGTGCTCGCCTGGCGCATCCTGGACGGCATCATCGCCGTGGTCATGGTGGCGCTGGGCGTCTCGCTGGTGCTGGGCTGACGAATCTGTCGCTGGATCGCCGATCCGGCCCGGCCCGGTGGCGGAATCGCCGATCTGGCGTCAGATCCGTCTCACCCGTCGCAGCGGCACGGGCTCAGGCGCCTTCGCGGGGGTCGGGTCGGTAGGCTGAACCCGGCCTAAAGAGGATGGTGAGCCCGCTGAAGCAGAGACTGCGCTGGATCGCACTCGCGATCCCACCGCTGCTCGCGGCCCTCTACGTCGCCGGAACCCAGATCCCCGGCGCGGTGCTCTGGCCGTGGCACCCCGGCATGATCGACCTCGACGTCTACCGCCGCACCGGCCAACTGCTCCTCCAAGGCCAGGACTTCTTCAACGCCGAGGGACTGCCCTGGATCTACCCGCCGTTCGGGGCGCTGCTCACCGTTCCGTTCGCGGTGATCTCGTTCGAGGTGGCGGCGGTCGCCTGGCTGCTGCTGTGCGTCGGAGCGCTGGCCGCCATCCTGTACCGGCTGAACCTCACCGGCTGGCGGCTCAGCCTGACGGTGACGCTCTGCGTGCTCTTCGTCGAGCCGGTCGCCGAGACTCTCGGCTTCGGCCAGCTCGGCATTCTGCTGGTGGCGGCCGCCGTCCTGGATTCGATGCCCGGGCCGCGGGTGCTGCGCCGCCGGATCGCTCCCGAGGGCTGGCTCACCGGCCTGGCCACCGCGGTGAAGCTCACCCCGGCCGTGGTCGCCGCCTACAACTTCTTCGCCGGACGCCGCAAGCCCGGCCTGGTCGCCTTCGCCTCCTTCGTCGTCGCCACCGGGCTCGGCTTCCTGCTGCTGCCGGCCGCTTCGGTGCACTACTGGGGCGGGCTGCTGGCCGGCGACACCGGGCTGAACACCGGCATCGTCTACGCCACCAACCAGTCCGTGCTCGGGGTGTGGAGCCGCCTGCTCGGCGAGAGCAGCCGCGGCGGCCTGATCGCCAGCGCCCTGGTCGTCGTGCTCGGCGTGACGGCGGCGGTCGTCGTCCACCGCGCCGGAGAGGTGCGGCTGGCGATCTGCCTGGCCGGCGTCACCAGCCTGCTGGCCTCCCCGATCTCGTGGTCGCACCACTACGTGTGGATCGTGCCGCTGGGGGTCGTGCTGTGGCAGTCGCGCCGGTTGCCGGGCTGGTACCGCTGGTTCGGCCTGGCCTATGTCGCCTGGGGTGCGATCGCGCCGTTCAAGTGGCTTCCGCGCGGGGACGACGTGGAGCTCAGCTACGCCCCCTGGCAGCAACTCGTCGTGAGCATCGGCGTCTTCGCCGGTGTCGCGCTGCTCGCCGGAGCGCTGCTGCTGCCGCGTTGGCTCGGCTCAGCTGCCGCGCAGGGCGGCGACCGGCTCGATGCGGGAGGCCCGGCGGGCGGGGAACCAGCCGGCGACCAGGCCCACCAGGGCGCCCAGGACGGCGGCCGCGGCGGCCAGTAGCGGGTCGATGATCGGCGTCCATTGCTGGACGAGGGCCACGCCGACCACGGCGAAGACGCCCAGGCTGGCACCGATCAGGCCGCCGAGCAGGCCGATCACCACCGATTCCAGGACGAACTGAGCCGCGATCTGCCGGCGGGTGGCGCCCAGCGCCCGGCGCAGGCCGATCTCGCCGACCCGCTCCATGACGCCCAGCATGGTGACGTTGGCGATGCCGAGACCGCCGGCCAGCAGCGCGACGATGCCCAGCACCAGGAAGACCATGTTCACGTCGGCCTGCACGTTGTCGCCGAGCTCGCTGCGTCCGGCCGGCGCCGAGACGTCGATGTTCTCGGGCGAGCCGGGGGAGAGGGCGATCGCCGCCTGCTCGGCGACCTGCGGGCCGGCGCCCACCATGATCTGCACCTGCAGTTCACCGGCGGCGGTGACGCCGAAGTCGGCCCGTCCGGCCCCCATCGGGATCACCACGGAGTCCTTCAGGTCGGCCCGGCGGGCCATGTCGTCCACGATCCCGATCACGGCGTAGGCGATGCCGTTGATGAAGATGGAGGGCTGGCGGTCGACCCGGTTGATGCCGAACTGCTCGGCCAGGCGGGCGCCCAGCAGGGCGACCCGGTCGCCGCGCTGGTCGTGGCCGGCGTCGAAGTCGCGTCCGGTGACCACCCGGCCGCGGATCGCGTCCAGTAGGCCGGCGGAGGCCGCCACCACCGGCGGCGGGGCTGTCGCGGGGGCGGAGGGGTCGTTGACCGGGACGGCGGTGACGGTGCCGTCGCCGAGGCTCACGTTCGCCAGCAGCGCCGCGTGGTTGACCCCGGCCAGCCGCTCGATCCGCTCGGGCGAATCCCAGGGGAGCCGTCCGGTGGCGACCGTGCCGCCGCCCCCGGTCTGCGCGGTGGCCGGGGTGATCACCACCTGGGTGGCGGCGACCGCGTCGAACTGACGGGCGATCTGGCCGGCGGTCGTCTGCGCGAACCCGATGGTGGCGATCAGCGAGCCGATGCCCAGCACGGTGCCGAGGATGGTCATCACCAGTCGTCCGGGACGCGACCCGATCCCGCTGGTCGCCTCCACCAGCAGATCGGTGAAGGTGAACCGGTCCGCTCGCGCCACCGGCGGCACCAACGCCGAGATGTCCACCGGCTCGGGCTTCTTGCGCTTCCGCTTCCCCTTCGACGTGCCCTCTATGTCCGTAGTGGGCTGCTCCTCGGGGTCGGACTTCCTGCGCCGCTTGCGTCCCGGACCCCGGGTCGAGCCCGGGGTGACGGTGGTTGGGTCGGACGCGTTCTCGGACGACCCTGCGCGGTCGTCCTCCGGGGTCGTCCGGCTGGGCTCGGGAGCCCAACCCTCGTCATCCCGGGCTTGACCCGGGATCTCAGGACTGAGTGGCAGCGACCCTTCGACAGGCTCGGGGATCGGTTCGGCTTTCCGTCGCCACCACATCAGGCGGCCTCGGTCAGGCGGCCGTCGAGAATGCGGATGCGACGGGGGGCGCGTTGCGCGATCTGGGGGTCGTGGGTGATCACGACCAGCGTGAGGCCGTCGGCCTGCAGCTCCTCGAACAGGGCCATCACCTCGGCCGAGGTGGCCTGGTCGAGGTTGCCGGTGGGCTCGTCCGCGAGCAGCAGCCGGGGTTCGCTCACCACCGCCCGGGCGACCGCCACGCGCTGCCGTTCACCGCCGGAAAGGGTGCCGGGCAGGAAGTCGATGCGATGCCCCAGCCCCACCCGCTCCAACGCCGCACGGGCACGGCCCTCGCGCTCGACGCGCGAGACCCCGCTGTACAGCATCGGCATCAGCACGTTGTCGAGCACACTGCGGTGCGGCATCAGGTGGAAGGCCTGGAAGACGAAGCCGATCACCCTGGCCCGGACGGCGGCCCGCCCGTCCTCGTCCAGATCGCCGGTCTGGATGCCGGCCAGCCGGTACTGCCCGACGCTGGGACGATCCAGCAGCCCCAGGATGTTCAGCATGGTCGACTTGCCCGAACCGCTGGGGCCGACGATCGACGCGTAGTCACCCTGGTGCAGGGCCAGGCTGACATCCTTCAGCGCCTGCACCTCGGGCGGGCCGGGGAAGGCCCGGGTCACGTCGATCAGTTCGACCAGCGGGTCGCTCATGCGGGGTCCCCGCGGAGTTGTTCGGGGGAGCGCAGCGGAGGAGAAGAACTCTGTGGGGTGCTCACGCTCCGACCACCACCAGGTCGCCGGCCTTGAGGTCGCCGCCGGTCGGGGTGACCTCGACGTAGCCGCCGGCCGCCAGGCCGGTGGTCACCGTGACCAGCCGGGTCTTGGCCTGCGGATCGCGCGGATCGCCCTCGACGACCTCGACCCGGGATTCGCCGCCCGGTCCGGCGGTGAGCGCGGCGAACGGCACCGACAGCACTTCGCCCTCGGTGGCGCCGACCGGCACCTTGACCCGGACGTTCATGCCCTGGATCTGCTGGATCATCTCGGTCTCCAGCGGGTCGGGGGTGAAGGTGATGGTCGCCCGGCCGCCGGCGGTGGCCGCCTCGATCTTCGCGATCACCGCGCGGTGCGGGGTCCCGTCCGGCAGGTCGAAGAAGGCCTCGTCACCGACCTCCAGCAGCTTGGCGTCCGCATCCGCCGCCGAGCCGGTGAGCTCGACGGTGGCCCCCGAGACGCCCATCACGGCGCCGTCGATGGTGCTGCCCCGGCTGACATTCACGAAGTCGACCCGGCGCGGCAACTGGGTGAGGAAGAGCACCTCCGATTCCGGCAGATACGGACGAGCGTCGTTGCGGGCCCGGCTGAGCTCCTTGCCGGCATCCGTCCGGGCCGCCTCGGCGGACTTCACCGCTGCCTTCAGGTAGGAGGTGTCCGGTCGCTTCAGGCCCTCCTTGCGCTGCACCTTGGCCAGCGCGTACGCGTCCTTGGCGTCGGCCACCGCCTTGCGGGCCATCGCCATCGCGACCGGGTCGCTCGGGTCGGTCGCCTTGAGCGAGGCCTCCGCCACCGTCACGTCACGGGCGGCGGACTTCACCGCGTTATCCAGCTGCCTGCGGGTCGACGGCGAGATCGCGCCGCCCTCACGCAACGCCTTGCGGGCGTCCGCGAGCGCCTGGTCGGCTTCCCGCACCGCCTTCTTGGCCGCGGTCACCTGGGCTGTGGCCTCCTTGTCCACGGGGGCCGAGTAGCCGGCGTCCGCGTACAGGTCGCGGATGCCCTCGGCGAGTTCCTTGGTGAACTTCTGGCCCTTGCCGACGTTGTAGCCCAGTGCCCGCAAGGCCTTCTTCAGCTGGGAGACGTCCGGCCCCGAGATGCCCATCCGCAGGGTGCGGTAGGCGGGCAGCTGCCCGGAGAGGATGAAGACCGGCCGTCCGGCGACCTCCAGGGCGACCGAGCCGGCCTTCAGCTCGTCGCCGACCTTCGGGACGTGACCGGTCACCACGCCCGGGCCGGTGCCGGCGCTGAGCTTCACCTCGGTGGCGTCGTTGTAGCCGACCTGGCCGCGCAGCGTGACGTCATTGCTCATCTCGCCGAACTCGACCGGGACGGTGATGTAGCCGGGCTTGGGCGCGTTGGCGTTCGCCGCCGCGTCGCCCGGGGAGAGGACGAAGCGTCCGATCACCAGGCCGGCGACCAGGCACAGCACCGCCACCAGTGAGGTGATCCACAGCGCCTTGTTGCCGCGGAAGATGCGTCCCAGCCCCTTCACCCGGGAGGACATGCCCGGTGGTGGGGGCGCCGTCTCCGGCTGCGGCTCGGGTTCGTCGAGCAGTCGGTCGACGAGAGTGTTGTCCTGGTTCGGATCGAGTTGCCGTGCCACTACTTGCGTCCCTGCTCTGCGCGGGCCTTGAGGGCGTCCAGTTCTTCCTTGTGATCGGCGATGAACTGCTCCTCGGCGGCGAACTGGATGCGCATCTGCGACTGCTGGTAGTCGGTCTTCTCGCGGCAGCCCAGGTCGGCCAGGGCCAGCGGGATCTCCTGCTCGGCGATCTTGGCGTACTCCGGATCCTTCGGCGTGCCGAAGTTCGGATCCTGCTCGCCCTCACCCTGCGGCGCGTTCTCCCAGTACTTGTTGACCAGCTCGTAGATCGAGTTCTGGGCGTCCCACTGCTTCTTGAAGCCCGGGTAGCCGGCCTCGGTCATGCAGGCCGCCCAGTCGGCGTCCAGCTTGGCGAGTTCCGGCAGGTTCTGGACGCTCTCGTAGAACTTCTGGAGGGCGTCGATGATGGGCTTGTTTTCCTCCTGCTCCCAGGGGCTTTCGCCGTTCACCTCGTGCTGGGCGGCGCCGTAGCAGCCCATCTTGCTCGGATCCTGCGGGGCGGGTTCCTCGCCCGGTGCGGGCTCCTCCCACTTGCCGTACAGCGCCTCCTGGTAGGCCTGCTGCTCGGCTTCGGAGAGACTGTCGTAGTACTCGCTGTTGGGATCGGGCTGCGGGGTCGGTTCGGGCATCGGGTTGGCGCCCGGATCGTTCTCCTCCTGCCAGGGGTTGTTGATGGCGCCGTAGCCGTACTTCTCCACCCAGTCGCGGTCGTCCGGACGCCACTTCTCCTCACCCTGGTCGACCGGGATCGGGGCTTCGACCTGCGGGTTGTTCGGCACGTACTCGAAGCCCTGCTCGGTCATGCACTTGGCGACCAACTCCTCCGTCTTGCGCTGCTGCTCGGCCCAGTACGCCTGCTGCTCCTCCGGGGTCGCGTCGGGGGAGAGCCCGCCGTTGAAGACCACCGCGAGGTACTTCTGCAGCGGCGAATCCTCCCAGGTGAGCTTGCCGTCACCACCGTTGGTGCCGTTGCCGCCACAACCGGTGAGCGCGATCGTGGCCGCCGCGACCAGCGCGACGAAGGAACGGGTTCTGGCCATGTCGTCTTCCTAGCTTTCGGAGGGTTCCTGTCAACTTACTGTGAGCCGGCGTGGTGCCGCGTCGTCCGCATGGACGAGGTCGCATCCTCCCTTGGGCCGACTCGCCCGGCCCCTTGTCCCGCGTGTGGGGGACTCGCTGGATCGGCCGGTCTCGCTCATGGTCAGACCTCATCACAGGACCCTGAACCCCGGGCGCTTCCAGGCTGAGGAAGCGCTAAAGAAAGACCCGGAGCCGCCGGTAGCGGTGCGGCCGGTGGGCTACTTCTTCTGGGATTGTTCGGCGCGGGCCTTGAGGGCGTCCAGTTCTTCTTTGTGGTCGGCGATGAACTGTTCCTCGGCGGCGAACTGGATCTTCAGCTGCTGCTGGCGGTAGTCGGTCTTCTCGCGGCAGCCGAGATCCGCCACTGCCAGCGGGATCTCCTGTTCGGCGATCTTGGCGTACTCCGGATCCTTCATGGTGCCGGCGTTCGGATCCGGGTTCTCCTGGCCCTGGCCGAAGGTCTCCTCGTAGTACTTCTGCTGCAGGTCGTAGATCGACTGCGCGGCGTCCGGCTGCGTCTTGAAGCCGGGGAATCCCGCCTCGGTCATGCACGCCGACCAGTCGGCGTCCAGCTTGGCCTGCGCGGGGTCGCGCTGCAGGTTCTCCCAGAACTTCTGGAGGGCCTCGATGATCGGCTTGTTCTCCTCCTGATCCCACGGGTTGTCGCCCTGCACCTCGTGCTGGGCCCAGCCGTAGCAGCCGGCGTTCTCCCAGCGCCACTCCTGGGCCTCGTTCGGGTCGGCGTCCGGGTCCTGTTCCTGCTTGCCCCAGAGGGCTTCGTTGAAGGCGTTCTGCTCCGCCTCGGAGAGGCTGTCGATGTAGGCCTGGTTGGGGTCGGGCGGCGGCTCGGTCGCCTCGGGGCCAGGTGTCTCGTTCTGTTCCTGCCAGGGGCTGTTGATCGCGCCGTAGCCGTACTTCTCGACCCAGTCCTTGTCGTCCGGACGCCACATGTTGTCGTCGTCGGAGTTGATCGTGATGCTGTTGTTCTGGGTGTTCGGGACGTACTCGAAGCCCTGCTTGGTCATGCACTGGGCGACGAGCTCCTCGGTCTTCCGGTTCTGCTCGTTGTAGTACTCCTGCCGCTCGGCATCGGTGGCGTCGGGTCCGAGGCCTCCGCTGAAGACCGATTCCAGGTACTTCGACAGTGGCGAATCCTTGTAGGTCAGCTTGGCGTCACCGGTGCCGGGGACGACTCCGCAGCCGGTGAGGGTGAGGGCCGCGGCGACGGCGGTGACGAGCAGGCGGGATTTCAGCATGGCGGCTTCCTTGTCGGGGTTCGCTGTCAACCTACTGTGCGCCGGTCCGGCCTCGCGTCATCCCTACGGGCGGGACCGCGTCCTCCTTAGGGCCGACTTCGCCCGTCTGTCATGACCTCAGCAACAGGCCCTGTCCCGGCCTTCATCGCAACCGCCACTCTTGTCGTTGTCGGCCGGGTCATCGCCGCCGATCTCAGTCGGACCGCCGCACTTGTCGTTCTGAGGCCGATTTCGGGCTGAATGACGACAAGACCGGCGGTCGCCTTCCAAGGCCGGCTGGAGACCGGCGAAATGGCGACAAGAACGGCGGTTCGACGGAACGCGGAACCGTCCCCTGTCCCAGGCGGTAGGCCGTCGTCGGATCAGCGCTGCTGGGATTGTTCGGCGCGGGCTTTGAGGGCGTCCAGTTCGTCGGAGTGGTCGGCGATGAATTGGTTCTCCAGGTCGAACTGGGTCTTCAGGTGCCGCTGGCGGTAGTCGGTCTGTTCGCGGCAGCCGAGGTCGACCAGGGCCAGGGTCACCTCCTGCTCGGCGATCTCGGCGTAGGCCGGGTCGTCCAGGGTGGCGAAGCGCGGGTCCTTGGTGCGCGGGTCGGGTTCGTCGGCGTCCTCGTCGGCCGGGTAGTAGGCGTCGAGCAGAGCCTGGATGGAGGCGGGTGCCTCGCGTTGCGCGGTGAACTCGGGACGGTTCTGCTCGGTCATGCAGCGCGCCCACTCGGTTTCCAGGGGCGCGAAGGCGGCGTGGGTGTCGAGACCCTCGTAGAAGGTGTTGATCGCGTCGATGATCGGCTTGTTCTCCGCATCCCGCCAGGCCTGGTAGCCCAGCACCTCATGCTCGGCGGCCCCGCGGCAGCCGGCTGTGCGCCAGTCGTAGGGCTCACCCTCGGTGGGCTCGCGTCCGAAGAGGGCCTCCTGGAAGGCGGCCGCTTCGGCCTCGGTCATCGCCGGTTCCTCCTCCTCGGGGGCGTCCGGTCCGGCGTTCACCTCGGCGCGTCCGGGATAGTCGGCCAGGCCGTAGCCGTAGCGCTCCACCCAGTCGCGGGATTCCGGCTCCCAGGCGGGCCCGTCCAGGTCGGTGGGCACGACCTCCTCGTTGATGCGCTCGACCGGGTAGTCGAAGCCCTGCTCGCTCATGCAAGCGGCGATGAGTTCGTTCAGCTGGTTCTGCTGCTCGGCGTAGGCCCGCCAGCGCTCCTGCGGGCTTGCGTTCGGCGACGTCCCGGCTCCGAAAATCAGGTCGCGGTACTGCCGCAGCGGCGAATCGGCCTCGCTCAGCTGGCCGGGCTCTTCGCCGGTAGGGCTGCCCCCGCTCCCGTTGCCGGGCTGCTCGGGGTCGTTCGTGCAGCCGGTGAGCGCGAGCGCGGTCAGCGCGACCAGCGCCACGAGACTTCGGGTGAGGGTCATGCTGCCGTCCTCGGTAGGTGGGGTTCGCTGCCAACCTACTGTCGGTCGTTCGCGCTCCGCGTCCTCCGCCCGGACGAGCGGGCATCCCCTCGTGGGCCGACTCGGCCCCCGTGAAACCGATCGGCTGACAGCGGAATAGCGACCCGACTAGACTAGTTGAGTCTAGTGGACTCAATCTTGACAACCTCGGACGCGAAGCGTCACTGACAAGGAGAAATACACCAGATGGATACTGCCAAGCTGACGGCTCGATCCAGGGACGCGGTGTCGGCCGCCGTCCGGATCGCGCTGACCGCCGGTAATCCCAACACCGAACCGGTGCACCTGCTGCACGCGTTGCTGATGGTTCCGGAGAACACCGTGGGGCCGCTGCTGGCCTCGATCGGCGTCGATCCGGCCGTGGTGGACGCCGCGGCGCAGGGCGCCATCAAGAAGCTGCCGAGCGCGCAGGGCTCCTCGGTCAGCCAGCCCGGCATGTCCGGGCCGCTGGCCCGCGTCCTGGCGGACGCCGAGAACCGCGCCGAGCAGCTGGGCGACGACTTCGTCGCCACCGAGCACCTGCTGCTCGCGCTCGCGTCCGTGCCCTCGGACGCGCAGAAGATCCTGGCCGATCTCGGCGTGAAGCCGGACGCCCTGGCCAAGGCGTTCAATGACAGCCGCGGCGGCAAGCGGGTCACCTCCGCTGAGTCCGAGGGCGGCGAATCCGCGCTGGCCAAGTACTCCGTCGACCTCACCGAGCGCGCCCGTGAGGGCCGGCTCGACCCGGTGATCGGACGCGATTCCGAGATCCGCCGGGTCGTCCAGGTGCTGGCCCGGCGCACCAAGAACAACCCGGTGCTGATCGGCGAACCCGGCGTCGGCAAGACCGCCGTCGTGGAGGGCCTGGCCCAGCGGGTGGTGGCCGGCGACGTCCCCGATTCGCTGAAGGGACGCCGGGTGGTCTCCCTCGACCTGGCCTCGATGGTGGCCGGCGCGAAGTATCGCGGTGAGTTCGAGGAGCGGCTCAAGGCCGTCCTCAACGAGATCCGGGACGCCGAGGGAAAGGTGATCACCTTCATTGACGAGCTGCACACCGTGGTCGGCGCGGGGGCGTCGGGCGATTCGTCCATGGACGCCGGCAACATGCTCAAGCCGATGCTGGCCCGCGGCGAGCTGCGGATGATCGGCGCCACCACCCTGGACGAGTACCGCGAGCGGATCGAGAAGGATCCGGCGCTGGAGCGCCGCTTCC
>JAPUEM010000105.1 GCA_027492575.1 Propionicimonas sp.
CGCGCAAGCCGTCCGCCTTGGCGGGCGGCTTTCTCGCGTCCGGGGTGGGCACTAGCCTGTCCTGCATGCCAATCAGTGATGCCCACGTCGGGCGCAGCTACCCGGCCACGGCCCCCTACGAGGTGAGCCGGGCCAAGATCGCCGAGTTCGCCGCGGCCCTGGGCGATGCCGACAACCCCGCCTACGCCGGCGATGAGCCGATCGCCCCGCCGACCTTCGCGGTGCTGTTGTCGTCCGCGGCCTGGGGTGCGTTGTTCGACGACCCGGAACTGGAACTCGCGCTGAGCCGGACGGTGCACGCCGACCAGAAGTTCGCCTGGAAGCGGCCGCTGCGGGCCGGGGACGAGGTGACCGCCCAGCTCACCATCGAGCAGGTGCGCGCCCGCGGCCCGATGGCCATCGTGACCATCGCCGTCCGCCTGGCCACCACCGCCGGCGAGGATGTCTGCACCGCGACCTCCACCCTGATGCACCGGGCGGTGGCCGCATGAACGTCACCGTTGGCACCGAACTGCCCGGCTTCACCACGGTCTTCACTCGCGCCGATCTGGTCCGCTACGCGGGGGCGTCCACCGATTTCAACCCGATCCACTGGTCCGACACCATGGCCGCCGCGCTCGGCCTGCCGGGCGTGGTCGCCCACGGGATGCTCACCATGGGCACCGCGCTGCGGGTGGTCACCGACTGGATCGGCGACCCCGGCCGGGTGCTCAGCTATTCCGTCCGGTTCACCAAGCCGGTCGTGGTGGACGAGGTCGCCGGCGGCGAGGTGACCTTCGCCGGCACCGTCACCGCAGTGGCCGACGGCATCGCCACCGTCTCCCTGGAGGCCGTCCACGCCGATGCCAAGGTGCTCGGCTCGGCGAGCGTGGAGGTTCTGGTTGACTGACCTGGCCGAGCTCACCACCCTGCGGGTCGGCGGCCCGGCCAAGCGGGTCGAGCGGCCCACGTCCGAGGCCGAGTTGATCGCCCTGGTGCGCGACTGCGACGCGGCCGGCGAGCCCGTTCTGGTGGTCGGCGGAGGCTCCAACCTGCTGGTCGCCGACGCCGGCTTCGACGGAACGGTGATCCGCACCGACGGGCTGCGGGGCGTCGAGGCCGAGGACGTGATGGCCTGCTCGGGTGCCTTCCTCAGGGTGGCCGCGGGGGAGCCCTGGGACGATTTCGTCGCTTCCTGCGTGGCCCAGGGCTTCGTCGGCGTCGAGGCGCTCTCGGGGATCCCCGGGCTGGTCGGCTCGACGCCGATCCAGAACGTCGGCGCCTACGGCCAGGAGGTCTCGCAGACCATCGCCCGGGTGCGGGTCTGGGATCGGCAGGCGTCCGCGGTGAGGACGCTCTTCGCCACCGACTGCGGCTTCGGCTACCGCGATTCGATCTTCAAGCGGAACCCCGCGCGCCACCTGGTGCTCTCGGTGAGCTTCCAGTTGGCCCTCGGCCGGCTCTCCACCCCGCTGCGCTACGGCGAACTCGCCCGGCGGCTTGGGGCGGACGAGGGAGGACGGGCCCCGCTGGCCGAGGTGCGCGAGGCGGTGCTGGCGCTGCGGCGCGGGAAGGGCATGGTGCTCGACCCCGCCGATCACGACACCTGGAGTGCCGGTAGCTTCTTCACCAACCCGATCCTCACCCCCGAGCAGGCTGACGCCCTGCCGCCCGAGGCGCCCCGCTTCGGGTCCGGCGACCGGGTGAAGACCAGCGCCGCCTGGCTGATCGAGCACGCCGGCTTCGGCAAGGGCTACGGGACGCCGCCCGCCACCCTCTCCACCAAGCACACCCTCGCGCTGACCAACCGCGGCGGCGCGACCGCGGAGGACCTGGTCGCGCTCGCCCGCGAGATCCGTGACGGTGTGGAGCGCGCCTTCGGTGTCCGGCTGGTGCCCGAGCCCGTCCTGGTCGGGGTGTCGCTGTAGGCTGGCTCGCGGTCATCGAAAGGAAGACAGTGAGCATTCTGGCGAGCGTCCCGCTGGCACCCCGCGACCCGATTCTCGGGCTGACCGAGCAGTTCGCGGCGGACCCGCGTCCGGGCAAGGTCAACCTCGGCGTCGGGGTCTACCTCGACGAGAACGGCAAGGTGCCGCTGCTGGAGTGCGTGCGGACGGCCGAGCAGGAGCTCGCCGCGGCCGCCACTCCGCGCGGCTACCTGCCGATCGACGGCCTGGCCGCCTACAACGCGGCGGTGCGGGAGCTGATCTTCGGCGCCGGCAGCGAGCCGGTCACCTCCGGCCGTGTCGTCACCATCGAGGCGCTCGGCGGGACGGGGGCGCTCAAGATCGGCGCCGAGTTCCTCAAGGTCGCCAGCGACCAGCGCACCCTGCTGATCTCCGATCCCTCCTGGGAGAACCATCAGGCGCTGTTCAGCCGGGCCGGCTTCGAGGTCGGCTCCTACCGCTACTACGGCCCGGAACGCCGCGGTATCGACAGCGACGGCATGCTGGCCGATCTGGCCGCCGCTGAACCGGGGACGGTCGTCGTGCTGCACGCCTGCTGCCACAACCCGACCGGCTACGACCTGACCCCCGCGCAGTGGGAGCAGGTCGCCCAGGTGGTCGCCGAGCGCGGGCTGGTGCCCTTCCTCGACCTCGCCTACCAGGGTTTCGCCACCGACGTGGAGGCGGACGCGGCGGTGCCGCGGCTGTTCGCCACGCTGGGGGTCCCGGTGCTGGTGGCGTCCTCCTTCTCGAAGAGCTTCAGCCTCTACGGGGAGCGGGTCGGCGGCCTCAGCATCGTCAGCGCGGACGCCGAGGAGGCGGCGCGCGTCCTCTCGCAGGTGAAGATCGCCGTCCGCACCACCTACTCCAACCCGCCGACCCACGGTGCGGCGCTGGTCGCCCGGGTGCTGGGGGACGCCGCGCTGCGCGAGCAGTGGGACGCCGAACTCGGCGCGATGCGCGATCGCATCAAGGCGATGCGCCAGGCGCTGCGGGCCGGCCTGGAAGCCCAGGGCATCACCGACATGGGCTTCGTGACCGAGCAGGTCGGCATGTTCAGCTACTGCGGGTTGTCGGCCGCGCAGATGCAGGAACTGCGCGAGGTGCACGGTGTCTACGGCACCGACGCCGGCCGGATCTGCGTCGCCGCCCTGAACCCGGCCAACGTCGAGGTGGTGGCGAAGGCGATCGCCGCCGTCCGCTGACCTCGGTTCGACGCGGCAGGGCAAAGCACGTACACTCTTCATCTTGGTGACCGCCTGTTCCACCATGCTCAAAAGGCGACGGAACAGGTGGCCCACCACCTAGGGCAATAGCTCAATTGGCAGAGCAGCGGTCTCCAAAACCGCAGGTTGGGGGTTCAAGTCCCTCTTGCCCTGCTGAGATGGCGCCGATCCGGCGCCGTTTCGGTGCACACCCGGTGACGACAGAAGGACGGCCAGCAGTGGCGGAAGACCAGGACCAGGCAGCTGCCGACGTCCCCGATGAGCCGACCCTGGAGCCTGTCGAACTCAGTGACCTTCCGCTGAGCGAGGAGGAGCAGGTCGCGATCGCCGTGGCGGGCGCCCGTCCGGCTCGCAAGGCCGTCGAGGTCGAGGCCAAGGGGCATGCCACCCGCAAGCGCAGCGCGGCCCAGGCGACCACCACCCACGAGAAGCGCACGACACCGGCGCAGTTCGTCCGCGAGAGCGTGGAGGAGCTGAAGAAGGTCGTCTGGCCGACCCTGAGCCAGTGGCAGCAGTACTTCGTGGTGGTGCTGGTCTTCGTCCTGTTCATGATCGCGATCGTCAGCCTGCTGGACCTCGGCTTCGGTGCAGGGCTGCTGCAGCTTTTCGGATGAGACGGAGATACCTGACGTGACTGATACCCCCGATTACGAAGCCGACTTCGAGATCGACCTCGGCCAGCTGGAATCCAGCGCCGACGATGTCGAACTGAACCTCGACTTCGCCGACGATCTGGACGCTCCGGCCGACGACGACATCCTGCTGCCGGGTCTGGCGGAGGACGAGCCGGAGCCCGAACCCGAGCCGGAGTTCGGCGCGGACGAGGCCGCGGTGCTGGCCGAACTGCGTGAGACGCTGCGCGGCCAGGTCGGCGATTGGTACGTCATCCACACCTATTCGGGTATGGAGAACCGGGTCAAGCAGAACCTCGACAACCGGGTGAAGACACTCGGCATGGAGGATTACATCTACGAAGCCGTCGTCCCCACCGAGGAGGTCACCGAGACCCGCAACGGGACGAAGAAGTCGGTCACCCGCACCGTCCTGCCGGGCTACGTCCTGGTGCGGATGGAGCTGACCGACGCTTCCTGGGCCGCGGTGCGCCACACCCCGTCGGTGACCGGCTTCGTCGCCCACGCCAACGCCCCGGTGCCGCTCAGCCTCGACGAGGTCGAGAAGATGCTGGCCCCGGCCGCGCTGGCCAAGGCCGCGGCGGCCGCCACCGGCAGCAAGCCGCGCAGCCGCAAGGTCGAGATCGCCGACTTCAAGGCCGGCGACTCCGTCATGGTGGTCCAGGGCCCGTTCGCCGGCGTCCACGCGACCATCACCGAGATCAATCCCAACAGCCAGCGCCTGCGGGCTCTGGTCGAGATCCTCGGCCGGGAGACCCCGGTCGATCTGACCTTCGGCCAGATCCAGAAGGTCTAGCCTGCTCGGATGACGGCCGCCCAGCCAGGTCGGCCGGGACACACCACCACACACGAAGGACCCAACCATGCCTCCCAAGAAGAAGGTAGCGGCGATCGTCAAGGTCGCCCTCAACGCGGGCGCCGCGACCCCCGCCCCGCCGGTCGGTACCGCGCTCGGCCCGCACGGCGTCAACATCATGGAGTTCTGCAAGCGCTACAACGCCGAGACCGAGGCGATGCGCGGCACGATCATCCCGGTGGAGATCACGATCTTCGAGGACCGCACGTTCTCGTTCATCACCAAGACCCCGCCGGCCGCCGAGCTCATCAAGAAGGCCGCCGGCCTGAAGAGCGGGTCGGCCAAGCCGCACAAGGAGAAGGTGGGCAAGCTCACCTCCGACCAGGTGCGCGAGATCGCGACGACCAAGCTGCCCGACCTGAACGCCAATGACATCGACGCCGCGATGAAGATCGTGGCCGGCACCGCCCGCTCCATGGGCGTCACCGTCGAAGGCTGATTCCCGGACGTCCCCTGAGCTTGTCGAAGGGTCGTCCACTCCAAACCCCTAGTGGGAGGGCTTAGCCCGCACCACGCCTGGCCACGGCCCTCACGCGGGCCGCACCAACACGAAAGAGACCAGAGAAATGAAGCGAAGCAAGGCCTACCGGGCCGCTGAGGCGAACATCAACGCCACCCAGCTGTACACCCCCGAGGAGGCGCTGGCGCTGGCCAAGTCCGGCGCCTCGGCCAAGTTCGACGAGACCATCGAGGTCGCGCTGCGACTCGGCGTCGACCCCCGCAAGGCGGACCAGATGGTCCGCGGCACGGTCAACCTTCCCAACGGCACTGGCAAGACGGCACGGGTCCTCGTCTTCGCCACCGGTGAGAAGGCGGCCGACGCGCTCGCCGCGGGCGCCGACGAGGTGGGCGCGGACGAACTGATCGACAAGATCGCCGGCGGCTACCTCGACTTCGACGCCGTGGTCGCCACCCCCGATCTGATGGGCAAGGTCGGCCGGCTGGGCCGGGTGCTCGGCCCGCGCGGCCTGATGCCGAACCCCAAGACCGGCACTGTGACCATGGACGTGGCCAAGGCCGTCACCGACATCAAGGGCGGCAAGATCGAGTTCCGGGTCGACCGGCACGCCAACCTGCACTTCATCGTCGGCAAGGCCTCCTTCACCGAGCAGCAGCTGGGGGAGAACTTCTTCGCCGCTCTGGACGAGGTGCTGCGGCTCAAGCCGAGCGCCGCCAAGGGCCGCTACCTGAAGAAGGTCACCGTGGCCTCCACCATGGGCCCCGGCGTGAGCGTCGATCCGACCAGGACCAAGCCCTCGGCCGAGTGACCGCGAGCTGATCGCAACCGGCGAGCCCCGTCCCTTCGGACGGGGCTTTCGCTTTCCCTCCCGCTCACGAGCTTGCCCTCCATGCCCGCAAGGTGTGGCCGATGAACCGACGTCGGCCCTTCCGCCACATCGTGCGTGGGGAAGAAGGCCGGGAGACCTCTCGTCCTCGATTTGGCCGGGGGAGTGGGGTTCCCGTAAGGTAGGCAGAGCCGAAGACCGCTGGTCGGTTCCGCGTGAGCAGAGCCGGTAAGCCCCGCGCAGGTGAAACGTGAATTGCTCATTCCGAGTTGTCCCCGGGTCGCCCTGCGCGCCGGGGTTTTTCTTTGCCCGGTGGGACGCGGCTGACACTACAAGAAGTGGGAAGGAGACCCATGGCGAGGTCGGACAAAGTCGCCGCCGTCGCGGAGTTGAAGGATGCCTTCAACGATTCCGCGGCAGCAGTGCTGACCGAGTACCGCGGTCTCACCGTCAAGGATCTGAAGGCTCTGCGCCGGTCCTTGGGTGAGGACGCCACCTACGCCATCGCGAAGAACACCCTCACCACGATCGCTGCCCGCGAAGCGGGCATCGAGGGCCTCGATGAGCAACTCACCGGGCCCACGGCGATCGCCTTCATCCGCGGTGACGTAGCCACCGTGGCGAAGGGGCTGCGGGATTTCGCGAAGGCCAATCCGCTTCTGGTCATCAAGGGCGGCGTCATGGACGGGCGCGTGCTCAATGCCGAGTCGGTCAAGAAGCTGGCCGATCTTGAGTCTCGCGAGGTTCTGCTCGCGAAGCTCGCCGGTGCGATGAATGGCAACCTTGCCAAGGCCGCAGGCCTCTTCAACGCACCACTCTCCGGGCTGGCCCGCGCTGTGGCCGGGCTCCGGGACCAGAAGCAGTCGAACGAGTAAGAAACAAGAAGATAGGACGCCCAAACTATGGCGAAGCTCAGCACTGACGAGCTCCTTGAGGCTTTCAAGGAGATGACGCTGATCGAGCTCTCTGAGTTCGTGAAGCTGTTCGAGGACACCTTCGGCGTCACCGCCGCCGCTCCGGTGGCCGTGGCCGCCGCTCCGGCCGCCGGTGGCGGCGATGCCGCTGCCGAGGAGGAGGAAGAGTCCTCCGAGGTCGACGTGATCCTCGAATCCGCCGGCGACAAGAAGATCCAGGTCATCAAGGAGGTGCGCGCGCTCACCAACCTCGGCCTGAAGGAGGCCAAGGATCTGGTGGAGGCCGCTCCGAAGGCCGTCCTGGAGAAGGTCGCCCGCGACGTTGCCGCCAAGGCCAAGGAGGCCCTCGAGGCCGCCGGCGCCGCGGTCAGCGTCAAGTGAGTCTCAGGTACGCCTGATCACACGACATCGAATGGCGGTGGCCCCCAGTGGGGTCACCGCCATTCGTGTGTTCTGAGGCCGGATGCACGAATCGACGGAGGCTTTGCCTCCGCCGACTCGTCAAAAGGGGTGGGTGACCTGCTCCGAAGGATGCAGACGGCAAAACTGTGGGATTACTTGTCGAAGGGCCAGCCACCCTGCCCGCCGCCGTTGACGGTGCTCTTGGCGATGCTGGGCTTCACGACCGGCGCGGCCGCCGACTGGGTGACGCCGACGGTGAGCGCGAGCGCACCGGCCGCGACAGCGGTTGCGACTATCCTGCGGATTGCGGACATTTCTGTTACCCCCGGGTTTTCTGGAAAGGACACCTCGCGATCGACGGTAGGCGAGGCTTGACTGACTTGTCAAGATTTGACAGGCTCAGGACGGACCCATGTCAGGAGGAGGTCTGGTGACCGCCACGTCGACCCACCCCGAGTTCGGCCGGCTGTTGCGCCAAACGCGGCGCAGCCGCCACATGTCCCAGGTTGAACTGGGCGCCGGACGCTACACGGGCAGCTATATATCGCACCTGGAGAGCGGACGTCGCACGCCCACTCCCGAGGTCATCGACTTCCTGGCCCGCCGGCTGGGTGTCTCGCCCCTGGAGTGGGGCGTCCGTCAGCATCACGACAAGACGGCCACGCTCGCGGCCGAGGAGGATCCGGGCTCGGGCACGGTGGAGAACCTCCTGGTGGCCGAGCGCGCCCGCTACGACCGGGACTGGTCCTCCGCCGAGGCGCACGCCCGCCGGGCCGCGGCCAGCGCCGAGGAGGGTGGCGACGCCATCCGCCACTGGGAGGCGATGTACGTCGTCGGACAGGCCCAGTTCGCCAACGGCCAGTTCGGCGAAGCGGCCCGGATCGGCGAGGAGATCGCCGGCTGGGAAGCCGCTCGAACCTACGCGGTGGCCCGGGCCCAGTCGCTCAGCCTGGCCGCGACGGCGAACCGCGCCGGCAGCCGGCTGGGCTGGGCGATCGCGCTCGGCGCCCGGGCGGTCGAGGCGGCCCGCGACGCGCCGCCGATCATCCTGACCGAGGCGCTGATGGCGCTTGTCAGCGCGCTCACCGAGGCCGGCCACGGGTCCGATCAGATCGCTCCCTACCTGCGACGCCTGGACGACCTGATGCCCCAGCTGGCCTCCAAGCACTCCCGCGGCACGGTGGCCTGGACGCTCGGCACGGCGGCCTACGCCATGGGTGACGCGGCCGGTGGTGCCGTCCGCTACGACGAGGCCCGCACCCTGCTGAACCCGCACCGCGATCTGCGGCTGTGGCTGCGTTTCCACCGCAGTGACGCCGACCGGCGGCTCGACACCGGTTCGACCCAGGGGGTCGCCGAACTGCTGCGGATCAGCTCGACCGGGCTGGAGATCATCGGCAACCCCTTCGACGTGGTGGAACTGCGGCAGTCCTGGGCGCGGCTGGCCCTGCTCGAGGGCGAGCCCGCCAAGGCGCTGTCGCTCATCGAGAGCCTGCTGGCCGACCCCGTCCTGGGCGATCCGGAACTCAACCAGCCGGTCTCCCAGGCCATCCGCGCCGAAGCGCTGTGGGGTCTGGGACGGCACGCGGAGGCCCGCCACCACTGCCGGATCGCGGCCGAGCTGTTCGAAGCCGACGGACGGCTGAAGCTCGCCCTTTCCGCCTACCGCCGGCTGGTGGGGGAATGGTCCGAAAACTTGACAGTCGACGTTGACACGACGGTCAAGTTGTGATTGAGTTCATGTCACGGCGCCCCCCACATCGCGTCGGATGAGTACACCTCACACGATCGGTGCTTGCAGTCGGTATCCCTCCCAAATCGCCGGCGGCAAGCACCGATCGACGTTTCCGGCAAGGTTGCCGGCACCCCGAGCCGGAGCCCGGGAATAGGCGACACCGCATCGCAGTTGCAACCTTCGCGATGTCCGGGTAAGCTAACGCTTTGCCCATGCCATCGATGACCCGTGGTTTTGACACGGGTCGTTCAGCGTGCACCGAACCGGCACCGTGCCGGGACTCTGGAAGGACTCCACCTTGGCCGTCTCGCGCACTGCGTCGAAGAACACCAATGTCGTCTCGCCCAGCGGCCGGATCTCCTTCGCGAAGATCCATGAGCCGCTCGAGGTTCCCAACCTGCTGGATCTGCAAGTCGAGTCCTTCGACTGGCTGGTCGGCAACGAGGCCTGGCAGGCGCGAGTAGCCGCCGCCCAGGCCGAGGGACGGACGGACGTGAACACCAAGTCCGGCCTTGAGGAGATCTTCGAGGAGATCTCTCCCATCGAGGACCTCTCGCAGACCATGTCGCTGTCCTTCCGCGACAACCGGTTCGAGGATCCCAAGCATTCCGTCGAGGAGTGCAAGGACCGCGACGTCACCTACGCCGCGCCGCTCTTCGTCACCGCCGAGTTCATGAACAACGACACCGGTGAGATCAAGAGCCAGACGGTCTTCATGGGCGACTTCCCGCTGATGACCGAGAAGGGCACCTTCATCATCAACGGCACCGAGCGCGTGGTCGTCTCGCAGCTGGTGCGTTCCCCGGGCGTCTACTTCGAGCAGACCGCCGACAAGACCTCCGACCGGGACATCTTCACCTGCAAGATCATCCCGAGCCGGGGCGCCTGGCTGGAGTTCGAGATCGACAAGCGCGACATGGTCGGCGTCCGGCTCGACCGCAAGCGCAAGCAGAACGTCACCGTGCTGCTCAAGGCGCTGGGCTGGACCAACGAGCAGATCCTGGCCGAGTTCGGCGAGTTCGAGTCGATGCGGCTCACCCTCGAGAAGGATCACACCGCCAATACCGACGAGGCGCTGCTCGACATCTACCGCAAGCTGCGCCCGGGCGAGCCGCCGACCCGTGAGGCCGCCCAGCAGATGCTGGAGAACTACTACTTCAACCCGAAGCGGTACGACCTGGCCAAGGTTGGTCGCTACAAGATCAACAAGAAGCTCGGCACCGGCCTGCCCTTCGACACCCAGGTGCTGACCCTGGACGACATCGTCGCGGCGATCCGCTACGTGGTCGCCCTGCACGAGGGCCGGGAGACCATCGGCGAGCAGATCGTCGAGACCGACGACATCGACCACTTCGGCAACCGCCGGCTGCGCACCGTGGGCGAGCTCATCCAGAACCAGCTCCGGATCGGCCTGGGCCGGCTGGAGCGCACCGTCCGCGACCGGATGACCACGCAGGACATCGAGGCGATCACGCCGCAGACGCTGATCAACATCCGTCCGGTCTCGGCGGCGCTGAAGGAGTTCTTCGGCACCTCGCAGCTGTCGCAGTTCATGGATCAGACCAACCCGGTCGCCGGCCTCACCCACAAGCGCCGGCTCTCCGCGCTCGGCCCGGGCGGTCTGTCCCGTGACCGCGCCGGCATGGAGGTCCGCGACGTGCACCCGTCCCACTACGGCCGGATGTGCCCGATCGAGACCCCGGAAGGCCCGAACATCGGCCTGATCGGCTCGCTGGCCTCGTTCGCCCGGGTGAACGCCTTCGGCTTCATCGAGACCCCCTACCGCAAGGTGGAGAACGGTCACGTCACCGAGCAGATCGACTACCTGACCGCCGACGAGGAGGATCGGTACATCATCGCCCAGGCGAACGCCAAGGTGGGCGCCGACGGCCGCTTCGTCGAGGATCGGATCCTGGTCCGGGTCAAGCACGGCGACGCCGACGAGGTTCCGGCGGCCGACGTCCAGTACATGGACGTCTCGCCGCGCCAGATGGTCTCGGTCGCGACCGCGCTGATCCCCTTCCTCGAGCACGACGACGCGTCGCGGGCCCTGATGGGCGCCAACATGCAGCGTCAGGCCGTCCCGCTGATCCGCAACGAGTCGCCGCTGGTCGGCACCGGCATGGAGTACCGCGGTGCGGTGGACGCCGGTGACGTCACCGTCGCGGCCAAGCCCGGCGTGGTCACCTCGGTGAGCGCCGACCTGATCGACGTCGCCTGCGACGACGGCACCTACAACACCTACCGGCTGGCGAAGTTCCGCCGCTCGAACCAGGCCACCTGCATCAACCAGCGTCCGCTGGTGACCGAGGGCGACCGGGTCGAGATCGGCACCCCGCTGGCCGACGGCGCCTGCACCGACCGCGGTGAGATGGCGCTGGGACGCAACCTGCTGGTCGCGTTCATGCCGTGGGAGGGCCACAACTACGAGGACGCGATCATCCTCAGCCAGCGTCTGGTGCAGGACGACGTGCTCACCTCGATCCACATCGAGGAGCACGAGATCGATGCCCGCGACACCAAGCTGGGCCCGGAGGAGATCACCCGCGACATCCCGAACATCGGCGAGGACATGCTGGCCGATCTCGACGAGCGCGGCATCATCCGGATCGGCGCCGAGGTCGGCACCGGCGACATCCTGGTCGGCAAGGTCACCCCGAAGGGCGAGACCGAGCTCACCCCGGAGGAGCGGCTGCTGCGCGCGATCTTCGGCGAGAAGGCCCGTGAGGTCCGCGACACCTCGATGAAGGTGCCGCACGGCGAGACCGGCACCGTCATCGGCGTCCGCGTCTTCGACCGCGAGGAGGGCGACGAGCTTCCCCCGGGTGTCAACCAGCTGGTGCGCGTCTACGTCGCCCAGAAGCGGAAGATCTCCGACGGTGACAAGCTGGCCGGCCGTCACGGCAACAAGGGTGTCATCTCGAAGATCCTGCCGGTGGAGGACATGCCCTTCCTCGAGGACGGCACCCCGGTCGACATCGTGCTGAACCCGCTGGGCGTCCCCTCCCGGATGAACGTCGGCCAGGTGCTGGAGACGCACCTGGGCTGGGTCGCCAAGACCGGCTGGGACATCAACGGCGTGGACGAGCCCTGGGCCAACCGGCTCAAGGAGGTCGGCCTGGGTCATGTCGGCGGCGATTCCCGCCTGGCCACCCCGGTCTTCGACGGCGCCAACGAGCAGGAGATCGCCGGTCTGCTGGAGTACGGCCTGCCGCAGCGCGACGGCATGCAGCTGGTCGACGCCGGCGGCAAGGCCCAGCTCTTCGACGGCCGCTCCGGCGAGCCCTACCCGGATCGGGTCGGTGTCGGCTACATCTACATGCTGAAGCTGCACCACCTGGTGGACGACAAGATCCACGCCCGGTCGACCGGTCCGTACTCGATGATCACCCAGCAGCCGCTGGGCGGCAAGGCGCAGTTCGGCGGCCAGCGGTTCGGTGAGATGGAGGTGTGGGCGCTGGAGGCCTACGGCGCCGCCTGGGCGCTGCAGGAGCTGCTCACCATCAAGTCCGACGACGTCCCCGGCCGCGTGAAGGTCTACGAGGCCATCGTCAAGGGCGAGAACATCCCCGAGCCCGGCATCCCCGAGTCGTTCAAGGTGCTGGTGAAGGAGATGAAGTCGCTGTGCCTGAACGTGGAGGTCCTCTCCTCCGACGGCACGGTCGTCGAATTGCGTGATTCCGAGGACGACTTCCGCGCCAGTGAGGAGTTCGGGATCGACCTTTCCCGGCGCCCGGGCGCTGATTCCTTCCAGTCCATCGACGAAGTCTGAGCAGTAGCTCTAAAGAAAGGGCACACAACGTGCTGGACGTGAACTTCTACGACGAGCTTCGCATCGGGCTGGCTACGGCCGAGCAGATCCGGGAGTGGTCGCACGGTGAAGTGAAGAAGCCGGAGACCATCAACTACCGGACGCTCAAGCCTGAGCGCGACGGCCTGTTCTGCGAGAAGATCTTCGGTCCCACCCGGGACTGGGAATGCTACTGCGGCAAGTACAAGCGGGTTCGCTTCAAGGGCATCATCTGCGAGCGCTGCGGCGTCGAGGTGACCCGGTCGAACGTCCGCCGCGAGCGGATGGGCCACATCGAGCTGGCCGCTCCGGTGACCCACATCTGGTACTTCAAGGGCGTGCCGAGCCGGCTGGGCTACCTGCTGGACATCGCCCCGAAGGACCTGGAGAAGGTCATCTACTTCGCCGCCTACATGATCACCGCTGTGGATGTCGATGCGCGTCACCGCGACCTGCCCTCCCTGGAGGCCAAGGTCGAGGTCGAGCGCAAGCAGCTCCAGCAGCGTCGTGACAACGACGTGGAGACCCGCCTGCAGAAGCTCGAGGAAGACCTCAAGCAGCTGGAGGACGAGGGCGCCAAGGCCGACATCAAGAAGCGGGTGCGCGAATCCGGTGAGCGCGAGGTCAAGCAGGTGCGCGATCGCGCCCAGCGCGACCTCGACCGGCTGGACGCGGTCTGGAACCGGTTCAAGACCCTCAAGGTGCAGGATCTGGAAGGCGACGAGATCCTCTACCGCGAGATGAAGAACCGCTTCGGCAAGTACTTCGAGGGCTACATGGGCGCCGAGGCGATCAAGCGTCGCCTGGCCACCTTCGACCTGGCCGCCGAATCCGAGTCGCTGCGCGAGATCATCCAGACCGGCAAGGGCCAGCGCAAGACCCGCGCCCTGAAGCGGCTCAAGGTGGTGGCGGCCTTCCTGAACACCACCAACTCCCCGCTCGGCATGGTGCTGGACGCCGTCCCGGTCATCCCGCCGGATCTGCGTCCGATGGTGCAGCTGGACGGTGGCCGCTTCGCGACCTCCGACCTCAACGACCTGTACCGCCGCGTGATCAACCGGAACAACCGCCTCAAGCGGCTGCTCGACCTGGGCGCGCCCGAGATCATCGTGAACAACGAGAAGCGGATGCTGCAGGAGGCCGTCGACTCGCTCTTCGACAACGGCCGCCGCGGCCGTCCGGTCACCGGGCCGGGCAACCGTCCGCTGAAGTCGATCTCGGACATGCTGAAGGGCAAGCAGGGCCGGTTCCGCCAGAACCTGCTGGGCAAGCGCGTCGACTACTCGGGCCGTTCGGTCATCGTGGTCGGCCCGCAGCTGAAGCTGCACCAGTGCGGCCTGCCCAAGGCGATGGCGTTGGAGCTGTTCAAGCCCTTCGTCATGAAGCGGCTGGACGACCTGAACCTGGCGCAGAACATCAAGAGCGCCAAGCGGATGGTCGACCGGCAGCGTCCGGTGGTGTGGGACGTCCTCGAAGAGGTCATCTCCGAGCACCCGGTGCTGCTGAACCGTGCACCCACCCTGCACCGCCTCGGCATCCAGGCCTTCGAGCCGCAGCTGATCGAGGGCAAGGCGATCCAGATCCACCCGCTGGTCTGCACCGCCTTCAACGCCGACTTCGACGGCGACCAGATGGCCGTGCACCTGCCGCTTTCCGCGGAGGCGCAGGCCGAGGCCCGCATCCTGATGCTGTCGACCAACAACATCCTGAAGCCGGCGGACGGTCGTCCGGTGACCATGCCCACCCAGGACATGGTGATCGGCCACTACTTCCTCACCCTGGAGCGGGCCGGTCTGCCGGGCGAGGGCCGGGCCTTCTCCTCGGTCGCCGAGGCCATCATGGCCTTCGACCGCGGTGATCTGGGGATCGGCGCCACGTGCCGCATCCGGTTCCACGGCATCGTGCCGCCGGCCGGCTTCGAGCTGCGGGCCGACGGCAGCATCCTGCTGGAGACCACCCTGGGCCGGGCCCTGTTCAACGAGGCGCTGCCGGCGGAGTACCCGTACGTCAACGTCGAGGTGGGCAAGAAGAAACTGGGCCAGATCGTCAACGACCTGGCCGAGCAGTACCCGAAGGTTCAGGTCGCCACCACGCTGGACAAGCTGAAGGACCTCGGCTTCAAGTGGGCCACCCGCTCCGGCGTCACGGTGTCCATCTCGGACGTCCAGACCCCGCCGAACAAGCCGGAGATCCTGGCCTCCTACGACGCCCGTGCGGCGAAGATCACCAAGCAGTACGAGCGTGGCAAGGTGACCGAGGAAGAGCGGCACCAGGAGCTGGTGCAGCTGTGGACGGATGCCACCGCCGAGCTCACCGCCGCGATGGAGGCGAACTTCACCAAGGACAACCCCATCTTCATGATGGTGCACTCCGGCGCCCGAGGGAACATGACCCAGATGCGTCAGATCGCCGCCATGCGAGGCCTGGTGGCCAACCCGAAGGGCGAGATCATCGCCCGGCCGATCAAGTCCAACTTCCGTGAGGGCCTGTCGGTGCTGGAGTACTTCATCTCCACCCACGGTGGCCGTAAGGGCCAGGCCGACACCGCGCTGCGGACGGCCGACTCGGGTTACCTCACCCGCCGGCTGGTGGACGTCTCCCAGGACGTCATCATCCGCGAGGAGGACTGCGGCACCGAGCGCGGCCTGACCAAGCAGATCTCGGAGGTGGGCCGCGGCGGCAAGCTGGTGCCGGTCCGCAGCATCGAGACCGCGGTCTACGCCCGGACGATCGCCGCGGACGTGGTGTCGCCGGAGGGCAAGGTGCTGGCCAAGGCCGGTGTCGACCTGGGTGACGTCAACATCAAGAAGCTGCTGAAGAACGGCATCACCGAGGTCAAGGTCCGCTCGATCCTGACCTGTGAGTCGGCTTTCGGCACCTGCGCGATGTGCTACGGACGGTCGCTGGCCACCGGCAAGCTGGTGGATGTCGGCGAGGCGGTGGGTATCGTCGCGGCGCAGTCCATCGGCGAGCCGGGCACCCAGCTGACGATGCGTACCTTCCACACCGGTGGTGTGGCCGGGGACGACATCACCCAGGGTCTGCCCCGTGTGGTCGAGCTCTTCGAGGCGCGTCAGCCCAAGGGCAAGGCGCCGATCGCCGAGTCGGCCGGCCGGGTCCAGATCGTCGAGGGCGAGCGCTCCCGCAAGCTGGTCATCGTCCGCGACGACGGCGAGCCCGACCTGGAGTACCCGCTGCCGCGGCGCGTCCGGCTCGAATGGGAGGACGCCGCCGGCGTCCGCCACTCGATCGGCGACGGCGACCAGGTCGCCGCCGGCCAGCAGCTGTACGCCGGTACGCCCGATCCCCAGGACGTGCTGCGGGTCTCCGGCCTGCGAAAGGTTCAGGAGCACCTGGTCGAGGAGGTGCAGGCCGTGTACCGGACGCAGGGCGCCCCGATCCACGACAAGCACATCGAGATCATCATCCGGCAGATGCTGCGCCGGATCACCGTGATCGAGTCGGGGGACACCTCGATGCTCCCCGGCGAGCTGGTGGATCGCAACACCTTCGAGTCGGAGAACCGGCGGATGGTGACCGAGGGCCTGACCCCGGCCCAGGGCCGTCCGGTGCTCATGGGCATCACCAAGGCCAGCCTCGCGACCGAGTCGTGGCTGTCGGCGGCCTCCTTCCAGGAGACCACCAAGGTGCTCACCGACGCCGCGATCCACGCCAAGTCCGACTCCCTGGTCGGTCTGAAGGAGAATGTCATCCTGGGCAAGCTGATCCCGGCCGGCACCGGCCTGGAGCGGTACCGCAACATCCGGGTGGAGCCCACCGCGGAAGCGCGGGCGGCTGCCTACGACCTCTCCTACGATCCCTACGACTACGACCTCAACGTCGGTGGCGGTTCGCTGCCACTGGACGAGTTCGACACCGGCGAGCTGCGCTGAGGTCAAACGCGGCCGGACGATCCCTGACCCCGTCGAAGGGTCGTCCGGCCGCGTAACCACCTCGCTTTGCTCCAACCGGGGGAGAGCGACTAAACTGTTCCACTGGGTCTGGGAGACTGGATCCTCGTGCGCGGGTATCGCCGGGCCTCACCGGTCGCGATCCCACCGCCGCCCACACACGACTTACGTTCACCCGAACGTGCCGACCCGACGAAAGAGATGCCAACAGGTGCCCACTATCCAGCAGTTGGTCCGCAAGGGCCGCGCTGACAAGGTCAGCAAGTCCAAGACGCCCGCGCTGAAGGGTTCGCCCCAGCGCCGTGGGGTGTGCACCCGCGTCTACACCACCACCCCGAAGAAGCCGAACTCCGCGCTGCGCAAGGTCGCCCGCGTCCGGCTCTCCTCGCAGGTGGAGGTGACCGCCTACATCCCCGGTGTCGGCCACAACCTGCAGGAGCACTCGATGGTGCTGGTGCGCGGCGGTCGTGTGAAGGACCTGCCGGGTGTGCGTTACAAGATCATCCGCGGCTCGCTCGACACCCAGGGCGTGAAGAACCGCAAGCAGGCCCGCAGCCGTTACGGCGCGAAGAAGGAGAAGTAATGCCTCGCAAGGGTCCCGCCCCGAAGCGTCCGGTCGTCGTCGATCCGGTCTACGGCTCGCCCGTCGTCTCCCAGCTGGTGAGCAAGATCCTGCTCGACGGCAAGAAGACCACTGCCCAGAGCATCGTCTACGACGCCCTCGAGGGCACCCGCGCCAAGACCGGCGTTGATCCCGTCCAGACCCTGAAGAAGGCGCTGGACAACATCCGTCCGGCCCTCGAGGTGAAGAGCCGCCGCGTCGGTGGCGCCACCTACCAGGTGCCGATCGAGGTCAAGCCGGCCCGGGCCAACACCCTGGCGCTGCGCTGGCTGGTCACCTTCTCCCGGCAGCGCCGCGAGAAGACCATGACCGAGCGGCTGATGAATGAGCTCCTGGACGCCTCCAACGGCCTGGGCGCCTCCGTCAAGCGGCGTGAGGACACCCACAAGATGGCTGAGGCCAACCGCGCCTTCGCCCACTACCGCTGGTGACCCCGACCTCTTTCTGACCCACTCTCAGGGCACGGTGACGCACCGTGCCCTGATCCCTGACAAGACCTGCAATCGACTGGAAGGCTGACCCACTCGTGGCCATCGACATCAAGACGGATCTCGCCAAGGTTCGTAATCTCGGCATCATGGCCCACATCGACGCGGGCAAGACCACCACCACCGAGCGCATCCTGTTCTACACCGGCATCAACTACAAGATCGGCGAGGTGCACGACGGCGCCGCGACGATGGACTGGATGGAGCAGGAGCAGGAGCGCGGCATCACGATCACCTCGGCCGCCACCACCTGCTTCTGGAAGGGCTACCAGCTCAACATCATCGACACCCCCGGGCACGTCGACTTCACCGTCGAGGTGGAGCGCAACCTGCGGGTGCTGGACGGCGCAGTCGCCGTCTTCGACGGTGTGGCGGGCGTGGAGCCGCAGTCGCAGACCGTTTGGCGCCAGGCCGACAAGTACAAGGTGCCGCGGATCTGCTACATCAACAAGCTCGACCGCACCGGCGCCTCCTTCGACTACTGCGTCAAGACCATCCGTGAGCGGCTGAACGCCACCCCGCTGATCATCCAGCTGCCGATCGGCGCCGAGGCGAACTTCATCGGCGTGGTCGACCTGGTCGGCATGCGCGCCCTCACCTGGCGTGGCGAGACCAAGGTCGGCGAGGACTACGAGGTCGAGGAGATCCCGGCCGACCTGGCGGATCGTGCCGCGGAGGCCCGCGAGGAGCTCGTCCACACCCTGGCCGAGCTGGACGACGAGTTCGGCGAGCTGTGGCTCGAGGTCGAGGACGAGGGCCGCGACTTCACCGTCGACGAACTGCAGGCGGCCATCCGCCGGGTGGTGCTGGCCAGCACCGGCAACGCGATCGTCTGCGGCACCTCTTTCAAGAACAAGGGCGTGCAGCCGCTGCTGGACGCCATGATCGCCTACCTGCCGGCTCCGACCGACGTCCCCGCGATCGACGGCTTCAAGCCGGGCCATCCCGAGGAGATCATCGAGCGGCACCCGTCCAACGACGATCCGCTGGCCGCGCTGGCCTTCAAGATCGCCGCCGACCCGCACCTGGGCAAGCTGACCTACCTCCGGATCTACTCCGGTGTGCTGAAGGCGGGCACCCAGCTGATCAACTCCACCAAGGGCAAGAAGGAGCGGATCGGCAAGATCTACCAGATGCACGCCAACAAGCGTGAGGAGATCGACGAGATCGGCGCGGGCATGATCGTCGCGGTGATGGGCCTGAAGGACACCACCACTGGTGAGACCCTGTGCGACCCGCAGCACCAGGTGGTGCTGGAGTCGATGGACTTCCCGAACCCGGTCATCGAGCAGGCGATCGAGCCCAAGACCAAGTCGGACCAGGAGCGGCTCTCCACCGCGATCCAGCGGCTCGCCGAGGAGGACCCCACCTTCCAGGTGCACACCGACGAGGAGACCGGGCAGACCATCATCGCCGGCATGGGCGAGCTTCACCTGGAGATCCTGATCGACCGGATGAAGCGCGAGTTCCGCGTCGAGGCCAACATCGGCAAGCCGCAGGTCGCCTACCGCGAGACCCTGCGCCGCACGGTGGAGAAGGCCGACTACACCCACAAGAAGCAGTCGGGTGGCTCGGGTCAGTACGCCAAGGTCATCATCTCCCTGGAGCCGCTGGAGCCGGGGGCGGGCTACGAGTTCGTCAACGCCGTCACCGGTGGCCGCATCCCCCGGGAGTACATCCCGGCGGTCGACCAGGGCGTCAAGGAGGCGATGGCCTTCGGCCCGCTGGCCGGTTACCCGGTGGAGGACATCAAGGTGACGCTGCTGGACGGTGCCTACCACGACGTCGACTCCTCCGAGCTGGCCTTCAAGATCGCGGGCTCGATGGTCTTCAAGGAGGCCGCCCGCAAGGCCGACCCGGCTCTGCTGGAGCCGCTGATGGCGGTCGAGGTGACCACTCCGGACGAGTACCTCGGCACCGTGATCGGCGACATCAACAGCCGCCGTGGCCAGGTGCAGGGCATGGACGAGGCGCACGGCAACCAGGTCGTCCGGGCGCTGGTGCCGCTGTCGGAGATGTTCGGCTACGTCGGCGACCTGCGCAGCAAGACCTCGGGGCAGGCGTCCTACGCCATGGAGTTCCACTCCTACGGCGAGTGCCCCAAGACGGTGGCGGAGGAGATCATCGCCAAGGGTCGCGGCGGGGCGTAGCCTCCAGTTTGACTCCCAACCGTCAGTAGACAAGACTTGGTCGGGTCCGCCCGAAAGCGGATCGTGACCATGCAGTCAGACAACCAACACACCGCCCCGCGGCAAGCGCGTGGCGTCCATCCGAGAAGGAGCCCAAGTGGCAAAGGCCAAGTTCGAGCGGACCAAGCCGCACTGTAACATCGGCACCATCGGGCACATCGACCACGGCAAGACCACTCTGACCGCGGCGATTACGAAGGTGCTCCACGACCGTTACCCCGACCTCAACGCGGTTTCGGCCTTCGATCAGATCGACAAGGCGCCGGAAGAGCGTCAGCGTGGTATCACGATCTCGATCGCCCATGTCGAGTACCAGACCGAGGCGCGTCACTACGCCCACGTTGACTGCCCGGGTCACGCCGACTACGTCAAGAACATGATCACCGGTGCCGCTCAGATGGACGGTGCGATCCTCGTGGTCGCCGCCACCGACGGCCCGATGCCGCAGACCCGCGAGCACGTGCTGCTGGCCCGTCAGGTCGGCGTGCCGGCGATCGTCGTCGCGCTGAACAAGTGCGACATGGTCGATGACGAGGAGCTCATCGAGCTCGTCGAGCTTGAGGTGCGCGAGCTGCTCGCCGCCCAGGAGTTCGACGAGGACTCGCCGATCGTCCGCGTCGCCGCTTTCCCGGCGATGAACGGCGACGCCAAGTGGGCCGACGCCATCGTCGAGCTCATGAACGCCGTGGACGAGTACATCCCGCAGCCCGAGCGCGAGACCGAGAAGCCGTTCCTGATGCCGATCGAGGATGTCTTCACCATCACCGGTCGTGGCACCGTGGTGACCGGTCGTATCGAGCGCGGCATCGTCCGCACCGGTGAGACCGTCGACATCATCGGCATCGCCGAGAAGAAGCAGACCACCACCATCACCGGTGTTGAGATGTTCCGCAAGATCCTCGACGAGGGTCGCGCGGGCGAGAACGTCGGCCTGCTGCTCCGCGGCACCAAGAAGGACGACGTCGAGCGCGGCATGGTTGTCATCAAGCCGGGTTCGACCACCCCGCACACCGACTTCGAGGCCAACGTCTACGTGCTGACCAAGGAAGAGGGTGGCCGTCACAAGCCGTTCTTCTCCAACTACAGCCCGCAGTTCTACTTCCGCACCACCGACGTGACCGGCGTGGTTCAGCTGCCCGAGGGCACCGACATGGTGATGCCCGGTGACAACACCGACATGACCGTGCACCTGAACAAGCCGATCGCGATGGAGGACGGCCTGAAGTTCGCCATCCGCGAGGGTGGCCGCACCGTGGGTGCGGGTCGTGTGACCAAGATCCTCAAGTGAGGCTCTGAACCAAGCAAGGCTGAGCGCCGGCCCCTTCGGGGGCCGGCGCTTCGTCGTATCTCAACCGGTGGGGGAGGGGCGGCGCGAGCCACGGCAGCGGCGTAGATTGGCCGATCGTGACCATCCACTCCTCCGACCCGTTCGCGGACGCCGAGCGCGACGTGGTGCGCCAGTTGCGCGGCCGCCTGGCCGCCGGGGTGACCCTGTGGACGGCCGGCGCGGCGGGTGACGCCGCCGGCCTGACCGTCTCCTCGCTGATGGTGGCCAACGGGACACCGGCCCGGGTGCTCGGCCTGCTCGATCCGCTGTCGGATCTGGTCGACCTGCTGGGACGGACGCAGAAGCTGGCGGTGACCCTGCTGCGCCGCGAGGAGCACTACCTGGCCGATGTCTTCGCCGGACGCGCGCCGGCCCCCGGCGGCCGCTTCACGCAGGCCGAGTTCGTCCAGACCGCCTGGGGGCCGGTGCTCGCCGGCGACCGCAGCTGGGCCGGGCTGCGCCTGGAATCGGCCGTGGAGGTGGGCTGGTCGCTGCTGGTCACCGGCACGGTGGAGCAGGTCACGGTGACCGGCGAGGACGCACCCCTCGTGCATCACCGCGGGCGGTACCAGGGCATCGGCTAGAGATCCCGGGTCGTAGCCCCGGATGACGGGTTGGGTTCGCGGACCCCCTACAACGTGGTGACGTTCGCAGGCGCCCCAACCACCGTCATCCCGGGCTTGACCCGGGATCTCTCATCAAGACGACTACAGTTCGGCGCGCGTCGGGGGATTGGCGCCGGCTCGGGAGACGGTGATCGCGGCGCAGGCCAGGGCGCGTTCGACGGCCGGGGCGATCTCGTCCCAGCCGGCGGTCGCGAGCCGGTCGCGGGCGTCCACTCCGCCGAGCAGGCCGGCATCCAAGAGGCCTGAGACGAAGCCCGACATGAAGGAGTCGCCGGCGCCCACCGTGTCGACCACGACGGTCGGCGGGGCGGCGAACTGCCGGAACTCCTCCTGCACGAGCACCAGCGCACCTTCGCCGCCGCGGGTGACGGCGCAGACCTGCGGGCCGAGGTTGGCCCAGCCGGTCAGCACCTCCTCCAGGGATCGGCCCGGGTACAGCCACGCGATGTCCTCGTCGGAGGCCTTCACCACGTCGGAGGCGGCCACCAGCGACTCGATCTCGTCGCGCACCAGGTCGGCGCTGACCATCAGCGACGGACGGGCGTTGGGGTCGTAGGAGACGGTCGCGGTCTGGCGGGCCCGGGCGACGATGGCCGCCACCGACTCTCCGCCGGGCTGCAGGGTGGCGGCGATCGATCCGGTGTGGACGTGGCCGGCGGCGACCTCCAGCTCGGGATCCAGCTGCCAGTCGAGATCGAACTCGTAGGTCGCCGCGCCGGTGACGTCGAGGTGAGCGGCCGCGGTGGGCGTCCGTTCGGCTCGTTCGCTGCCGGGCGCCAGCGCGACCTGTTCTCTCGCCAGCAGGGCGGCGATCCGCTGACCGCGGGCGTCGGTTCCGATATGGGTGGCGAGCCGGGCGCTGTGCCCGAGCCGGGCCAGGCCGATCGCGACATTCGCCGGACTGCCGCCGACATGCTCGACGGTGTCGCCGGAGAACGGAATGACGATGTCGATCAGCGCCTCGCCGATCACCAGGACGGGTAGCTCCATGGGCACACCCTAGTGCTTGTCGCCCACCGGATACACGGCCGACGGCGAGGTTTTCAGGAGGCGAGGATGATCGCCTTCTTGGCCTCGAACTCGGCGTCGGTCAGGATGCCCGCGGCCCGCAGCTGACCCAGCTGGGTGAGCTGTTCGAGCTGCCGGCTCATGGCCTCCGCCGGGGCCGCGGCGGCGGGGACGGCCGGCGGCTGAGCCCAGGCGGGAGCCGGGTCCTGGGGCGGGGGCGCCGGCTGCGGCGCTGCCGCGGCGACCCGGGCGGCGGCGGCCTGATCCTCCGCGGCCCAGCGCTGCTCCTGGCGGCGGCGGATGTTGCCGTGGACGTGGGTGGCGACGGAAACCCGCGCGGCGGTTCTGAGCAATCCCATGGCGAATCTCCTACAGCTCGTCTTCGTCGTCGTTGTCGTCCAGGGCGTGGGCGAGGTCGTCGCCGCTGACCGGACCGGCCAGCACCAGGTGGGCGCCGTGGCTCTCGAAGGACCGGATCACCGGCAGCAGCGAGAGGTGCTCGACCAGCAGCACCACCAGGGTGGCGCCGACCGGCACCTCCTCCAGCAGATCGACGATGTCCTGCTCGTCCAGCAGGTCGCTGGACGATCCGGCGAAGGCCGGCAGATCCAGGCCGATGGCCTCGGGGAGGCTGTCGGCGTCGAGCACCTCGGCCTCGTCCTCGGCGGTCCGGTGCAGGAACTCCAGGTCGAGGATGCGGATCAGGTGATTGTCGACGGCGGCCAGGAGCTCATCCCACGGCTCCATGGAGGAGTCGCCGGGAAGCTCGAAGGCAATGATCTCGACGGGCCCGAGGTGTTCCTCGAACCACTGCTGCGATTCGGTCATGAGGCACAGGCTAGCGGCTGCGCGCAACCGCCGTGCCCCCGGAAACCAGGGAAAATCAGAGTTGGATGCGGTGAATGCCCGCGGATGTGGAATTCCTGTGTGAGACTTGTGCTGACACCGATGTCCCATTTGGAGAGAATGGAAACCCCATGAAACGCCCCGTCTGGGTGGCTGCCGCTCTCGCAGCCGGCCTGCTGCTGTCCTCGCTTCCGGCGTCCATCGCCGCCGCCGACCCGACCGTCACCCCTGAACCCGTACCCGCCCCGGTGGCCGAGCCGGCTCCGGCCGCCGCCGTGAAGCCGAACTGGAAACTGACCTTCGACCAGGTGGAGCAGACCACCGCCGTCGCGGTCGAGGTCGACCCGTCGATCCCGGCGGCCGCGTCCAAGGTCACCCTGACCGCGACGATGACGTACGGCAAGACCACCACCCGGAAGGTCACCTGCACCCGGGCGCTGCCGATTCCCGAGGACGAGGACTTCACCTGCGACCTTTCCGACTACGGCAAGTGGAGCATCACCGCCCGGTTCTACCAGGGGAAGAAGAAGGTCAGGACCAACAAGGCGGTCAGCCTCGGGATCGTCGCCGACGAGTACATCATCGCTCCACTGGGCGGCACGCTGCCCGGCACCATGTTCACCACCTCGCTGTGGGGCAACGGCACCATCCGCGGCACCGGTGAGGAGCGCATCCCGGTGATCGTGCGGCTGACCCGGGCTCACCAGTGGGATTGGAAGAAGCTGCCCGACGGCGTCTACGCCGTGCCCTACCTGACCGCGAAGCAGAATGCCACGCGGGTCTCCCTGAACAGCTACAAGTCCGCCGCGATCGCGCCGATCAAGGCGTACATCAAGGATCTGCGCAAGCTGAACAAGGATTCCGTCTTCCACCTCTATGTGAACGACTACACCGCGCACCTGGTGCACAACCTGCTGTACGCGAACAAGATCCCCGAGGATCGCTACACCATCACCTTCCTCTCCGACGGGACGCACTCGTACGCGCAGTTCGCCAAGAGCTACGGCGGGAAGGATCCGGCCGCCCAGCACCAGAAGCTGGTCGAGCAGTGGAACAAGGCGAAGGCGAAGTCGTACAAGGACGGCAAACCGCATCTGTCGGGCACGAAGGGCCGCAAGGCCATCTACGCGGGGGTGGACGTCGAGCCGTCCGCGAAGTGGTGGCTGGGACGCCCGGCCCTGCTCAACCCGAAGGCCGAGACGGGCACCTTCGCCCACGCCGCGCAGACCAGCCCCAAGGTGGTCGCGGTGAACCTGGGCAACAAGCTGACCGCGCTGCGGAACGCGGGCGACCAGGCGGTCTCGGAGTTCAAGCGGGTCTACCGGTTCAACGACGCCTACTTCGCCGATGCGGTCAAGTCCGACAAGAAGGTGATGCTCTTCCTGGGCACCACGCTGGTGAACAACGTCGAGCAGAACTTCGCCGACTACGCCGGGTTCGCCGTGAAGTACTACGGCAAGAAGTACGGCTACTACTACAAGGGGCACCCGGCCTCGCCGACCGAGAACTATCCGTCGAAGCAGAAGGAACTGAAGAAGCTGGGCCTTACCGACGTTCAGGCCTCGGTTCCGGCGGAGCTGATCCTGTTCTTCAACCCGGACATCTCCATGGCGGGCTACGACTCCACCACCTGGGCCTCGGTGCCGGACATCAACCCGGACATCGCGGAAGGTCTCTTCGGCCTGAGCAAGGAGGCCGCGGCGGCGAAGGCGGCCTACTACCCCGGCATCATCAAGTGGTACATGACCCCCAAGCCGAACTCGGGCCCCGCCAAGGATCTGCCCGGTGACTTCCTGGTCGAGTTCGGCGACCAGGTGGCGGCCGAGAAGGGCTACGACATCGCGATGTGGCGCTCCTCGAAGAAGACGATCACCTACTACAAGCTGGTGGACGGCAGCTACACCAAGGTCGGCTGACCGGCTCCACTCCGACCTGGCCGCGCGCGACCCTTCGACGATCCCTGAGCCTGTCGAAGGGTCGTTGCGCGGTACTCAGCCTTGACGGCGCTGGATGGCGGCCCACTCGTCGCGCAGCCCGACCGTCCGGTGGAAGAGCAGGGGAGTGTCCGGGTCGGCGGCGAAGTAGCCCAGCCGCTCGAACTGCACCACCTGACCCGGGGCCGCATCGGCCAGCGCGGCTTCCGCCACGCCGGTCAGCAGTTCGCGGGAGGCGGGGTTGAGGTCGTCCAGCGGTTCGCCGGTGGCCTCACCCGGGACGGCGGCGGTGAACAGCCGATCGTAGAGGGCTGCGGTGATCTCGACGGCGTGCGGCGCGGAGACCCAGTGCATGGTCGACTTCACCTTGCGCCCGTCCGGGGCGTCACCGCCGCGGGTGGCCGGATCGTAGGTGGCATGGACGGTCGTGATAACGCCGTCGGCGTCCTTCTCCACACCTGTAGCGGTGATCAGGTAGGCGCCGCGGAGCCGCACCTCGCGGCCGGGGGAGAGCCGGAAGAACTTGGGTGGCGGCACCTCGGCGAAGTCCTCGGCCTCGATGAACAGCTCACCGCTGAAGGCGACCTCGCGGGTGCCGTCGGCCGGGTTCTCCGGATTGTTGGTGACCTCGAAATACTCGGTCACCGGCCGTCCGGCTTCGTCCGTCGGCCAGTTGTCGATCACCAGTCGCAACGGATGCAGCACCGCCATCCGCCGTTGCGCGGTGGCGTTCAGCTCGCGGCGGACGAAGGACTCCAGAGCCTCGATGTTCTGCCGGCTGTTGGTGCGGGTCGTCCCGATCTCGGTGCAGAAGGCCCGGATGGCGGCCGCCGGGTAGCCGCGCCGGCGCAGGCCGGAAAGGGTCGGCATCCGCGGGTCGTCCCAGCCGTCCACCACGCCGTCGGCGACCAGCCCGGCGAGACGCCGCTTGCTGGTGACGGTGTGGGTGAGTTCCAGCCGGGCGAACTCGATCTGCCTGGGCTGGTCGCCCGGCAGCGGCAGTTGCGAGAGGTACCAGTCGTAGAGCGGACGGTGGGTGTCGAACTCCAGGGTGCAGATCGAGTGGGTGACCCCCTCGATGGCGTCGCTCTGGCCGTGCGCCCAGTCGTAGGTGGGGTAGATGCACCAGTCGTCGCCGGTGCGGAAGTGGTGGCTGTGCCGAATGCGGTACATCACCGGGTCGCGCAGCGCCATGTTCTCGTGGTTCATGTCGATCCGGGCGCGCAGCACCTTCGCCCCGTCCGGGAACTCCCCGGCCCGCATCCGGCGGAACAGATCGAGGTTCTCGGTGGCGGAGCGATCGCGATAGGGGCTGTCGATGCCCGGCTTGCCGAAGCCGCCGCGCTGGGCGGAGATGGTCTCGTTGTCCTGGTCGTCGACGTACGCCAGGCCCTGCCCGACCAGATACTCGGCCCATTCGTAGAGCTGGCCGAAGTAGTCGGAGGCATGCAGCACCTGGGCGGGGGAGTAGCCCAGCCAGGCGATGTCGGCCAGGATCGACTCGACGTACTCGGTCTCCTCGGTGTCGGGGTTGGTGTCGTCCAGCCGCAGGTTGCATACCCCGCCGAAGTCGCGCGCCGTCCCGAAGTCGACCGTGATCGCCTTGGCGTGACCGATGTGCAGGTAGCCGTTCGGTTCGGGTGGGAACCGGGTCTGGACGCGTCCGCCGTAGCTGCCCTGCTCGTTGTCCCGCCGGATGATGTCGCGGATGAAGTCGTTGGCGGCAGGCTCGGTCATGGCCGCCAAACTACCATCGCGGAAACCTGTGCACGCGCCTGCGGGACTGCAGGTGGTTGCGTCGGGATCCCGGCTCGGAGGCCGGGATGACGTTGATGGGGCAGGCGCTCAACCTAGGCCCGTCATCCCGGGCCTGACCCGGGATGTACCCCGCAACCAGCTGTATTAGGCTGAGCGAGCTATGAACTCTCCTGCTCGTCTTCGGGTCGCGCCGTCGCCGACCGGCGATCCGCACGTCGGAACCGCCTACATGTCTCTGTTCAACCTCGCCTACGCGCGCGCGACCGGCGGCGCCTTCGTGCTGCGCATCGAGGACACCGACCGGGCCCGGTATGTCGAGACCTCCGAACAGCAGATCTACGACACGCTGAGCTGGCTGGGCCTGCAGTGGGACGAGGGCCCCGACCGCGGCGGGCCGTACGCGCCGTACCGGCAGTCGGAGCGGCTGGAGACCTACCGTCCCTACGTCGAGCAGCTGATCGAGGCCGGCCACGCCTACTACTGCTGGTGCTCCACCGAACGGCTGGCCGAGTTGCGCGCGCAGCAGCAGGCCGCCAAGTCGGCGGTGACCGGCTACGACCGGCTCTGCTACGGGCTCACCCGCGAGCAGCGGGCCGAACTGCCGGGGTTCAGCGAGACCCCGGTGGTGCGGATGCTGATCCCGGAGGACGCTCCGCTGAGCTTCACCGACCTGATCCGGGGTGAGGTGAACGCCCCCCGTCCGGACGACCAGGTGATCCTGAAGGCGGACGGCTTCCCGACCTACCACCTGGCGGTCGTGGTGGACGACCACCTGATGGCGATCACCCACGTGGTGCGCGGTGAGGAGTGGATCTCGTCCACCCCCAAGCACCTGCTGCTCTACCGCTGGTTGGGCTGGGACGAGCCCGCCTTCGCCCACATGCCGCTGCTGCGCAATACCGACAAGTCGAAGATCTCCAAGCGCAAGAACCCGGCGGCCCGGCTGACCTGGTTCCTCGAGCAGGGCTACCTGCCCGAGGCGCTGCGCAACTTCCTGCAGCTGCTGGCCTACCCGCCGGTGCACGAGGGGAGCGACCTGGCGAGCTTCGACGACTTCGTCGCGAGCTTCGAGTGGGACAAGGTGAACACCACCGGCCCGATCTTCGATCTGACCAAGCTGAACTCGCTCAACGGCGAGTACATCCGCGCGCTGACCGCCGGGGAACTGGCCGACCGGGTGATCGCCCACGCCGTGCGTGAGGGCCAGTGGAGCGACCCGACACCGGCCCAGGTCGACCTGCTGCGCCGGGCGATCCCGCTGGTGCAGGAGCGGCTGGTGCTGCTCGGCGAGGCGGTGCCGAAGCTGGCCTACCTGTTCACCGCCGACGCCGATCTCGTCATCGACCCCGACGCGCTGGCCAAGGCCGGCCCGGACGCCGCCGCCGTGGTGGACGCCGCGACGACGGCACTGGCCGGCCTCGACCGGTGGGACCACGAGGCCATCCAGGCGGCGTTGCGCGAGGCGCTGGTCGACGGCCTGGGCATCAAGCCCAAGTTCGCCTTCGGCCCGGTGCGGCTCGCGCTGACCGGCTCGAACGTCTCCCCGCCGCTCTTCGAATCCATGGAACTGCTGGGCCGGGAATCCTCCCTCGCCCGGCTGCGGCGGCTCCGCGAGCTCCTCTGAGTCAGCCCGCCAGCGGCGTGGCGAACAAGGTCTCGAAGGTGTAGGTGCCCTCCGCCTTGTTCTGATGGACGGCGCACCAGGCGAGTTCGGTGAAGACGATCTCGCCGGCCGGACCGTCCGCCCCGGCGTCGGCCAGGGCCGCCACCACGTCGCTGTCAGCTCCCTCGCCGGTCGCGTAGGCGATGGTGATGTGCGGCCCGAACGGCGGCTGGTAGTGCAGCGCCGCGTCGCCGAGCGCGGCGGCGGCCGCGGTTCGAGCGAGATCCACCACCGCCGCCCACTGGTCGTCCGGGGGGGCCAGGGTCAGCACCGAGTTCACCGTCGGCACCACCTCGCCGAAGCCGAGCCGGACGGGGGAGAGCCCGGCGGCCGAAGCCGCCGCGCTCTCCTGCAGCTGGGTCAGCGTGGCCTCGTCCAGCTCGCCGATCAGGAAGGGGAACCGTTGCACGGTCGCGTGCAGGCCGTCGATCGGCTGCGGCGCGAGGTAGCCGAGGTGGGCCACCGCCGCCACCGCGCGGGCCAGTCGCTCCCGGGTCGCGGCATCCGGCACCAGGTAGGCGTGGAGCTGGCCGGTGGGATCGGTCCAGTCGTCGGCCGTGGTGGCGAAGAAGTCGGAGACCATGCCCTAGGCCTTCGTCTTGTAGGGGCCGTAGAAGACCCGGTTGCCGGCGTCGTCACGCCAGCCGTTGTTGGCCAGATCCTCCAGTTCGTCCATGTCGCGGCCCTTGGTCTCGGGGGCGAGGAAGATGGCGGTGATCATGCCCAGGATGGCCACCACCGCGAACAGCCAGGTCGCGTTCGCCATCCCCCAGGACTGCACCAGGACGGGGAAGACCAGCACGCCGAGGATGGAGCCGATCCGGCTGACCGAGCCGGCGAAGCCCACGCCGGTGCCGCGCAGCCGGGTCGGGAACATCTCGTTCGGGTAGACCATGTTGAGCACGCCGGGCCCGAGGTTGGCCAGCAGGATGGTGATCGAGAGCAGGACGATCAGGAAGGCCAGGGTGGGCTCCTGCATGAGCGCGAGGACGACCAGCGCGATCACCATGCCGATGAAGCACCAGATCATCTGCCGGCGGCGTCCCAGCCGCTCGACGGTCACCATGCCGATGCCGGCGCCGGCGACGCCCAGCGAGGCGATCAGGGCGGCGCCCAGGAAGGCGAGCTCCGGGCGTCCCTCGGTGAACGGGGCGAGGATGGTCGGGGTGTACATCTGGATGCCGTAGAAGGAGACCGCGAAGGCGAACCAGAAGACCGAGCAGAAGATGGTCGCGCGGCGCATGTTCGGGGTGAACAGCTCCGACCACCTGGCCTTCTCGGTGGGGGCGGCCTTGGCGCGGGAGTCGATGACCAGATCGTGTTTCTCCAGCATCTCGCGCTCGATCGCGTCCGCCTCCTCGTTGAGGCCCTGCGTCCGCAGCCAGCGGGGGGATTCCGGCATGGAGTGCCGCAGCGCGATGACGATGATGGCCAGCAGCGCACCGCAGGCGAGCATCCAGCGCCAGGCGTCGCCGCCGGCGCCCATCAGCAGGATGCCGGTGAGGTAGGCGGTGAAGGCGCCCAGCTGCCACATCAGCGACATGAAGATGATGAGCCGGCCGCGGCGTCTTGGCGAGGTGAACTCGGCCGTCACCGACGAACTGATCGGGTAGTCGGCGCCGATGAAGATGCCCAGCAGGAAGCGTGCGGCGATCAACTGCCAGACGTTCTGCGAGACGGCGGCGAAGAGCGCGAAGAGGACGAAGCCGACCAGGTCGAACAGGTACATCTTGCGCCGGCCGAACTTGTCGACCAGTCGGCCGCCGAACATCATGCCGAAGAACATGCCGACGACGACGGAGGAGGCGACGATGCCGGAGACCAGACCGTCGGTGATCTCCCACGCCGCCCGGAGGCCGGGCAGCGCGACCGCGATCACCGCGACGTCGAAGCCATCGATGAACATGCCGGCGCCGGCGAGGAGCGCGATCTTGCGCTGGAAAGCACGTGCCCGCGGAGAATCCTCCGCCTGAAGAGGGGTAGCAGCTGCTGTCGTGGGCCGAATGCTGCCACGTCCACCCGGGAGCGGGTAAGGGGTTCGGGTGAACTTTGTCGAAACGATTTTTCAACGGTTGGCGAGTTGGCCCCCGGCGACGACCCGCCGGAAGCCGCCGCAGGGCCGCGGGAGGCGGCCGTTCCACCCATTCGGGCCGGTGGTCGCACACCTGTGCCGTGGGGCCGGCGTCGATTTGGCATCATCACGCCCTGCGTGAAAGAATCGACAGGTTGCTCCGGATCGGACGCCCCCTCGGGCGGCCGGCCGGCAAGTCTGGTGCGTCAGTGCCGGGCCCTACCACGACTCATCCAAAACGGATCGTGTGCGGCCCAGAACAGGCCCGACACGCCCGACCGCGGGGGTCGGAGCAACAGCTCATCCGGAAGATGCACCGGGAGAGCACCGATGAGAGAGTAAAGGACATCCAGTGGCGGGACAGAAGATCCGGATTCGACTCCGGGCTTACGACCACGAGGTCATCGACTCCTCGGCGAAGAAGATCGTCGACACCGTGACCCGTACCGGCGCGAAGGTCGCAGGACCCGTGCCGCTGCCGACCGAGAAGAACGTGTTCTGCGTGATCCGTTCTCCCCACAAGTACAAGGACAGCCGCGAGCATTTCGAGATGCGTACGCACAAGCGGCTGATCGACATCCTCGACCCGACGCCGAAGACCGTCGACTCGCTGATGCGGCTCGACCTTCCGGCCGGTGTCGACATCGAGATCAAGCTTCCGTGAGGTCACCGGTCATGAGCAGCGAACGTAAGATCAAAGGACTGCTGGGCACCAAGCTCGGCATGACCCAGGTGTGGAACGAGGCCAATCAGGTCGTTCCGGTCACCGTCATCCAGGCCGGCCCGAACGTGGTCACCCAGATCCGCACCCCCGACAACGACGGCTACTCCGCCGTCCAGCTGGGCTTCGGCGCGGTCAAGGCGAAGAGCGTCACCAAGCCGGCCGCCGGCCACTTCGAGCGGGCCGGGGTCACCCCCCGCAAGCACCTGGTCGAACTGCGCACCTCCGATGCCAGCACCTACGAGCTCGGCCAGGAGTTGACCGCCGAGGTCTTCGCCGCCGGCGAGGTCGTGGACGTGACCGGCGTCAGCAAGGGCAAGGGCACCGCCGGCGTCATGAAGCGGCACGGCTTCAAGGGCCTGCGCGCCAGCCACGGTGTGCACCGCAAGCACCGCTCGCCGGGCTCCATCGGTCAGTCCGCCACCCCGGGCCATGTCTTCAAGGGCACCCGGATGGCCGGCCGGATGGGCGTCGAGAAGGTCACCGTGCAGAACCTCACCGTCCATGCGGTCGATGCCGAGCGCGGGCTGATCCTGGTCAAGGGCTCCGTGCCCGGCCCCAAGGGCGCCCTCGTCGTGGTGCGGTCCGCCGCCAAGAAGGGAGCCCAGGCATGAGCGAGTCGCTGACCGTCGCGGTGCTCGGCACCAAGAAGACCGTCGATCTGCCCGCCAAGGATTTCGACGCCCAGACCAACGTCCCGCTGATCCACCAGGTCGTGGTGGCCCAGCAGGCCGCCGCCCGCCAGGGCACCCACTCCACCAAGACCCGGGGTGAGGTTTCCGGCGGTGGCGCCAAGCCGTGGCGTCAGAAGGGCACCGGCCGCGCCCGTCAGGGTTCGCGCCGCGCCCCGCAGTGGACCGGCGGTGGCGTCGTCCACGGCCCGCAGCCGCGCAGCTACGCCCAGCGGACGCCCAAGAAGATGATCGCCGCCGCGCTCCGCGGTGCGCTCTCCGATCGGGCCCGCGAGGGTCGCGTCCACGTGATCGACCAGATCGTGACGGGGGAGACCCCTTCCACCAAGGCCGCGCTTTCCGCGCTCTCGGCGGTGAGCGGCGCCAAGCTGCTGGTGATCCTTTCCCGCGACGAGGACGTGGCCTGGCTGAGCCTGCGCAACGTCGCCTCGGTGCACGCGATCGCGGTCGACCAGCTGAACACCTACGACGTGCTGGTGAGCGATGACGTGGTGTTCACCACCGCGGCGCTGGCGGTCTTCACCGGCCAGTCCGCTACCGAGGAGACTGCGCCCGCTAAGGAGGCCGGCAAGTGAGCGACTACAAGATCACCGACCATCGCGACATCCTGCTCGCGCCGGTCGTCAGCGAGAAGAGCTACGGCCTGCTCGACGAGAACAAGTACACCTTCGAGGTGGCGCGCGACGCGAACAAGACCCAGATCAAGATCGCGGTCGAGCAGGTCTTCGGCGTCAAGGTCACCAGCGTGAACACGATCAACCGCGTCGGCAAGCGCCGCCGCACCCGCTACGGCTGGGGTAAGCGTCCCGATGTGAAGCGGGCGATCGTCTCGGTGGCCGACGGCCAGCGCATCGACATCTTCTCCGGCCCGGCGGTCTGAGAGCGAAGAGGACGAGAACATGGCTATTCGTAAGTACAAGCCGACCACCCCGGGCCGTCGTGGCTCGTCGGTCTCGGACTTCGCCGAGCTGACCCGCTCCACCCCGGAGAAGTCGCTCACCACGTCGAAGCCGAAGACCGGTGGACGCAACAGCTCCGGCCGGATCACCACCCGGCACATCGGCGGCGGTCACAAGCAGGCCTACCGGCTGATCGACTTCAAGCGCTACGACAAGGACGGCGTGCCGGCCAAGGTCGCTCACATCGAGTACGACCCGAACCGCACCGCCCGGATCGCGCTGCTGCACTACGCCGACGGCGAGAAGCGCTACATCATCGCGCCGAACGGCCTCAAGCAGGGCCATCCGGTCGAGGCCGGCGAGGGTGCTGACATCAAGCCCGGCAACAACCTGCCGCTGCGCAACATCCCGGTCGGCACCACGGTGCACGCCGTGGAGCTGCGTCCCGGCGGCGGTGCGAAGCTCGGCCGTTCGGCCGGCGCCCGCATCCAGCTGGTCGCCCGCGAGGGCAAGTACGCCACCCTGCGGCTGCCCTCGGGCGAAATGCGGATGGTGGACGTGCGCTGCCGCGCGACGGTCGGCGAGGTCGGCAATGCCGAGCAGTCGAACATCAACTGGGGCAAGGCCGGCCGTAACCGCTGGAAGGGCATCCGCCCGACCGTCCGCGGTGTCGTGATGAACCCGATCGACCACCCGCACGGTGGTGGCGAGGGTCGCACCTCCGGTGGCCGTCACCCGGTGAGCCCGTGGGGCAAGCCGGAGGGCCGTACCCGTGACAAGAACAAGGCCAGCAACAAGATGATCGTGCGCCGCCGCAAGTCCGGCAAGAAGCGCTGATCGGGACAGGTGAGATAGATGCCACGCAGCCTGAAGAAGGGCCCCTTCGTCGATGACCATCTGGCGAAGAAGGTTGACCTCCAGAACGAGAAGGGCACCAAGCAGGTCATCAAGACCTGGTCCCGGCGCTCCATGATCACCCCGGACATGATCGGCCACACCCTGGCCGTGCACGACGGGCGCAAGCACGTCCCGGTCTTCGTGACCGAGGCGATGATCGGCCACAAGCTGGGCGAATTCGCCCCGACCCGCACCTACCGCGGGCACATCAAGGAAGACAAGAAGTCGCGTCGCCGCTGAGGCAGCGAGAGAAGGAACAGATTGTGAGTAGCAACAAGGAGCGACCCAGCCGTCGCGCTGCCCTGCTCGGGGATCGTCCTGGCTCGTACGCGATCGCGCGTCACGTCCGGATGTCGCCGCTGAAGGTGCGTCGCGTGGTCGACCTGGTGCGCGGTATGGACGTGGACGCCGCCCTGGACGTGCTGAAGTTCGCCCCGCAGGCGGCTTCCGAGCCCGTCTACAAGGTGGTCGCCAGCGCCAAGGCCAATGCCGAGTACACCGAAGGCCTCCGGGCCGACAGCCTGTACATCTCGGCAGCGTTCGTCGACGAGGGCATGACCCTGCGGCGGATCCGTCCCCGGGCGAAGGGTTCGGCCAGCCGCATCCTGAAGCGGGGCAGCCACATCACCGTCGTCGTCGAACCGAAGGAGGCCTGAGCATGGGTCAGAAGATCAACCCGTACGGCTTCCGCCTGGGGATCACCACCGATCACAAGACCCGGTGGTACGCCGACAAGAACTACGCCGAGCTGGTGGCCGAGGACGTCAAGATCCGCCGCTACCTGACCAAGACCCTGGAGCGGGCCGGCATCTCCTCGGTGGAGATCGAGCGCCGCAGCGAGCGGGTGACCATCTTCCTGTACGCCGCGCGTCCGGGCATCGTCATCGGCCGCAACGGCGCCGAGGCGGAGCGCGTCCGCGCCCAGCTGGAGAAGCTGACCGGCAAGCAGGTGCAGTTGAACATCCTCGAGGTCAAGAACCCCGAGACCGATGCGCAGCTGGTGGCTCAGGGCATCGCCGAGCAGCTGGGCGCCCGCGTGGCCTTCCGCCGCGCGATGCGCAAGGCGCAGCAGAGCGCCATGCGCGCCGGCGCCCAGGGCATCCGAATCCAGTGCTCGGGCCGTCTCGGCGGCGCCGAGATGAGCCGGTCGGAGTTCTACCGCGAAGGTCGTGTGCCGCTGCACACCCTGCGCGCCGACATCGACTACGGCTTCTACGAGGCCCGTACCACCTTCGGCCGGATCGGCGTGAAGGTGTGGATCTACAAGGGTGACGTCTCCGGCAACCGCGCCGAGCGCGCCGCCCAGAAGGCCGCCCGGCAGGCTGCCGGCGGTCGCGCCCGTCCGGCTCGCGGCCCGCGCCGTGACGGTGGGCGTCCCGATCGTCCGGAGCGCGGCGGTCGCCGTCGCGCCGAGGCCGTGGCCGAGGGGGCTGCCCCCGAGGTCGTGGCCGCTGAGACCGCAGGAGCCTGACCATGTTGATTCCGCGCAGGATCAAGCACCGCAAGCAGCACCACCCGAGGCGGGACGGTGTCGCCAAGGGCGGTACCAAGCTGGCCTTCGGCGAGTACGGCATCCAGGCTCTGGAATCCTCGTACCTGACCAACCGTCAGATCGAGAGCGCCCGTATCGCCATGACCCGCCACATCAAGCGTGGTGGCAAGGTGTGGATCAACGTCTACCCCGACCGTCCGCTGACCAAGAAGCCGGCCGAGACCCGCATGGGTTCCGGCAAGGGCTCCCCGGAATGGTGGATCGCCAATATCAAGCCCGGCCGGGTGCTCTTCGAGCTCTCCGGTGTGAACGAGGACGTGGCCCGCGAGGCCATGCGCCTGGCAATCCACAAGCTGCCGTTCAAGGCTCGCTTCATCAAGCGGGAAGCAGGTGACATCTGATGGCCAACTCTGTGACGGCCGCCGAGCTGCGTGGGCTTTCCCGCGCCGAACTCGACGCCAAGGTGCGAGAGCTGAAGGAGGAGCTGTTCGGGCTGCGGTTCGCCGCGGCCACCGGCCAGCTCGAATCCCACGGCCGGCTGCGCGAGGCCCGCAAGGACATCGCGCGGATCTACACCGTGCTGCAGGAGCGGAACCTCGGCATCATTTCCGATCCCGATGAGGACAAGTGAGTCTGATGAGTGAAAACGAAGCCAAGCGCGGCGCGCGCAAGATCCGTGAGGGCGTCGTCGTGTCCGACAAGATGGACAAGACCGTCGTCGTCAAGATCGAGTCGCGGGTCAAGCACCCGCTCTACGGCAAGGTCATGACCAAGTCCGAGAAGCTCAAGGCCCACGACGAGGCCAACGAGGCCGGCATCGGCGACCGCGTGCGCGTGGCCGAGACCCGTCCGTCCTCGGCCACCAAGCGGTGGCGCCTGGTCGAGGTCCTCGAAAAGGCGAAGTGACCAGGGGAGAGAGCAGATGATCCAGCAGGAGACGCGACTGAAGGTCGCCGACAACACCGGTGCCAAGGAATTGCTGTGCATCCGGGTGCTCGGTGGCTCGAAGCGTCGCTACGCCGGTCTGGGCGACAAGATCGTCGCGACGGTCAAGGACGCCATTCCGGGTGGAAACGTGAAGAAGGGCGAGGTCGTCAAGGCGGTCATCGTCCGTACCGTGAAGGAGACCCGTCGTCCCGACGGCTCCTACATCAAGTTCGATGAGAACGCCGCCGTGATCCTGAAGAACGACGGGGAGCCCCGTGGCACCCGCATCTTCGGTCCGGTCGGCCGTGAGTTGCGCGAGAAGAAGTACATGCGGATCATCTCGCTGGCGCCGGAGGTGTTGTGAGAATGGCGAATTCGCTGCATGTGAAGAAGGGTGACCGCGTCAAGGTCATCGCGGGCAAGGACAAGGGCGCGACCGGCGAGATCATCGCCGTCGACCCGCAGGCCGGCCGCGTGACCGTCCAGGGCGTGAACCTGGTGAAGAAGCACAAGCGGGAGACCCAGAACAACTCCACCCGGCAGAACAATGCCGCCGGCATCATCACGACCGAGGCGCCGATCGACGCCTCCAACGTGCAGCTGCTGGTCAAGGTGGACGGTAAGGAAGTCGTCACCCGGGTCGGCTACGAGCGCCGTGAGGTGACCAAGCGTCGTCCGGACGGCACGGAGTACACCGCCAGCCGGAGCGTGCGCATCGCCCGCAAGACTGGGAAGGAAATCTGATGACCGCAGCCACTGCGGAGAAGACGCTGCCGCGTCTGAAGCAGAAGTACCGCGAGGAGATCGCGCCGGAGCTTCACAAGGAGTTCGGCTACGAGAACGTCATGCAGATCCCCGGTCTGGTGAAGATCGTGGTGAACATGGGCGTCGGCGAGGCCGCGCGTGATTCCAAGGTGATCGACGCCGCCGTGCGCGACCTCACCGCGATCACCGGCCAGAAGCCGTCGGTCACCAAGGCCCGCAAGTCCATCGCGCAGTTCAAGCTGCGCGAGGGCATGCCGATCGGCTGCCACGTGACCCTGCGGGGCGACCGGATGTGGGAGTTCGCCGACCGGCTGCTCAGCCTGGCGCTGCCCCGGATCCGTGACTTCCGGGGCCTGTCGGCCCGGCAGTTCGACGGCAAGGGCAACTACACCTTCGGTCTGACCGAGCAGGTCATGTTCCACGAGATCGACCAGGACCGGATCGACAAGCTGCGTGGCATGGACATCACGTTCGTGACCACCGCGAGCAACGATGACGAGGGCCGCGCGCTGCTGAAGGCGCTCGGCTTCCCGTTCAAGGCCCCCGAGAACGACGTCAAGGCCGCGGTCCGCAAGAAGTCCGCTGCCTTCAAGGGCGGCAAGCCCGTCAAGAGGAAGTGAGCTGATCCATGGCCAAGACCGCCCTGAAGGTGAAGCAGGCTCGGAAGCCGAAGTTCGCGGTGCGCGCCTACACGCGCTGCAACAAGTGCGGACGTCCCAAGTCGGTATACCGCAAGTTCGGCCTGTGCCGGGTCTGCCTGCGCGAGATGGCGCACGCCGGCGAACTGCCCGGCGTCACCAAGTCCTCCTGGTGATCCAGGACCAAACCCAAACCCGCAGCAGGTCCTCTCGGGGAAACCGCGGCGAGAAAGTGAATGCCACGTCATGACAATGACTGACCCGATCGCAGACATGCTGACGCGTCTGCGCAACGCCAATCAGGCGTACCACGACACGACCTCCATGCCGCACTCCAAGATCAAGGTGGGTATCGCCGAGATCCTGCAGGCGCAGGGCTACATCGCCGGCTTCGAGGTGCTCGAGCCGGCCGAGGGCGAGGTCGGCAAGACCCTCAAGCTGCAGCTGAAGTACGGCCAGAACCGCGAGCGTTCGCTCGCCGGCGTCCGCCGGATCAGCAAGCCGGGTCTGCGGGTGTACGCCAAGTCCACCGGCCTGCCGAAGGTTCTCGGCGGCATGGGGATCGCGATCATCTCGACCTCGCAGGGTCTGCTGACCGACAAAGAGGCCAAGTCCAAGTCCGTGGGCGGCGAAGTCCTCGCCTACGTCTGGTGATCGGAGAATAGAAGATGTCACGCATCGGAAGGCTCCCGATCGCTGTGCCCGCCGGGGTGGATGTCACCCTGGACGGCCAGAACGTTTCGGTGAAGGGCCCCAAGGGCAACCTCAGCCACGTCGTCCGCGAGCCGATCAAGGTCGGTCGTAATGACGCCGGAGAGCTGGAGGTCACCCGCCCCGACGACGAGCGCGAATCGCGTTCGCTGCACGGGCTGACCCGGACGCTGGTCGCCAACATGGTGACCGGTGTGACGGACGGCTACGAGAAGAAGCTCGAGATCGTCGGCGTGGGTTACCGCGTCATGCTGAAGAGCCCCACCCAGCTGGAGTTCGCGCTCGGCTTCTCCCACCCGGTCGTGGTGGACGCGCCGGCCGGCATCACCTTCTCGGTGGAGAGCAACACCAAGTTCACCGTGTACGGGATCGACAAGCAGGCTGTGGGCGAGGTTGCCGCCAACATTCGCAAGATCCGCAAGCCGGAGCCCTACAAGGGCAAGGGCGTGCGTTATGCCGGCGAGCGAGTTCGCCGCAAGGTTGGAAAGGCGGGCAAGTGATGGCCATTTCGCTGTCAACCCACAAGGGAGTCGCTGCGAAGCAGGCGGCGCGACTGCGTCGTCAGGCTCGTGGCCGCAAGAAGATCGCCGGCACCACCGAGCGTCCGCGCCTGGTGGTCACCCGTTCCAGCCGTCATGTGCTGGCTCAGGTGATCGACGACAGCCGTGGTCTCACGCTGGCCTCGGCCTCCACCATGGAGGCGGACGTCCGCGCGAGCAGCGGCGACAAGTCGGCCAAGGCCAAGGCGGTCGGCAAGCTGGTGGCGGATCGCGCCAAGGCTGCCGGTGTCGAGAACGTGGTCTTCGACCGCGCGGGCAACAAGTATCACGGACGGATCGCGGCGCTGGCTGACAGCGCTCGCGAGGCCGGCCTCGGATTCTGACGGAACTCGGAAAGGTAACGAGCGATGAATGGAACCCAGCGCCGCGGTGGCGGTGCCGGTGGTGAGCAGCGTCGCGGCCGCGAGGATCGTCGTGGCCGGGATGCTGTAGCCGAAAAGGAGAAGAGCAACTACCTGGAGCGGGTCGTGGCGATCAATCGTGTCGCCAAGGTCGTCCAGGGTGGTCGCCGGTTCAGCTTCACCGCGCTGGTCGTGGTGGGCGACGGCGACGGCCAGGTCGGTGTCGGCTACGGCAAGGCCAAGGAGGTGCCGGCGGCGATCGCCAAGGGTGTCGAGGAGGCGAAGAAGCATTTCTTCCGCGTCCCGCGCATCCAGGGCACCATCCCGCACCCGGTGCAGGGCGAGAAGGCCGCCGGTGTGGTCATGCTGCGTCCGGCTTCGCCGGGTACCGGTGTGATCGCCGGTGGTTCGGCTCGCGCCGTGCTGGAGTGCGCCGGTGTGAAGGACGTCCTGGCCAAGTCCCTGGGCAGTGACAACGCGATCAACGTGGTGCACGCCACTGTGGCCGCGCTGCAGAGCCTGGAGGAGCCGGAGGCGGTGGCCAAGCGCCGCGGTCTGCCGGTCGCCGACGTCGCCCCCGCCGCCCTGCTGCGGGCTCGCGAGGAGGGCAACTGATGGCACGGCTGAAGGTGACCCAGATCAAGTCTGGGATCGGCGGCAAGCAGAACCAGCGCGACACCCTGCGCTCGCTGGGCCTGAAGCGGATCGGCGACGTGGTCGTCAAGGAGGATCGTCCCGAGATCCGCGGCATGGTGAAGGCCATTCCGCATCTCGTGGCGGTCGAGGAGGTCGAGTGACATGACACTGAAGGTTCACCACCTGCGTCCGGCTCCGGGCGCGAAGACCGCCAAGACCCGGGTGGGTCGCGGTGAGGGCTCGAAGGGCAAGACGGCCGGCCGGGGCACCAAGGGCACCGGCGCGCGCAAGAACGTCCCCGAGTTCTTCGAGGGCGGCCAGATGCCGCTGCACATGCGGCTGCCCAAGCTGCGCGGCTTCAGCAACCCGTTCCGCGTCGAGTACCAGGTCGTCAACCTGGCCAAGCTCGCCTCCCTCTACCCGGAGGGCGGCGAGGTGACCGTGGCCGACCTGATCGCCAAGGGTGCCGTCCGCGACGGCCACCTGGTGAAGGTGCTCGGCAACGGCGAGCTGACCGTGGCGCTGCAGGTGAACGCGAACGCGTTCTCCGCCACCGCCAAGGAGAAGATCGAGAAGGCAGGCGGCACAGCCACCCAGCTGTGAGTCTGTCCTGAGGGAGGGGCCGGTCCGCAAGGGCCGGCCCCTTCTGCATGCACCCGCCGTCAAGGTGTGGCGGATTGCCCGTCCTCGGACTGAAAGCCACCCCCTGCGGGGTCGGACGAACCGGTGTGCTCTTCAGCTGGCGAAGTGTGGCGGATTGCCCGTGGTCGGTTCGAAGCCCACACCTTGTTGGCGTGGAAGGACTCTGGAGGATCACGATTCGGCAACACCTTGACCGTGCCGGGCGACAGGGAGTGGCCGATGCGGGGTTGACCGGCGGGAGTTGGTAGAGTCGGTCGAGTTGTGTGTCGACAGCGGGTCGACGGTTCATGCAAGGGGAGTCAGTTCGGTGCTGTCCGCGTTCGCCAATGCGTTCAAGACGCCGGATCTTCGCAAGAAGATCCTGTTCACGCTCGCAGTCCTGGCTGTCTTCCGGTTCGGGTCGATGGTTCCCACCCCGAACGTGAACCTGCAGAACGTCAACCAGTGCCGCGCGGTGTCACTGGCGGGTGAGGGCTCCGGGCTCTACTCGATGATCAACCTGTTCTCCGGTGGCGCGCTGCTGCAGCTGGCGATCTTCGCGCTCGGCATCATGCCCTACATCACCGCGAGCATCATCCTGCAGCTGATGACGGTGGTGATCCCCCGGCTGGAGGCCCTCAAGAAGGAGGGCGCGGCCGGCACCGCCAAGATCACCCAGTACACCCGCTACCTGACGATCGTGCTGGCGATCCTGCAATCCACCGCCTTCGTGACGATGGCCGTCAGCGGCCAGCTCTTCCAGGGCTGCACGCTGCCGCTGGTCTACGACGCGAGCGTCTTCCCGATCATCGTGATGATCCTCACCATGACCGCCGGCACCGGCGTCATCATGTGGCTCGGTGAGCTGATCACCGACCGCGGTGTCGGCAACGGCATGTCGGTCATGATCTTCACCCAGATCGCCGCCCAGTTCCCCGCCCAGCTGTGGGGCATCAAGGAGAGCCGCCCCGGCGCCGCCGGCTGGCTGGCCTTCGCTCTGGTGCTCGGCGTCGGCCTGCTGGTGATGGCCGCGGTCATCTTCGTCGAGCAGGGGCAGCGGCGGATCCCCGTCCAGTACGCCAAGCGGATGGTCGGGCGCAAACTGCTCGGCGGCAGCACCACCTACATTCCGATCAAGGTCAACCAGGCCGGCGTCATCCCGGTGATCTTCGCCTCCTCGCTGATCTACCTGCCGGTGCTGTACTCGCAGTTCGTGCCCGGCACGATCGACGATCCCAACCCGGTGGCGGTCTGGATCCAGACCCATCTGGTGACCGGCACCTCCTGGGTCTACAACGCGCTCTACGCCGGCCTGATCATCGCCTTCGCGTACTTCTACGTCTCGATCACCTTCGATCCGGACGAGGTCTCCGACAACATGAAGAAGTACGGCGGCTTCATCCCGGGCATCCGGGCCGGCGGGCCGACCGCCCGCTACCTGAAGTACGTCCTGTCGCGGCTGACCGCGCCCGGCTCGCTCTACCTGGCGGTCATCGCGCTGATTCCGGCGGCGGCGTTCATCTGGCTGGGCACCCAGGCGCAGTTCCCGTTCGGCGGCACCTCGATCCTGATCATCGTGGGCGTCGGCCTGGATACGGTCAAGCAGATCCAGAGCCAGTTGCAGCAGCGCAACTACGAGGGTTTCCTGCGCTAACACCTGCCGTGCCGGAGGCGCACTTGCTACGGTGAGAGCACCTCGGGAAAGGACGCGTCGTGCGACTGCTGATCATGGGCCCGCCCGGTGTGGGCAAGGGCACCCAAGCCAAGGGAATCGCCGAGCACTACGGCATTCCGGCGATCTCCACGGGCAACATCTTCCGCACCAACGTCAAGAACCAGACCCCGTTGGGGCTGGAGGTCGCCCGCATGATGGCGGAGGGCTCCTACGTGCCGGACGAGATCACCGACGCCGTCGTCCGTGACCGGCTGGAGCAGCCGGACGCCGCCGGGGGCTGGCTGCTGGATGGCTACCCGCGCACGGTCGGTCAGGTGCACACCCTGGACGATCTGCTGGCTGAGACCGGCACCGCCGTGGACGCCGTGATCTCGCTGGTGGCCGACACCGACCTGCTGATCGAACGGCTGCTCAAGCGGGCCGAGCTCGAGGGCCGCCCCGACGACAACCTGGAGACGATCACCCACCGGATGGCGGTCTACACCGAGGCCACCGATCCGCTGCTCGACATCTACGGCAAGCGCGGCGTCCTGGTGGACGTGGACGGTCTGGGCAGCATCGACGAGGTGAAGGGCCGGGTCACCCGGGCCCTCGACGAATTCCTGGCGTGAGCCGCGATCCGATCGAGCGCAAGAGCCCCGACCAGCTGCGCGCCATGCGCGCGTCCGGTCTGGTGGTCGCCCGCGTTCTGGAACAGTTGACGGACGCAGCCCGGCCCGGGGTCACCACGGCCGAGCTGGACGGGCTGGCCCGCGAGGAACTCGCACGGGCGGGCGCGACCTCGTCCTTCCTGGGCTATGACGGCGGCTTCGGCTTGCCGCCCTACCCGGCGACGACCTGCATCTCGGTCAACGACGAGGTGGTGCACGGCATCCCCGGCCCGCGGGTGCTCGCCGAGGGCGATCTGGTGTCGGTCGACTTCGGCGCCTGCCTGGCCGGCTGGCACGGCGACGCCGCGGTGACGATCGAGGTGGGGGAGTGCGCCGCGGAACGCCGGGCGCTGAGCGAGGCGACCCGCCAGGCGCTGTGGGCCGGCATCGGCGCGATGCGGACGGGCGGACGGCTGGGTGACATCGGCCATGCCGTCGAGAGCAGTCTGCGCGCCGCGCCACGCCGCTACGGGATCGTCACCGACTTCACCGGCCACGGCATCGGCCAGGCCATGCACATGGCCCCCGACGTCCCCAATACCGGACGCCGCGGCCGCGGACCCAGCCTGGAACCCGGCGTCACCCTGGCCATCGAACCCATGGTCTCGCTGGGCTCGGGACGGGTCGCCGAACTGGAGGACGAGTGGACGATCGTCACCCGCGACGGCTCGGACGCCGCCCACTGGGAGCACACCGTCGCCCTCACCCCCAGCGGGGTGTGGGTGCTGACCGCGGCGGACGGCGGCGAATCCGAGTTGGCCGCGCGCGGCGTCCCGTTCGGCCCGCTGGCCGACTGAGAGACTGGGGCCGTGTCGGCGTCGCTGGGTAGACGGATCCGGGCCGGGGTGATCGACCTCGGTCTCGCGCTGGCCTGGGCCGCCGTCGTGGTGGGCGCCGGTTTCGGGCTCCGCTCCGCCGGGCTGCTGACCCTCGCGCCGCTGGCGCTCAACCTGATCGGCGGCACGCTGATCGTGGTGCCGATCGTGCTCTTCTTCTCCCTCGCCGAGGGCGGCCGGTACGAGGCCAGCCCCGGCAAGCAGTGGTCGGGCCTGCGGGTGCGCCGGCTGGACGGCCGTCCGCTGGGCCGTCCCCGCGCCCTGCTGCGCAACTTCGTGAAGCTCGCCATCCCGGCCGTCCTGGCGCACGCCGCCGCGCTGATGCTGCTGACCGGTCAGACCGGTACCGATGTGCTCCTGCTGACCGCGATCGCCCTCAGCCTGCCGCTGTCGTACCTGCTGCTGGTCTGCTTCGGCGAACGCCGCGGGCCGTGGGATCTGCTCTGCGACGCCGAGGTGCTGGAGATCGCCCCGGGTCGCCGTTTCGCCGACTGAAGCCGGGCGATCCGGGCCGGAAACGCGGGATTCTTCGGTCATCGAACCGTTTCGTCATGCAACCGAAACAATGCGCTCTTATGCTCCACCCCATGAGCCTGCTGTTTCGTGAGTACGCCGGTCGGCCGGCGGCCTTCGACGAGGTGGTCGGTGCGGACGGCATCCGGGACGCCTACGGGTCGGTGCTGCGGCACCTCGACAAGCTGGACGCCGACGAGGTGCGTGCCAGGGCCGACTATCTGCGGTCGTCCTATCTCGATCAGGGTGTCACCTTCGACGTCGGGGGCGAGGAGCGTCCGTTCCCGCTCGACATCGTGCCGCGAGTGCTGCTGGCCCAGGAATGGGCCGAGGTCGAGGCCGGGGTCAAGCAGCGGGTGCGGGCGATCGAGGCCTTCCTGGCCGATGTCTACGGCGAGGGACGGGTCTTCCGCGATCAGGTGATCCCGCGCCGCGTGGTGGTCACCTCGCCGCACTTCCACCGGGCGATGCACGGGGTCGTCCCGGCCAACGGGGTCCGCTGTCATGTCGCGGGCATCGATCTGATCCGCGACGAGAACGGCCGGTTCCGCGTCCTGGAGGACAATGTGCGGGTGCCCTCCGGGGTCTCCTACGTGATGACCAACCGGCGCGCCATGTTCTCCGCCCTGCCGGAGGTCACCTCGCGGCACCGGATCCGTCCGGTGGAGGGCTACCCGCTGCGGCTGCTGGCCGCGCTGCGGGCCGCGGCGCCGAGCGGGGTCAGCGATCCGACGGTCGTGGTGCTCACCCCCGGGGTCTACAACTCGGCCTACTTCGAGCACGCCCTGCTGGCCCGCATGATGGGCGTCGAACTGGTCGAGGGCCGCGACCTGGTCGCCCGCAACGGCCGGGTCTCGATCCGCACCACCTACGGGCTGCGGCCGGTGCACGTGATCTACCGGCGGATCGACGACGAGTTCCTCGACCCGGCCGCCTTCCGTCCGGATTCGCTGCTGGGCTGCGCCGGGCTGATGACCGCGGTGCGCGCGGGCAATCTGACCCTGGCCAACGCGGTCGGCAACGGCGTCGCGGACGACAAGCTGGTCTACACCTACATGAACGACTTGATCCGCTACTTCCTGGCCGAGGAACCCAAGCTGGCAAGCGTGGACACCTGGCGGCTGGAGGAGCCCGCGCATCGCGAGGAGGTGATGGACCGGCTGCACGAACTGGTGCTCAAGCCGGTGGACGGCTCCGGCGGCAAGGGGATCGTGATCGGCCCGAAGGCCACTGCCCTTCAGCTGGACGCGTTGCGCGCCCGGATCATCGACGACCCACGCGGCTGGATCGCGCAGCCGGTGGTGCAGCTCTCCACCGTCCCCACCATGATCGAGGGACGGATGGCGCCCCGCCACGTCGACCTGCGCCCGTTCGCGGTGAACTCCGGCGAGGACGTCTACGTGCTGCCCGGCGGCCTCACCCGGGTGGCGCTGCCCGAGGGCGAACTGATCGTCAACTCCAGCCAGGGCGGCGGCTCCAAGGACACCTGGGTGCTCTCGACCGACGGGGTGCGCAGCCGCAAGCGGCGCCGCACCTCCCAGCCGCTGGAGTCGGTGCCGCTGACCACCCAGGGCGAAGAGGTCGTCCAGCATCAGCAGACCCGCCAGCAACAGCAACAGCAGCAGCAACTCCGGATCCAGGGAGGGACGACGTGCTGAGTCGCATCGCCGAATCACTGTTCTGGATCGGGCGTTACCTCGAGCGGGCCGAGGACACCTGCCGGATCGTCGACGTGCACCTGCAGTTGCTCATCGACGACCCCAGCGTCGATTCGGACGAGGCGGCGGCGACGCTGCTGGCGCTGATGGGCTCGCCGCTGACCCCGCCGGAGAACACCGACCCCAACGAGACCGTGATGGCTCAGCTGTGCTGGGATGTCGCCTCACCCTGCTCGATCGCCGCGGCGATCGGCGGCGCCCGGGAATCCGCGCGACGCGCCCGCGAGACGATCTCGACCGAGATGTGGGAGGCGATCAACACCTCCTGGATAGCGGTGAAGGACAGCCGGCTGCAGTGGATGCGTCCCACGACGGCGTTCAAGTACGTGCGGGAGCGCTGCGCGGTCATCTCGGCGACCGCCGACCAGACCATGAGCCACGACGAGGGCTGGCACTTCCTCACCCTGGGACGCAGCCTGGAGCGGGTCGACATGACCGCCCGGATGATCTCGACCGCCGCCGTGAGCGCCGGCAGCCAGAGTGCTTGGCCGAACGTGCTGCGGGGCTGCGGGGCGCACCACGCCTTCGTCCGCACCCACGGCGGCGTGGTCTCCGACCGGGACGCCGTCGAGTTCCTGTTGCTGGATCGGCTCTTCCCGCGCTCGGTGGTTCACACCCTGACGATCGCCGAGGATGCTCTGGTGCAGCTGGATCCGGGGGTGCGGCGGGCCGGCTTCCACGACGACGCGCAGCGGCTGCTGGGCACCGCTCGGGCGGCGCTGGAGTACCAGCGCCCGGAGCGGCTGCTGGCCGAGTTGCCCGCGCGGATGGCCGATCTGCAGCGCACCTGCCATCAGGCGGGCGAGGCGATCACCGGCCGCTATTTCAGTGCCGCCACCGCGGCGGCCTGGCAGGAGGGCGTCTGATGGGAAGGCAGCTTCGCATCGTCCATCACACCGGCTACCGATACCAGGCCGGGGTCGCCGCCTCCCGCAACGAGGCACGGATGACGCCGCGCACGAACCGCGAGCAGCTGGTGCTGGCGACCAACCTGGAGATCTCGCCGACCGCCTGGACGTACAGCTACCGCGACTACTGGGGCGCCCAGGTGACCGCCTTCGAGATCTCGGCGCCGCACGACCGGCTGCAGGTGGTGGCGACCAGCACCGTGGAGGTCGGGGAACGGCCGTCCGCCGGGCTCGGCATCAGCTGGGAGGAGGTGCTGGCGCCGGATCTGGCCGACCAGCACGTCGAACTGCTCCAGGTCGCCCGGCACATCGAGCCGCCACCGGAGTTGCTGTCGCTCGCCGTGGAGATCCGCCGGGAGACCGAATCCCCGGGTGAGGCCGTCCATCGGCTGGTGACCGCGATCCGCGAGCGGGTGGACTACGTCCCGGGCTCGACCGAGGTGCAGACCCGTGCCAGCGAGGTGTGGGAGGCCCGGGCCGGTGTCTGCCAGGATCTCGTCCATCTCGGGCTGGGCGCGCTGCGCTCGATCGGCATCCCCGCGCGCTACGTCTCCGGCTACGTGATGCCGGCGGAGGATCCGCTGCCCGGCCAGCCGCAGACCGGGGAATCCCATGCCTGGCTGCAGTACTGGGACGGCACCTGGGTGGGGCTGGATCCCACCAACGACACCCCTCCCGGCGAGTTCCACGTCGAGATCGGCACCGGCCGCGACTACTTCGACATCCCCCCACTGAAGGGCGTCTACTCCGGCCCCTCCGAATCCGACATGTTCGTCGAGGTGGAGATCACCGTCCTGGCGTGAGGGATGTGTCTGTGGAACTGTGAGTCGAGAACCGCCCTAACTAACAGTTACGTCGTAAGTGTTAGCAAGGTGGGGCGCTGCATCACTCGGCGTGATACCGCTCAGCTATGACCACCAGTTGTGCTCGGCTCGCGACATTGAGTTTGCGCTTGAGCGTGGCGACGATATTCCTCACGGTGCCTCTGGACACAAAGAGATCGTCTGCGATGGCACGGTCGCCGAGCCCGGTGCCGATGCGATCCAGCACCTGCCGTTCTCGTTCATCCAGCCGTGAACGTGAACTGAGAAGCGCGGCGCCGAGGGTGCGAGCGACATTCTCGGGAACCACGATGCCGCCTTGATACGCAGCCCGGATGTAGGCGGGCAGTCGAGGTCCGAGGGCCTTGATGACGTAGCCTGCTCCGCCGTTGTTGAGAACGTCAGCAGCGGTGTGCTCGTCATCGAAGGATGTGACAGCCAGCACGCGGCTGGGAACGCCCGTGCGACTGAGTTCTCGGATCGCGGCAAGCCCGCCCATCCCCTGCATGTGGAGGTCCATCAGCACCACGTCCGGCGGATCAGCGCAGATCGCCCCGATCGCCTCGGAGGCTGTTTTGAAGACCCCGGTCACGATGAGATCGGGTTCCGCGATCAGTTGGTCTCTCAGACCTTCTCGCGCGTAGGGGTCGTCGTCGACCACGCAGATCGTGATGGTGCCGGCCGTCATGTCGTGCTCCGATCGGGGCGGGAGTCCGGCCGACCCCGATGGGGGAGCGTTAACTGGATGACCCAGTGCTCAGGGGTTGCCTCAACGGCCAACTGCCCGCCCGCTTCCTGAAGTCGTTGGGTCATTCCCCATACGCCGAACCGCTCGGTGCTGGGTGCTGAGCTGTCGCGCCGCCCGTTCCGGAAGGTGATGGCGACTTCGTCAGCGGTGATACTGACGATGATCGCGCAGGGTGTCTGTGGATCGCCGTGCTGCAGGATATTGGCTACGGCCTCGTTGGTGGCCGCACCGAGTGTCAGGCTCGCCTGCGAAGAAATGGTCGACAGGTCACCTTCGACCGCCGTTGCCACACTGAACCCTCGCTGGGCCAGATCGGCTACAGCGGCCTCCAATGCCTCGCTCAGCGCTGTCCGAACTACGACAAGCAACGCGTCCGGCGATTCGTCCCGCAGCAACGCCATGGTGCACCGGAGATCGCTGACCGAAGACTGGGCCAATGCGACCAACTGGTCGAGTTCTTCGGGTGACGCCGCCCCCTGGCGCTTGAGCCGCCGAGCAGTAACAACCAGGTTGAACAACGACCGGGCGGTGGTGTCGTGGATTTCCCTGGCAACACGGTTCCGTTGTCGGACCAGTGAAGCGATCCGTCTTCGCTCGTTCTCATCGTCGCGTCGCCGAAAGGCTGTTCCGACACCCCAGGCAATTGCGATCAACACCGTCCATGCGACCCATGCGAGCATGGCATTACCCGGACTGGGGGCCTCTCGCCAAGCAGGATCGAATAGTAGGGAAGCACCAGCAGCAGGTCGTAGTAGGTGGCGACGGTTGCCTCGCGGACGCTCGGCCTGCTTCGACGCCCAGCCCCCAGGGTGGCGATCAGGGCCGCGTACTCGCCCATGGTGGCCCACCCCGGAGGTATCACCAGGTAGAGCGTCAGGACACCCACGAGGACCGTCCCCGCGGTACGCGGCCACAGAGCGGTCAGGGCTGCGGCCAGACAAGCACCTAGATCGAGAGCGATCGCAGGCCATGGCTGATTGTTGATGGCGTCGATCGCGAGGGCTGCAATTCCGAGCAGGCTTGCTAGGCCGGCCTCAAGCCACCAATACGACTCGCGCCGTGCGAACAACCCGGAGTCTCGCTCACGGCGTGGTGGGGTTTGCATGAGCCTCACCGCGGGAGGTTGGCTCACATCCGCCCCAATCGCGGCGTTGGCAGTTGGGTGGGCGCTTGCAGGTATCGGCATGGGGCTTTGCTACGTCGATACTCTGAACATGCTCTTCACCCCACCGCCAGCCTCAGATGGGCTCACCGACCTTGACGTCAGTGGTGCAGCTGTGATGGCGGAGTCGATCGCCGGCATAGCGACAATGACTGCTGCAACGGCCTTCTTGGCCACCAGCTTTGGCGACGACCTGGATATCGGGGGACGCTCGTCCGTCTTGCTCACAGTCATCGCAGTGGCGGTCGTCGCGTTAGCTGTTCCGCTGGTTAGGCTCCGCGGTCAGGACAAGTAGGCGCGCGGGGTGCTCAAGCGCCTCTACCACCGCTAGAACGCGGGCTGTCTGACTGGTCCTGGGGGAGAGCCCCGGAGCGGAGGCGGGCTCCACGATTTGTTGGACGGGCGCATGTCCTGGTCGGTGAGGTCTTCGTGGACGCGGTAGGCGGCCAGCGCACCGGTGAGCAGCTGGGCCCAGGGTTCGGGGCCGGCGGGGCTGAACTCGGAGGCGTGATAGACGCCCGGGGTGGCCGTGCGGAGGCGGGGGAGACTCAGGAGTGTGCGCCAACTGCGCCATCGGGGGCCCGCGGTGCTGGCGGGGGTCAATCCGTGGGGTGGGCGCTGGCCGGTGAGCTTGGCGTGCTGCCACGGAGAAGTGGCGACGATGGCCGCCTGGCATGCGAGTGGGCCGTCTGCGGTGGTCACCTGGCCGGGCTGCACGCGTTGAACCTCCGTTTCCCAGCGCAGGTCCACCCCGCGATCGAGCAGTCGCTGGAGGAGGATGTCCATGAGTCGGGCGGCGGGTTGCGGGGTGTCGTCGGCGTCGACCAGCTGCCAGCGTCCGAAGGTGCGTTCGAGGCTGAGCCGGGTGCCTAGCCAGCCGGGGGTCTTCCGCGGGTCGCTGTCGCGGCGGGCGGCCAGGTCGGTGAACAGGCCGCCGAGCGGGCCGGCCCGGCGGGCGAGGTCGGCCAGGGTCTCGTCGGTGCGGAGCGCTGCCCGGGTGGCCCGGTCGAGGCGCGGCGCGGTGAACTCCGCTTCCACGCCGAGCGGACGCAGCGCGAGCCAGGTGGCGTCCAGCCGGTCGAGCAGGTCGCGCCAGGCCGTGGCTGCCGGGGGCCCGACCGTCTCGACCAGGGCGTGCCATTGGCCGGCACGATCGGCGGGGAGGGCGATCTCGCTGGCGGGCGTCGAGTAGGTGGGCGCGGGTGCCGGGACCAGGCGCAGCCCGTGGCGGCCCAGTTCGCCGGCCATCGGCCGTCCGGATTTCTTGAACAGATCGCGCCAAGCAGCCGGGAGGACGATCGCGTAGGGGTCGGTGTCGAGGGCGGAGAGCCCAGCGACGTCCACCCCATTCGTCGAACGCCACTCTCCGTGTCGAGCGCCAGGCCCTGGGGCCAGGTTCTCGGCGGGAAGGGTGGCGGTCGGCGAAAAGGGGCTGGGTGCGGGGCGACCGTCGAGGACGACGACCTGGTGGCCGACGCGGGCCAGGCGGGCTGCGGCGGCAAGACCGGCGAGGGTGGCTCCGACGACGGCGATCATGTCGGCGCCTCCCGTCCGGTCAGGGTCCAGCGACCCTTCGAGACTCGCGCATCGCGCGGCCTCAGGGATCGCTGAAGGGGGTCCGCGCGCATCATGACGGCTCCCGGTGGAGGGCGAGGAGCTCAGCCAGGGTGAGCGCCTGGCGTCCGGCCAGGTCAGCCACCTGGATGCGGCAGGAGAGCCCGTCGGCGACCACGATGGCGTCCGGTCCGGCACCTCTCAGCGCGGGCAGCAGCTGGTCCTCGGCGATCTTGACGCTCACCTCGTAGTGGCCCTGCTCGACCCCGAAGTTGCCGGCCAGACCGCAGCAGCCGCCCAGGGTGGTGACCGTTGCTCCGGTGCGGGCCAGGAGGGCGGCGTCCGCCTGCCAGCCGAGGACGGCGGCGTGGTGGCAGTGCGGCTGCACCACCAGTTCGTGGCCGGTCAGGTCGGGCGGGGTGTAGCCGGGGGTCTCGGTGAGCAGTTCGGCCAGGGTTCGGGTGGCGGCGGCCACCTCGGCCACGCGCGGGTCGTCGAGCAGTTCGGCCGCGTCGCTGCGCAGCACCGCCAAGCAGGACGGATCGACGCCCAGCACGGGGATGCCCGCCGCAGCGTACGGGTGGAGGATGTCGATGGCGTGCCGCAGCCGCTTGGCTGCCTGGTCGCGCTGTCCGGTGGTGATCCAGGTGAGGCCGCAGCAGGCGGATCGGTCGACCAGCTCAGGTGCCCAGCCGGCGCTCAGCAGCACCTGTACGAGGGCGGGCAGATGAGTGCCCTCGAAGCAGTCGGTGAAGGAGTCGACCCACAGGGCTACGGGCGCCGGACCGTCAGCGTCCCGCTCACTCAAAACCGTCATCCCGGACTTGATCCGGGATCTCAAAGGTCTCCACGTGGCTGAGCCGAGACCCCGGATCGGAGTCCGGGGTGACGGTGGTGAAGCCGGCCCCGTCGGACGTGGCGAGGCCGCCGGTGCCGGTGCTGGTGTCAGGGTCTTGCGAGGGGGCCGCGTCGCGAAGCGGGGGAGCGTGCGTCGCTGATCCACACCGGCGAGCCAGCGGGCCAGGTGGGCCGGCCCGGGGGTGGCGAGCGTCCAGTTGGCCAGGGCGGCGAGCCCGGGGATGCGGGTGATCAGGCGGGCCCAGCGAGGCAGCTGCCCGAGGGCGTAATGGCTGCGCGGACGCAGCCTGCCGCGGTAGGTCTCGGCGAGCACCTGGGATTTGTAGGAGGCCAGGTCGACGCCGGTGGGGCAGTCCCGGGCGCAGCCCTTGCACGACAGGCAGAGATCAAGGGCCCCGGCGACCTCGGGGGCGGCGAACCCGCCGGGCAGGGTGCCGCCGAGCAGTTCGGCGAGCACGTGCGCCCGGCCGCGGGTGGAGTCCTTCTCGTCGCCGGTGGCCCGGTACGAGGGGCACATGATGTCGGCGGCGTCCCCGTGGTGACTGATGCACCGGCCCACCCCTGAGCAACGGTGCACCCCGGCGGCGAGTTCCGGATGGGCCAGCGCCAGCGGGGAGCGGGCCAGGGCCGTCCGCAGGTTCGCGTCGAGCGGGGCCGGGTCGACCAGCACGCCGGGATTGAGCAGATTGCCCGGGTCGAAGAGGTGCTTGACGGCCGCGAACAGGGCCAAAGCCTGCGGCGAGTACATGGCCGGCAGCAGCTCGGAGCGGGCCCGTCCGTCACCGTGCTCTCCCGACATCGAGCCGCCGTAGCCGCCGGCCAGCGCGGCGGCGTCCAGCAGAAAGGCACGCAGCCGGGCCGGGCCGTCCGTTTCGAGCAGGGGAAAATCGATCCGGGCATGGACGCAGCCCTCGCCGAAGTGACCGTAGGGAGCGGCCTGCAGCCCGTGCTCGGTGAGCAGTGCTTCGAAATCGCGCAGGTAGGCGCCCAGCCGCTCGGGCGGCACCGCCGCGTCCTCCCAGCCCGGGTAGGCCGGACGCTTGAGGCTGGTCTCGGCCAGCCCGGCGCCGTCGGCGCGGACTCGCCACAGGGCCGCCTGCTCTGCCGGGTCGTCCACGAGGCGCCCGGCCAGGGCTCCGGCGTCGGCCAGCAGCGCCTGTCCGGTGGCGCGCAGCGCGTCCGGGTCGTCCCCGGCGAGTTCGGCGAACAACCAGCCCTGTCCAGCGGGCAGATCGGGTACCGGACGGCGTCGCCGGGCGACCTCGACGATCCGGGAATCCAGGCCCTCCAGGGCGACCGGACGGTGCGCGAGGATGCCCGGCACCGCGTCCGCCGCCTCGGCCATGGACGGATACCCGAGCGCCACCACCACGATCTGCGTGGGCGCTTGGACGAGCCGCACCTCGGCGCCGGTGATCACGGCCAGGGTGCCTTCGGAGCCGGCGAGGAAGCGGGTGACGTCGAAGCAATGCTCGGGCAGCAGGTGCTCCAGGCTGTAGCCGGAGACCTGCCGCGAGAACCGTCCGAACTCGGTGCGGATCACGCCCAGGTTCGCCATCACGAGCCGGTGCAGGGCGCGCAGGGTGGGGGAGTCGGAGTCCCGCAGGTCGGTGCGAGAGTCGAGCCGCAACCGCTCGCCGGTGCCGGTGATCAGGTCGAGCGCGAGCAGGTTGTCGGCCGTCCGGCCGTAGCCCAGCGCACGCGGCCCGCAGGCGTTGTTGCCGATCATCCCGCCGATCGTGCACCGGTTGAAGGTGGACGGGTCGGGCCCGAACCGCAGCCCGTGCTCTGCCGCCGCCTGCTGCAGCTGGGCCTGGACGACCCCCGGCTCGACCCTCGCCGTGCGTGCGTCGGCGTCGATCGCGTTGATCGCGGTCAGGTGCCGGGAGGTGTCCAGCACGATCCCCGGGCCCACCGCGTTCCCCGCGCAGGAGGTGCCCGCCCCGCGCATGGTCACCGGCACCCCGTCGGCCCGCGCCCGAGCGAGCAGCTCACCGAGTTCGTCGACGCTGCCCGGCTGCGCCACCGCCTGCGGCACCACCCGGTACAGCGACGCGTCATAGGAGTACAGCGCGCGGGTCAGCCGGCTGTCATCCAGCCGAGACCCCACCAGCGCGCTCATAGGGGACACTTTGCCACGTGCTCGCTGCACGATTGTCGTTCTGAGCCGGCGCCTGACGGCCGCTGCCCCGTCTCGCGTCAGGATGGTTCTTCTCGGTCAGCTCAGCCGCCTGAAAAGAACCATCCTGACGCGCAGCGCGACGGCCGTCCGCGGCACCGTCCTCATAACGACAATCGTGCAGCGAGACCCGACGAGCGCCTACGCACCCCAGAGGGCGGGGCCGTACTTCAGGACGACCAGGGCGATCAGGAAGACCAGCCACAGCGTGATCACCAGCGCGTCGACGCCCATCCGGATGCCCGCCTTCAGGGCGTTGGTGACCCGCTCGGGCAGGAACAGGTTGTTATCCCGGATGTTCACGTGGGTCAGCGAGGTGAAGACCAGCGTGGTCGACAGGGTCACCAGCAGGCACCACGGGCACAGCGCGTTGATGTGGAACATCGACTGGTAGAAGAGCCAGTAGGCGAACCCCAGGCCGATCGTGTAGACGACCTGCGCGGAGAACATGAACCACCGCGGGAACTTCACCTTGCCCAGGCTGGCCACCGCGATGGTGATCACCACCGGTTCGGCGATCAGGCCGAGGAAGGCGTTCGGCCAGCCGAACAGGTTGGCCTGCCAGGTGATCCCCACCTTGCCGCAGCTGATCACCTCGTTGATATTGCAGCTCAGCGCGGCCCCGGGGTTGCGGGCCAGTTCGATCGCGTCCACGGAAAGGACCAGGGACGCGATCAAGCTGATCAACGAGGACATCAGCATGTAGCTGAAGATCCAGGTGTCCGACTGCCTGAAGCGGTGAACCCGCTCGACGATGTCGCTCACTTGGCGGCGGCGGCAGCCTCGACGGCGGCCTTCAGCGGACCGGCCTCGAGAATGTTGGTGGTGTTGTCGGCGGGCCACTTCTGGCCGTTGATCAGGATCGACGGGGTACCGGTGATACCGGACTTCTCCGCAACCGAGGTCGAGTTCGCGATGAACTGCTCGTTGGACATCCGGGCGAAGGTGGCGATCACGTCGTTGCCGACACCGGCGTCACGGGCCAGCTGGGCGATCTCGGCGTCGGAGAGCCCCGGGGTGCCTTCTTCGGGCTGCTTGTCGAACAGAGCCGCGTTGAACGCCATCACGTTCTGGGGCTCCGCCTTGGCGACCGCGACGAAGGCGTTGCCGGAGCGGGTGGAGTACCGGGTGCCCTGCGACTGACGATCCTGCCAGTTGACGATGTGGAACTCGATCTGGGCGGTGCCACTGTCGACCAGCGACTCCAGGTCGGTGCGGTTGGCGCGCTCGAACATGCCGCAGAAGGGGCACATGAAATCCTGGTAGATGGTGATCTTCACCGGGGCGTCCGGCTGCCCGGCCATCACCGAGTAGTCGCCGGTGACGGCGCCGCCGCCCTCGGCCTCGGGGGCGTTGCGGGTGCTCAGCACCACGGCGACGATCACCCCGACGATCGCCAGCACGGCGACACCGAGGATGCTGAAGGTGATGAGGTTGCGGACCTTGCGTTCTTTGGCCTGCTGCTCGCGCTGGCGCTGCAGCTGTTCGCGGCGATTGCCGGCCGCGGCGGGGGTGTTCTGGGGCTTCTTGCTGCTCATGGGTTGTCTCCGGTCGATGGGTGGGAGCCCGCGCGGTGGCGGGCGGGGTCGGCGTCGGAGCAGGCGAAGGCCTGCTCAGCAACCGGCCGGAGGACCGCGGAGAGAACGATGACTGGCCGGACGATCGGACGCCCGGACGGGGATCGGCACGAGCACCGGCGCGCGCCCCGGCAGCGGCAGGCCGCCGAAGCCGAGCAGACCGAGCCGGCGGCCGAGCCACTGCTTGGCGGCGCGCAGTGCGCGTCGCACGGAGACGCCGAGGCCGAGGGCCGCGGCGAGCGCGGCCAGGCCCGCGATCAACGTCCCGAGTGAGAAGACGAGGGAGATGCGGGCGATCTCGGCATAGTGCTGGCCGGGGGCGTACATGCCCTCCGGGCAGACCGGGCTCTGCGCCAGGATGTGCAGCTGGACGCCCAGCCAGGCGCTGCCCGGCAGTTCGGTGACACAGGCCGGCAGGCTGCCGGTCACCCGCAGGCCGGGTGCCGTGACGAGTGCGAGCACGCCCAGCAACGTCAGGAGGAACGCTCCCCCCACGCTGCGCAGCCGCGCTCGTCGCATCTGGCCTCCCGTGCTCGTCGGTCAGTCTACGCGACAACTCCAGACCTCGCCGGAGATCGCCGGTGCGAGGCGGAACCGCTTCGGTGGGCGTACGATCTGCGCCATCCCTGACGGAGGAGCGCAGATGAACGGACGCCGGCGAAAGCCGAGCATGTACGACGTGGCTGCGCTCGCCGGGGTCTCCCATCAGACGGTCTCGCGGGTGCTGAACAACCACCCCAGCATCCGGGAGGCGACCCGGGTGAAGGTGCTGGCGGCGATCGAGGAGATCAACTACACCCCGAACGCGATGGCCCGGGCCCTGGCGACCAACCGCACCCACCGGATCGGGGTGCTGGTGGACGGGATCGCGCACTACGGTCCGCGCACCGCGCTGCGCGGCTTCGAGGAGGCAGCCCACGCCCAGGGCTACTCCGTGGACGCGGTCTCGGTGGCTGAATCCGACGACCCGGCCACCGGCATTGAGCAGCTCATGCTGCAGGGCGCCGAGGCGCTGTGCGTGATCGCCCCGCGGATCCCGTCGCTGGAAAGCGTGCGGGCGGTAATGCACGACCTGCCCGTCCTGGTGGTCACCGCCGGGTCCGTCCCGGACCGGCTCACCGCGGCGGTCGACCAGCGGGCGGGCGCGAGACTGGCGGTCGAGCACCTGATCGACCTGGGGCACCGCGAGATCCTGCATCTGGCCGGCCCGCACGACTGGCTGGACGCCCTGGCCCGCGAGGAGGCGTGGCGGCAGCGTCTCGCCGAGGCGGGGCTGGCCGTCCGTGAGCCGGTGGTGGGGGACTGGACGGCCGACTTCGGCTACGAGTACGGCCTGTCGGCCGAATTCGACCAGGCCACCGCCGTCTTCGCCGCGAACGATCAGATGGCCCTCGGCCTGCTGCACGGCCTGCACGATCGCGGCATCCGGGTGCCGCAGGAGATCTCGGTGGTCGGCTTCGACGACAGCCCCGAGTCGCGGCACTTCCTGCCGCCGCTGACCACCGTCCGGCAGGACTTCCATGCCCTGGGCGCCCTCAGCGTCACCCAGCTGATCGCCGCCCTGCGCGGCGTGCCCGGGCCTCAGGCGGATCTGATCGCCCCGGAACTGGTGGTGCGGCAGTCCACCGCCGCGCCCCGAAGATAACGCCTGCATAACGATTCGCGGAGATCGTCCCGAGTTCTTGTTAGCGCTCATTTGTTAGCGTTAACATTCCGTATCGTAAGAGTGCCCAGGGCGGGCACTGACAGGGCAGGCGGGAACCGCGGCCCGACTCAAGGAGGAGATATGTTCAAGAACCAGCTTCGCTGGGGCCTCGGGATCCTCGGTGCCATGGCGCTCGCCTTCACCGCGGCCGGCTGCTCCGGTGCCCCGGCGGAATCCGGCTCCCCGGCGGAATCCGGCTCCCCGGCCCAGTCCCAGCCCGCGGGCGAACTGACCACCATCGGCTTCGTCGCGGTCGGCCCCGAGGGCGCGTGGCGCAAGGCCAACGAGCAGAACGTCCAGGACACCTTCACCAAGGAGGCCGGCTTCGACCTGAAGTACGCCCCCTCGGCGAACCTGGATCAGAAGTCCCAGATCGACGCCTTCACCGCCTTCGTGGACGAGGGCGTCGACCTGATCCTGCTGTCGGCCACCGAGGCCACCGGCTGGGAGGATTCCCTCAAGCGTGCTCAGGAGGCCGAGATCCCGGTCATCCTGGTCGACCGCGGCATCTCGCCGGACGACACCTCGCTGTACGCCACCCGGCTCGCGCCGAACAACGTCACCGTCGCCAAGTCGATCGCCGAGTGGCTGGTCGCGAACTACCCCGACGGCGGCGAGTACATCACCCTCGAAGGCCCGGCCGGCGTCGGCGTGGTCGACGAGCGCAACCAGGGTTTCGACGAGGTCATCGGCGCCGCGCCGCAGTGGAAGAAGGTCGGCGCGCAGACCGCCAACTGGAAGGTCGACGAGGGCAAGTCGGTCACCGAGACCTTCCTGAAGTCGAACCCGAACATCACGTTCGTCTTCGCGCAGAACGACGAGATGGGTCTGGGCGCTTCTGAAGCCGTCACCGAGGCCGGCAAGGTCGTGGGCGCCGACGGCGTCCTGATCGCCACCATCGACGGCACCCGCAACGCCATCCAGGCGCTGGCCGACGGCAAGCTCTCCTTCGTGGCCGAGTACAACCCGCTCTTCGGCGACCAACTGCTCGATGCGGTCAAGAAGGCCCTCGCCGGCGAGCAGCAGGATTCCTACATCGAGGTCGTCTCCACCACCTTCGATTCGCCCGAGGCCGCCAAGGCGGCACTGCCGGACCGCAAGTTCTGAGCAGGAACGGGGGCTGACCGCCCCGACCAGCCGGCGGTGCGGGACGGCCTGCACAGGCCTCCCGCACCGCCGCGGCCACTGAATCCAACGGAGGACTCAACCATGGACGACGCGAGCGCACCCGTCGTCGAGATGCGGGGAATCTCGATCAGCTTCCCCGGCGTGAAGGCTCTCGACAACGTCGACTTCCGGCTGCTGCCCGGCGAGGTGCACACCCTGATGGGGGAGAACGGGGCGGGCAAGTCGACCCTGATCAAGGCCCTCACCGGGGTCTACCGGATCGACTCGGGCACCATCGTCGTGGCCGGCGCCGAGATCCAGTTCCACGGCACCGCCGACGCGCAACGGGCGGGGATCTCCACCGTCTACCAGGAGGTCAACCTCTGCACGAACCTGAGCATCGGCGAGAACGTGATGCTCGGTCACGAGGTGCGGGGTGCGCTCGGCGTCAACTGGAAGGCCACCCACGCAGCCGCCTCCCGGGTGCTGGCCGGCATGGGCCTGGGCGACCTCGACACCCGCAAGCCGCTATCGACCCTGTCGATCGCCATGCAGCAACTCGTCGCACTCAGCCGCGCCATGGTGATCGATTCCAAGGTGCTGATCCTGGACGAACCGACCTCCTCCCTCGACGCCCACGAGGTCGAAGCCCTCTTCGGCGTCATCCGCGGGCTGCGCGACCAGGGGGTCGCCATTCTGTTCGTCTCCCACTTCCTCGATCAGGTCTACGCGATCAGCGACCGCCTGACCGTGCTGCGCAACGGCCAGTACATCGGCGAGTACCTGACCGCCGACCTGCCGCGCAACGAACTGATCTCGCTGATGATCGGCAAGGACCTGGAAGCCCTGGCCGAGCTGGGCTCGAACCGGCGCAGTGCCGCGCGCGACGCCGACGCCGTGCCGCTGCTGGCGGCCCGCGGCCTCGGCAAGCGCGGCAGCGTCCACCCGACCGATCTCGACATCCACGCCGGCGAGATCCTTGGTTTCGCCGGCCTGCTGGGCTCCGGACGCACCGAGCTCGCCCGCCTGCTCTACGGTGCCGACAAGGCGGACTCGGGCAGCATCGAGATCAAGGGCAAGCCGGTCTCACTGCACTCGCCGATCGCCGGCCTGACCACCGGGATCGCCTACTCCACCGAGAATCGCCGGGACGAGGGCATCGTCGGTGACCTGTCGGTGCGGGAGAACCTGATTCTCGCGGTGCAGGCCGGGCGCGGCTGGCTGCGTCCGCTGCCGGCCAAGCGCGCGGAGGAGATCGTCGGCAGGTACGTTCACGAACTCAACGTCCGGCCACCGGATCCGGATCGGCTGGTGAAGAACCTCTCCGGCGGAAACCAGCAGAAGGTGCTGCTCGGCCGCTGGCTGGCCACCCGCCCCGAACTGCTGATCCTGGACGAGCCGACCCGCGGCATCGACATCGGCGCCAAGGCGGAGATCCAGGAATCCGTCGCCCAGCTGGCCGAGGCCGGCACGGCGGTGATCTTCATCTCGTCCGAACTGGAGGAGGTCGTGCGCATGTGCGACCGGATCATCGTGATGAAAGACCGCCACAAGATCGCCGAGTTCACCGCCGGGCCGCAGGTCACCGTGGAGCTGATCGTCGAGACCATCGCGAACCATGTCGACGGCGATCGGGAAGTGGGTGAGGTCGCATGAGTCTCGTCGTCGGGATCGTCGCCTTCGCCGGCTTCCTCGCGGCGGGCGTCTTCTACAAGCTCTACCGGAGCCAGTGGTTCTGGGGCGTGGTGGCGATCATGCTGCTGCTCACCGCCAATCTGGCGAAGGATCCGTCCTACCTGTCGATCACCTACTCCGAGGCCACCGGACGGCTGGTCGGCAACCTCATCGACATCCTGCGCTGGTCGGCGCCGATCATGCTGATCGCCGTCGGCATGGTGCTGGTGATCGCCACCCGTGGCATCGACCTCTCGGTCGGCTCCGCCATGGTGGCCGGCGGCGCGACGGCCATGCAGTACCTCTCCATCGTCAAGGCTCCCGATTCGGTCTCCGCCGCGGTGACCGCCGTACTGCTGGCCATGCTGACCGGCCTGGCGATCGGCGCGGTCAACGGGCTGCTGGTCACCTACGTGGGCTTGCAGCCGTTCATCACCACGCTGGTGATGATGATGGCCGGACGCGGCATCGCCAAGGTGATCACCGGCGGCCAGAACACCGCAGCCGAGAACGCCCCGTTCAAGTGGCTGGTGAACGGCACGGTGGCCGGCTTCCCGGTGGTCTTCCTGATCGCGATAGCGATCGTCGGCGTCCTGGCGCTGTTCGTCCGCCGCACCGCCTTCGGCATGGTCGTCGAATCGGTCGGCATCAACCCGTCCGCGAGCTGGATGGCGGGCATCCGTCCCAACGGCATCCTGCTGACCGTCTACCTCGTCTCCGGCATGCTCGCCGCGATCGGCGGGGTCTTCTCGGTCGGCTCGGTGATGGTCGTCGACATCGCGGGCACCGGCTACCAGTCCGAACTGGACGCCATCCTGGCGGTCGTGGTCGGCGGCACCTCGCTGGCCGGCGGCAAGTTCTCCATCCGGGGTGCGGTGATCGGCGCGCTGCTGATCGCCACCCTGGACAAGACCGTCCTGTTCCTCGGCATCTCCGGCGCGGCAACGCCCGCCTTCAAGGCGGTCGTGATCGTGCTGCTCTGCCTGCTGCAGTCGCAGCGGGTCCGCACCCTGTTCACCCAGCGCAGGAAGGCCGATCCGGCCGCCCCTGCCGAACTCCCGAAGGCGAGCGTGGCGGCATGAGCATCGTGACTCCGGACGCCCCGGCCACCGCCGCGACCCCGGTCTGGTGGCGTGGCGCCGTCCGCAAACTGACCACCAACCCGTCGACCCTGCCGACGCTGGCCTCACTGGTGATCTTCGTGGGCATGCTGATCTACGGCGAGGCCGCCTACGGCAAGATCCTGCAGTACTCGACGATCTCCAACTTGTTCATCAACAACGCCCACATCCTCATCCTGGCGGCGGGCATGACGATGGTCATCGTGACCGGCGGCATCGACCTGTCGGTCGGCGCGATCGTCGCCTTCAGCTCGGTCGCCGGCGTGATGCTCGCCAACGCCGGGCTCAACCCCTGGCTGGCCGTCGCGCTCATGGTGCTGATCGGCTCGGCCTTCGGACTGTTCTCCGGGGTGCTGATCCAGTACTTCAACGTGCAGCCCTTCATCGCGACCCTATCTGCGATGTTCCTGGCCCGCGGTCTGGCGGCGATCCTGTCGACCGACGCGGAGAAGCTCGACAAGGAATCCCCGATCCGCCTGCTCGCCACCAAGATCAAGCTGATCGACGGGCCGAAGGTGAACGACCTGGAGATCACGGCGGGCGTCATCATCGCCTTTCTGGTCGTGCTGGCGGCCTTCCACCTGATGCATCGCACCCGGACCGGTCGCACCGCCTACGCGATCGGCGGCTCCGAGGGCTCCGCCGTGCTGATGGGCCTGCCGGTGCATCGCACCAAGCTGTGGCTCTACGTCATCAGCGGGACCCTCGCCGGGCTGGCGTCGGTGGTGTACACCTCGCGGATCGGGGTCGGCCAGAACATCACCGGCGAGGGCTGGGAGATGCAGGCCATCGCGGCGGCGGTGATCGGCGGCACCCTGCTGACCGGCGGGGCAGGCTACGTGCTGGGCTCGGTCGTCGGATCGCTGGTGCTCGGCCTGATGATCGTGCTGATTACCCGGGACGGCTCCGTGCCGCCGGAGTGGACCACCATCATCACCGGCGGAATCCTGTTGGCCTTCGTCCTCTTGCAGCGCGCCGTGACCGCGGCTCAACGGAAGTAGAGGGGCGCCATGACCGAAGACGAGATCGCGCTGCGGGCGCGGATCGAACGGGTGCGCGCGGAGGTCGCCGGGTTGCATGCCGAATTGGTGCGCTACGGCCTGGTGGTGTGGACGGCGGGGAACGTCTCGGGCCGGGTGCCGGGGACGGACCTGTTCGTGATCAAGCCGTCGGGGGTGTCGTACGACGAACTGGCCCCGGAGAACATGATCCTGTGCGACCTGGCCGGGAACGCGGTTCCGGGCACGCCGGGCAGCGAGCGGTCGCCGTCCAGCGATACCGCCGCGCACGCCTACGTCTACCGGCACATGCCGGAGGTGGGTGGTGTGGTGCACACCCATTCCGACTACGCGACCGCGTGGGCGGCGCGCCGCGAACCGATCCCCTGTGTGCTGACCATGATCGCCGACGAGTTCGGCGGCGAGATCCCGGTGGGTCCGTTCGCGCGGATCGGTGACGACTCGATCGGACGCGGGATCGTCGAGACCCTGCGCGACTCCCGTTCCCGGGCGGTGCTGATGGCCAACCACGGGCCGTTCACCGTCGGCGTCACCGCCAGGGATGCGGTGAAGGCCGCGGTGATGGTGGAGGACGTGGCGCGGACCGTCCATCTCGCGCGGCAACTGGGGGAGCCGACGCCGATCGCCCAGACCGACATTGATTCGTTGTACGCCCGGTATCAGAACGTGTACGGCCAGGCCAGTGATGACCGCCGTCCCGACCAGAAGGAAGAAGCATGAGCCTGAACACCTCCCTCGACACCTACGAGGTCTGGTTCGTCACCGGTAGTCAGTCGCTGTATGGCGAGGAGACGTTGCGGCAGGTGGCTGAGCAGTCGCAGGCGGTGGCTGCCGGGTTGGGCGGTTTGCCGGTGCGGGTGGTGTGGAAGCCGGTGTTGATCGACACCGACGGTATTCGTCGGTTGGTGTTGGAGGTTAACGCCCGTGATGACGTGGTCGGGGTGGTGGCGTGGATGCATACGTTCAGTCCGGCGAAGATGTGGATCGCCGGGCTGGATGCGCTGCGCAAGCCGTTGTTGCATCTGCACACGCAGGCGAATGTGGAGCTGCCTTGGGAGGAGATCGACTTCGACTTCATGAACCTGAACCAGGCTGCGCATGGGGATCGGGAGTTCGGTTACATCCAGACTCGGCTCGGGGTGCCGCGCAAGACGGTGGTGGGTCATGTGTCGAACCCGGAGGTGCGTCGTCAGGTGGAGGTGTGGCAGCGGGCGGCGGCCGGTTGGCAGGCCGCACGGACGCTGAGGCTGGCCCGGTTCGGGGACAACATGCGCTACGTCGCGGTCACCGAGGGTGACAAGACCGAGGCCGAGCTCAGGCTGGGCGTCCAGGTGAACACCTGGGGGGTCAACGAACTAGCGAACGCGGTAGCGCGGGTGTCGGACGCCGACACCGACGCGTTGGTGGCCGACTACATCGACAGCTACGACGTGGCCGCCGAGCTGCTGCCCGGAGGGGCGCGGCACCAGTCGCTGCGGGACGGCGCCGCGATCGAGCTCGGGCTGCGCTCTTTCCTGGAAGCCGGCGGTTTCGGAGCGTTCACTACCAGCTTCGAGGATCTGGGTGGGCTGAAGCAGCTACCCGGTCTGGCCGTGCAGAGATTGATGGCCGAGGGCTACGGGTTCGGCGCCGAGGGCGACTGGAAGACGGCGATCCTGGTGCGGGTGGCCAACGTGATGGGCTCCGGCCTGCCCGGTGGCGCCTCGCTCATGGAGGACTACACCTACGACCTCACCCCGGGGGACGAGAAGATACTCGGCGCGCACATGCTGGAGGTCTCGCCCTCGCTGACCACCGCACGGCCCCGGTTGGAGGTGCATCCGCTGGGGATCGGCGGCAAGGACGACCCTGTGCGGTTGGTCTTCACTGCCGACCCGGGCCCGGCCCTGGTGGTCGCCATGTCGGACGTACGCGATCGGTTCCGGCTGGTGGCGAACGTGGTGACCAACATCGTCCCGCCGGATCTGCCGAAGCTCCCGGTCGGTCGTGCCGTGTGGCGCCCGGCGCCTGACTTTGCGACCAGTGCGGCTTGCTGGCTGGCTGCCGGCGCTGCTCATCACACGGTGATGACGACCGCGGTCGGTGTCGAGGTCTTCCGGGATTTCGCCGAGATCGCCGGTATCGAGCTGCTGGAGATCGACGACGCGACGACGGTCCGCGGTTTCACCCGCGAACTGCGCTGGAACCAGGCCTACTACCGCCTCGCCCAGGGGCTGTAACCCGGAACGCGGAAAGGGCCCAGAGTTCAACCCTCGGGGCCCCTTCCGCGTGTGCGGCTTAGCGCAGCGGCTGGGTGTGCCAGATCCGCTCCAGGTAGTCGGTCATCGAGCGGTCGGAGGAGAAGAAGCCCGCCCGGGCGACGTTCAGCACCGCGGAGCGCGTCCACGCGTCGGTGTCGGCGTAGTAGGCGTCCACCTTGGCCTGGGTGTCGATGTAGGACTGGAAGTCCGCCAGCGCCAGGAAGCGATCCTCGTAGAGCAGGTTCGAGACCAGCGGCTCGAAAGTGTTCCGGTCGCCGTGCGAGAAGTGGCCCGAGGCGATCAGATCCAGGGTGGCCTTCAGCTGCGGGTTGGTCTCGTAGTACTCGTGCGGACGGTAGCCCTTCTGCTGCAGTTCGGCGACCTCGGGCTCGAGCAGGCCGAACAGGAAGAAGTGCTCGTCGCCTACCAACTGCCGGATCTCGACGTTCGCGCCGTCGTCGGTGCCGATGGTGAGGGCGCCGTTCAGGGCGAACTTCATGTTGCCGGTGCCGGAGGCCTCCTTGCCGGCCAGGGAGATCTGCTCGGAGAGATCCGCCGCCGGGATCAGCCGCTCGGCCAGGGTGACGTTGTAGTTCGCCGGGAAGGCGACCGACAGCACCCCGTCCACCAGCGGATCGGCGTTGACGACCCGCGCCACCTGGTTGATCAGGTGGATGGTCTCCTTCGCGATCCGGTAGCCGGGGGCGGCCTTGGCGCCGAAGATGAAGGTGCGCGGGGTGACGTCCGACAGCTTTACCTTGCCCGAGATGATCTGCTCGTACAGGGTGACGATGTGCAGCACCTTCAGGCTCTGCCGCTTGTACTCGTGCAGCCGCTTCACCATGACATCGATCAGGTGATCCTCCGGCAGGTCGATGCCGTCGCGGGCACGCAGCAGGTCGAAGAACCGGGTCTTGTTGTTCGCCTTCACTCCTGCGAAGGCAGCGCGGAAGTCGGGATCCTCGGCGTAGGGCTCGAGCTCGTTGAGGCGCTCCAGATCGGTGAGCCAGCCCACGCCGATCGCCTCGGTGATGAGCTGGGAGAGGCCCGGGTTCGCCAGCCGGATGAACCGCCGGGGGGTGACGCCGTTGGTCACGTTGGTGAACTTCTCCGGCCAGTACTCGGAGAAGTCCGGCAGCACCTTGTCGCGCAGCAGCTGGGAGTGCAGCGCCGCGACGCCGTTCACCTTGCTGCCGGCGACCGTGGCCAGGTAGGCCATCCGGACGGCCCGCTCGGGGTAGTCGGCGATGATCGACATGCGGCGGGCGCGCAGTTCGTCGTCGGGGTAGGTGGCGCGCACCTCGGCGAGGAAGTCGTCGTTGATGCGGTAGATGATCTCCAGGTGACGGGGGAGCAGCCGGCCCAGCAGGTCGACCGGCCACACCTCGAGCGCCTCCGGCAGCAGGGTGTGACAGGTGTAGGCGAAGCACTGCTTGGTGATCTCCCAGGCGTCCTCCCACTCGAACTTGCGCTCGTCGACCAGGATGCGCATCAGCTCGGGGACGCCGATCACCGGATGGGTGTCGTTGAGCTGGAAGATGATCCGCTCGGGCAGGGTGCGCAGATCCGCGTCCGGGCCGAGGTGGCGATCGATGAAGTCACGCAGCGAGGCGGCGACGAAGAAGTACTGCTGCTGCAGCCGCAGCTCCTTGCCCTGGGGGGTGGAATCCTCCGGGTAGAGCACCTTGGTGATGTTCTCGGCGAAGGTCTGGGCGCGGACGGCCTCGGCGTAGTCGCCGGAGTTGAAGATCGACAGGTCGAAGGCCTTGGTGGCCTGGGCGCTCCACAGCCGCAGCGTGTTCACCCGTCCGTTGAGGTAGCCGGGGACGGTGTAGACGTAGGGGATGGCCAGCACGTTCCAGGCGGGCACCCAGCGGCTGCGCTCGACGCCGTCGGTGTCGGTGTACTGCTCGGTGTGGCCGCCGAAGTCGACCTGCACGGCCGATTCGGGGTGCGGGAACTCCCACGGGCTGCCCAGCGCCAGCCAGGTGTCGGGCTGCTCGACCTGGCGGCCGTCGACGAAGGTCTGCCGGAAGATGCCGTACTCGTAGCGGATGCCGTAGCCGATGCAGGGCACGCTCATGGTGGCCAGCGAGTCGATGAAACAGGCCGCCAGCCGGCCGAGGCCGCCGTTGCCGAGGCCCGGTTCGAGTTCCTGGGCGCGCAGCGTCTCCAGGTCGAGCCCGCAGGAGGCCATCGCCGCTGCGGCGATCTCTTCCAGGTCGGTGGCGAGCAGGGCGTTGTCGAGCTGGCGTCCGAGCAGGTATTCCGCGCTCAGGTAGCCGACCACCTTGACCGGGCTCTGCCGCTGCTTGCGGATGGTCTCCAGCCAGCGCGCCATCAGGTAGGCGCGGACCGTCCGGGCCAGCGCGAGGTACTGGTCGTTGACGCTGGACTGGGAGAGCGATACCCCCTGGCCGGTGTTCAGCTCGTTCAGGAACTGCCGGACGAAGCCGTCCACCGAATGCGGCGGCGCCGTGACCGGTGCCAGGGCGAGCGGGTGGGTGGGCTGGAAGACCGGGCCGAGGTGATGCGCGACGGTATCGGGGGATTCGTCGGCGCGGGCGGGGCCCTCAGGCAGTTCGGTGTCGAGCGTGGAGTATTCAGTCACCGGCTTACGGTAACGACTGGCAGCGGCCGACGCGAAAACGTCTCGCCGGAGGGGAGGAATTTTCAGGTTCCGGTGATATATGCCATGGCGCTGCGGCCCGAGGAAAGTTCAGGTACCTTAACTCCATGGAGCCCGTGACGTCCGCACCCCCGGTGGCAGTCGCGCGGCTGCGCCGCCGGATGCCCTGGTTGTGGGGGCCCGCCTTCGTGGCGGCGATCGCCTACGTCGACCCCGGGAATGTCGCCGCCAACCTGACCGCGGGGGCCCAGTACGGCTACCTGCTGGTCTGGGTGCTGGTGGCGGCGAACGCGGCGGCCGTGCTGGTGCAGTACCTGTCGGCCAAGGCCGGCCTGGTCACCGGACACAGCCTGCCGGAACTGCTCGGCGGCCGGCTGCGGCGCGGGCCGCGGCTGGCCTACTGGGCCCAAGCCGAGCTGGTCGCCGCCGCCACCGACCTGGCCGAGGTGCTGGGCGGGGCGATCGCCCTGCAGATCCTGTTCGGGCTGCCCCTGCTGTGGGGCGGGCTGATCGTCGGCGGGGTGTCGATGCTGCTGCTGGTGATCCAGAACCGGCGCGGCCAGCGTCCCTTCGAGTTCGTGGTGATGGGGCTGCTGCTCGTCATCACCATCGGCTTCATGGCCGGGCTCTTCGTCAGCCCGGTCTCGTGGCCGGACGTCGCGGGCGGCCTGGTGCCGCGGTTCGAGGGCAGCGCCTCGGTGCTGCTGGCGGCCGGCATGCTCGGCGCCACGGTGATGCCGCACGCGATCTACGTCCATTCGGCGCTGGCGCGGGATCGGCACGGGGCTGTGGTGGGCGAGGAGTTGTCGCTGGTGCTGCGGGCCACCCGGTGGGAGGTGGTCGCGTCCATGCTGGTGGCCGGGGCGGTGAACATCGGGATGCTGCTGCTGGCCGCGGCGAGCCTGCCCGGGGTGCCCGGCACCGACTCGATCGAGGGGGCGCATGCCGCGATCACCGCCTCATTGGGGCCGGTGGTGGGGGTGCTCTTCGGCATCGGGCTGCTGGCCTCGGGGCTGGCCTCCACCTCGGTGGGCTGCTACGCGGGGGCCACCATCATGGCCGGGCTGCTGCACGTCCGGATCCCGCTGCTGGTGCGGCGGCTGGTCACGCTGGTGCCGGCGCTGGTCATCCTGGGGCTGGGCGCCGATCCGACCTGGTCGCTGGTGCTGAGCCAGGTGCTGCTCAGCATCGGGATCCCGTTCGCGCTGGCGCCTCTGGTGAAGCTGACCAGCGAGAGTTCGGTGATGGGGGATTATGCCAACTCGCGGCTTCTGCGGGTGACCGCCTGGGTGGTCGTCGCGTTGATCGTGGCGCTGAACCTGGCGCTGATCGTCCTGCAGTTGACGGGTGTCGGGTGACCGAGGTCGACGCGCTGACCCCGGTCGCGCAGGACTATCTGAAGGTGATCTGGGCGGCCACCGAGTGGGGCGAGCCGCCGATCACCACCAAGGGCCTGGCCACCCGGTTCGGCACCACCCAGGCCAATGTCTCCGAGACCGTGCGCCGGCTGGAGGCCCAGGGGCTGGTGGCCTACGAGCCGTACCGTCCGGTGGTGCTGACCGAGCTGGGGGTGCGGCTGGCGATGGCGATGGTGCGCCGCCACCGGCTGATCGAGTGCTTCCTGGCCACCACCCTCGGCTACGGCTGGGACGAGGTGCACGACGAGGCCGAACGCCTGGAGCATGCTGTGTCGGACGACTTCCTGACCCGGATCGACCGTCTGCTGGGTTATCCCTCCTTCGACCCCCATGGGGACCCGATCCCGGGGCCGGACGGGAGTCTTCCCGCCCCCGCGCCCGCCGTCCTGCTTCCGGACGCCGCGCCCGGACGTTATGTGGTCGCCCGGGTTTCGGACGCCGACCCAGACACCCTCGCCCGGCTGCGCTCCCGCGGCCTGGTGCCCGGGGTCGTGATCGACACTGCCGACCTCGACCTCGCCGACCTCGACCTCGCGGCGGTCCGCGTCCGATCGGCCGGGTAGCGCTCGTCCAGGTTCAGCTGGTGCGCGGGGAGTACATGATCACGGCGACCCCGATCAGACAGATCAACGCGCCCGCGATGTCGTAGCGGTCGGGACGGAAGCCGTCCAGGGCCATGCCCCAGG
>JAPUEM010000106.1:0-9059 GCA_027492575.1 Propionicimonas sp.
GAGACGTCCGGGCCGATCATGTGGGCGCCCAGGATCTCGTTGTAGCGAGCGTCGGCGACCAGCTTCACGAAGCCGGTGGCGTCGCCCAGGCCGTGGGCCTTGCCGTTGGCCGAGAACGGGAACTTCGACACCTTCACGTCGTAGCCCTTGGCCTTGGCCTGCTCCTCGGTGTAGCCGAAGGAGCCGATCTGCGGCTGGCAGTAGGTGGCCCGCGGGACCATGTCGTAGTTGACCGGCATGGTCTCGGCGCCCGCGATGGTCTCGGCCGCCACCACGCCCTGGGCCTCGGCCACGTGGGCGAGCATCAGCTTCATGGTGACGTCGCCGATGGCGTAGATGTTCGGCACGTTGGTGCGCATGAACTCGTCGATCTCGATGGCGCCGCGGTCGGTGAGCGCGACCCCGGTCTTCTCCAAGCCGTAGCCGGTGACGCGCGGAGCGAAGCCCAGCGACTGCAGCACCTGCTCGGCCTCGATCACCCGGGATTCGCCGCCGGCCGCCGGGCTGACCGTGACCCGGACGCCGTTCGCGTCCTCCTCGATCTTCTCGACCTTGGTGCCGGGGAAGACCTCGATGCCCATCTTCTTGTAAGCCTTCGCGAGCTCGGCGGAGACCTCGGGATCCTCGTTGGGAACCATCCGGTCGAGGTATTCCACGATGGTGACCTTGGCGCCGTAGTTGGCCAGCACGTAGGCGAACTCGGTACCGATCGCGCCGGCCCCGCAGATCACGATCGAGGCGGGCACCTTGTCGGAGAGGATCTGCTGCTCGTAGGTGTAGACCCGGTCGGAGACCGCGGTGCCGGGCAGCAACTTGGTGGTCGCGCCGACCGCGATGATGCAGTTGCCGAAGGTGACGGTCTGCGTGGAGCCGTCGTCGGCGGTGACCTCGATGGTCTTGGCGTCGACGAAGCTGCCCCAGCCGTTGATCTCCTTGATCTTGTTCTTCCGCATCAGGAAGTGGACGCCCTTGACCATCCGTCCCGACACCTCGCGGCTGCGCGAGAACGCCTTGCCGAAGTTGAAGGTCACCTCGCCCTCGATGCCGAAGAGATCGGCCTCCGAGGTGAAGACGTGGGCCAACTCGGCGTTGCGCAGCAACGCCTTGGTCGGAATACAGCCAACGTTGAGGCAGACACCGCCCCACCATTGCTTCTCGATGATGGCAACCGATAGCCCCAGTTGGGCCGCCCGGATCGCCGCCACGTAGCCACCGGGGCCTGCGCCGAGCACGACAACGTCGAAGTGTGAGGTCATGGGGCACACCCTATTGCCTGCTGCCCGGTCACGTCCTCCCCCTGCCACGCACCGAGCAGAACTCACGCGAACCGCCTACTGTGCTCATCTCTCATATGAGATACCCTCTTGGGCGTGGCAGATCTTCTCCCCAGCAGCATCGGCACCCTGATCCGGGACGCCCGCAAGCAACGCGGTCTCACCCAGCAGCAGCTGGCGACCGAACTCGGCACCAGCCAGAGCGCGATCCACCGGATCGAATCCGGCGGCCAGAACCTCAGCATCGAGATGATCAACCGGATCGCCCACGCGCTGGAGAGCCCGCTGATCACGGCCGGCCCCAGCGGCCCCACCCACTTCCGGGTCGAGGGGCCGACCACCCTGCGCGGGTCGATCGCGGTGCGCTCGTCCAAGAACGCCGCGGTGGCGCTGATGTGTGCCGCCCTGCTCAACCACGGTAGGACGGTGCTCCGCGGCATCGCCCAGATCGAGGAGGTCAACCGCCTGGTCGAGGTGCTCACCAGCATCGGCGTCTCCGCCCGCTGGTCCGAGGATCGCACCGAGCTCGAACTGATCCGGCCGGCCGAGCTGAATCTCGAGGCGATGGACGCGGCCGCCGCCCGCCGCACCCGCTCGATCATCATGTTCCTAGGCCCGCTGCTGCACGAGGAGCCGAGTTTCGACCTGCCCTACGCCGGCGGCTGCAACCTCGGCATCCGGACGATCACCCCGCACCTGCACGCGCTGCGGCATTTCGGGCTCGAGGTGCACGCCACCCAGGGCTTCTACAACGCCCGGGTCGAGGAGCCGACCGGCGATCATCGTTCGATCACCCTGATCGAGCGTGGCGACACGGTCACCGAGAACGTGCTGATGGCCGCCGCCGAGTTCCCCGGGACGACGGTGATCCGCAATGCCAGCGCCAACTACATGGTGCAGGATCTGTGCTTCTTCCTGCAGGAGCTCGGCGTCGAGATCGACGGCATCGGCACCACCACCCTGCAGGTGAAGGGCCGCGAGCGGATCGAGGCCGACATCACCTTCGCCCCCTCGGAGGATCCGATCGAGGCGATGAGCCTGGTCACCGCGGCCATCGTCACCCGCAGTGAGCTGACCATCACCCGGGCGCCGATCGAGTTCCTGGACATCGAACTGGCGATCCTGGCCGAGATGGGCCTGCGCTACCGGCTCTCGCCCGAGTACGCCGCCGAGAACGGACGCACCCGGCTGGTCGACCTCACCGTGCTGCCCTCCGACCTGCACGCCGCGGCGGACAAGATCCATGCGATGCCGTTCCCGGGCCTGAACATCGACAACCTGCCCTTCTTCGCGGTGATCGCGGCCGCCGCCGAGGGCCGCACCCTGATCCACGACTGGGTCTACGAGAACCGGGCCATCCACCTGGTCGACCTGACCAAGCTCGGCGCCGAGGTCCAGTTGCTCGACCCGCACCGGATCGTGGTCACCGGCCCGACCCGCTGGCGGGGTCAGGAACTGGTCTGCCCGCAGGCGCTGCGTCCGGCGGTCTGCCTGCTGCTGGCCGCGCTCGCCGCCCGGGGCACTTCGGTGCTGCGCGACGTCTACGTGATCAACCGCGGCTACGAGGATCTACCCAACCGGCTGAACGCCCTGGGCGCCCGGATCGAGGTCTTCAAGGACTGAGCCCGCTACAGGGCGACGACCTCGAAACGGTGGGACGGGGCGACGATCTCGGCCTGCGCGGCCACCAGGGCCAGTTCGGACGAGCCGAGTTCGGTGGTGCGCTTGAGCACCGAGTAGACCGCGGCGGCGGTATTGCCGAGCGCCACGGCAGCATCTCCCCCGGTGGTCAGCCAGTGCGCCAGGAAGAGCGCGGCGGTGATGTCGCCGGAGCCGGTGAACATCCGCTCAAGCCGAGGGGTCACGACCTGCCAGGCGCCCTCCCCGGTGACCGCCAGCATGGTCAGCGTCTCGGGATCGACGCCATCGGCGACCACGCTGGTCACCAGCACCACTTCGGGGCCGGTCGCGCGCAGGGCATGGGCTGCGTCCAGCACGTCGGCGAGGGTCTGCGTCTCGCGTCCGGTCAGGAAGTCGAGCTCGAACTGGTTCGGAGTCACGATCTGGGCGGCCGGGATCACCTGGTCGCGCATGAACTCCGGGATCCCCGGTCGGACGTAGAACCCGCGTCCGACATCGCCCATCACCGGATCACAGCAGTAGATCGCCCGCGGATTGCGCTGCTTGACCAACGCGACCGCCTTCAGGATCTCGGCGCCGACCGCCTCGGCTCCCTGGTAGCCGGAGAGCACGGCGTCCACGTCGCCCAGCACCCCGCGCTCGTCGATCCCGGTGATCACATCGCCGACATCCGAGGCCGCCAGCAGCGGCCCGCGCCAGGCGCCGTAACCGGTGTGATTGGAGAAGTGGACGGTCAGCACCGGCCATACCTCGACCCCGAGCCGCATCAGCGGGAAGGTCGCCGCACTGTTGCCGACATGCCCGTAGGCCACCGAGGACTGAATCGAGAGAATTGTGGTCACCGGCCCATTGTGGCGTCGAGAGCCTGTCCCCGTGCGCCCGGGCCGACCGGCAAGATCAACGTCCCCTGAGCCTGTCGAAGGGTCCCCAGCCTGACGAGGGGATCTGAGCCTGTCGACGAGGTGTCAACCCGGGCCTCGCTTACGTCGATGCCCCTTCAACAAGCTCAGGGATCGTCACCCTCCGCCGGTGCCCTAGAGTGCAGCGGTGAGCTCACTGCGGGATCGGGCCCAGGGTCGTCCCTATTTCGCGTCCCGGTTCCAGGCGTTCGCGCACCGTGGCGGCCACTGGCCCGGGGTGGGCGAGAACTCCGTGGCGGCCTTCGAACGCGCTGTCGCGGCGGGCTACCGCTATCTGGAGACGGACGTCCACGTCACCGCGGATGGGGCGCTGGTCGCCTTCCACGACGAATCCCTGGAACGCGTGACGGACGGCCACGGCCTCATCGCCGACCACACCGCGGCCGAGTTGGCCGGCATCCGGATCGACGGCACCGACTCGATCCCGCTGCTCGCCGACCTGCTGGACGCCTTCCCGCAGGCCTTCTTCAACATCGACATCAAGGCGCCCCGAGCCACCGCCCCGCTGGCCGCCCTGCTGGCCCAGCGGAAGGCCGAGGAGCGGGTCTGTGTCAGTTCCTTCGCCCCGGAGCGGATCGGCGCCTTCCGCCGACTCGCCCCCGGGGTGGCCACCGGGCTCAGCAAGACCGCGGTGGCGCTGCTCTGGCTCGGCCTGCCGCTGGTCACCCGGTTCCTCCGCGGGCAGGCCGCCCAGGTTCCGGAGCGGTTCCTCGGTGAACGGCTCCGGCTGGTCACCAGGCGGTTCGTCCGGACCGCGCATCGGCACGGGATCCGCGTCCACGTCTGGACGATCAACGACGCGCCGGTCATGGACGCGCTGCTGGATCTCGGTGTGGACGGTATCGTCACCGATCAGCCGGACGTGCTGCGCGCCGTCCTGGAACAACGGGGTTTGTGGGAGGAGTAGCCATGGCAGAGCCGGACGCGCGACCGGAGGCCCCGGCCACCCGCCGCCAGGTCTTCTCCTGGGCGCTGTGGGATTGGGCCACCCAGCCGTTCAACTCGGTGATCCTCACCTTCGTCTGGGCCCCGCTGTTCCTGATCTCGACCAACCTGCTGCCCGACGACGTCGCCAAGCTGCCCGAGGGCGATCCGCTGCTCGACCAAGCGCTGGCAGGCCTGTCGGCCAACTACGGGCTGGTGACCACGCTGGCCGGCGTCGCGATCCTCCTGCTCGCACCGGTGCTCGGTCAGCGGGCCGACACCGCGGGCTACAAGAAGCGCGGCCTGCTGATCGCCACAACGGTGCTGGCGCTGATCCAGTTCGCGCTCTTCTTCGTGCAGGCCGACCCCGCCTACTTCTGGTTCGGCGCGATCATGCTCGCCGTGGGCGCGGTCGTCTCCGAGATCGCCGGGGTGAACTACAACGCCATGCTGGTGCAGGTCTCCGACCGGCACACCGTCGGCCGGGTCAGTGGACTGGGCTGGGGCATGGGCTATATCGGCGGCATCCTCGCCCTGGTCGTGGTGGTCGTGCTGACCCAGCTGAACTGGTTCGGCATGGACACTTCCAACGGCATGGCGTACCGGGTGATCGCGGTCGGCTGCGCAGTGTGGACGGTCGTGTTCAGCATCCCGATCTTCCGCAATGTGCCTGAGTCCGCACCGCGCGAAGACCGCGAGAAGGTCGGCTTCCTGGCCAGCTACGGGGTGCTGCTCGGCGATGTCAAGGCGCTGTACCGCAACCACCGCCCTACCTTCTGGTTCCTGATCGCCAGCGCGGTCTACCGTGACGGGCTCGCCGGCGTCTTCCAGTTCGGCGGGGTCCTGGCTGCGGTCTCGTTCGGGTTCTCCCCCACCGAGGTGATCATCTTCGGGATCGCGCTCAACCTGGTCGCCGGGCTGTCGACGATCATCTCCGGAAGGCTGGACGACCGGTTCGGCCCTCGAGCGGTGATCGTTACCGCGCTTTGCCTGCTCGTGGGCAGCTGCCTGTTCGTCTTCGCCTTCCGCGACGGTGGCAAGCTGATCTTCTGGATCGGCGGCATGATCCTCTCGGCAGCGGTCGGCCCCGCTCAGGCCGCCAGCCGGTCGCTGCTGGCACGAGTGACGCCGCCCGGGATGCAGGGCGAGATCTTCGGCCTCTATGCCACCACCGGACGCGTGGTGAGCTTCCTCTCCCCCGCGCTGTGGACCCTGTTCATCGTGATCGGCGGAGCCACCTACTGGGGGATCCTGGGGATCACGATCGTCCTGGCGCTGGGCCTGGTGTTCCTGCTCTTGGTAAGGCTGCCCAAGTACGTCCGGCCGTCCGGGCAGTGACGCCGGTTGATTCGCAGGGCTACGGTTGAGGTGTTCTCACCAGCTAGGAGCAGACCATGGCAGATCGCGCACTGCGAGGCTCGGGCCTCGGATCGAAGAGCTACGCCGACGGTCAGGGCGTCGAGCTCGCCCCCCGGCTGGAAGTCGGTTTCGACTGCCCCAACGACCATCACTTCGAGGTGGTCTTCGCCGCTGAGGCCGACCTTCCCACCGAGTGGGAGTGCCCCAAGTGCGGTGCGGTCTCCCGGCGCAGCGACGGCGTCGAACCCGAGGTGAAGGCCACCAAGCCGCCCCGCACCCACTGGGACATGCTGCGGGAGCGCCGCTCCATCGAGGAACTCGAGGAATTGCTCGCCGAGCGCCTGGAAGAGATCCGCAACGATCCGACGGTCTGACCGACCTTCGCATCCGTCATCCCGGACTTGATCTGTTCCTCACACTGCTTGCGCAGTGTTCGTCAAGACTCCTTCCTTCCCGCCGCTGACACGGCGTGGCGGTCGTCGTCCGGGATCCCACCCCTCGCGGTCACCCCGTTGGAGATTCCGGGTCATAGCCCGGAATGACGTGGGTAGGCTGCGAGCGGTCGGCTAGTTCTGGTTCCCCTCGATCTCGCCGCGGATGACGGTGGGGTCGGACGGCGGGGATTCCACGGTCTCGCCCCGGATGATCACCGGGCCGGTGCCGCCGGCCGCCACCCGGCGGGCCAGGATGAAGGCCAGGAACCGGCGGATCAGCGGACGGGTGAAGGGCAGGATCATCACCAGGCCGAGCAGGTCGGTCAGGAAGCCGGGCAGCATCAGCAGGATGCCGCCGACCAGCACGAGCGCGGCATCCGCCAGGCGTCCGGTCGGCAGCTGGCCGGTCCCGATGGCGTTCACCAGCGCGTTCCACGCCTTGGCGCCCTCGCGCCGGGTGAGCCAGGCCCCCACCACCGCGCTGACCACCAGCAGGGCCAGGGTCGGCCACAGCCCGAGCAGGCCGCCGATGCTCGTCACCACCCAGACCTCGGCGATCGGGATCGCGATGAAGGCGGCGATCAGCAGCCAGCCGAGAAGTCGCCGGGTCCGCTGAGGCTGGGGCTGGGACGAGGTCATCGCGATTTCCGTCCGGGCACCAGGGACCTGAGCTGGCCGAGGCGGTGGGCGATCCCCCATCGGGTGGTGAGCAGCATGGCCTCGATGACGATCCGCTGGCTCATCTTGGAGTCGCCGAACTGGCGGTCGGCGAACTCGATGGGCACCTCGGCGACCGTGAACCCATTGCGGATGGCCCGCCAGGCCAGGTCGACCTGGAAGCCGTAGCCATGGGCCTCGACTCCGTCCAGATCCATGCCGCGCAGGGTGGTGGCCCGCCAGGCCGCGAAGCCCCCGGTGGCGTCCTTGACGGGAATCCCCAGCCACAGCCGCACCCACAGGTTGCCGCCGCGGGAGAGCAGTTCGCGCGACTTCGGCCAGTTCACCACCTTGCCGCCGGGCACCCAGCGGGAGCCCTTGACGACGTCGGCGCTTTCCAGCCTGGCCAGCAGCCGAGGGACATCCTCCGGACGGTGGGAGCCATCCGCGTCATGCTCGATCAGGACGTCGTAGCCCTGCTCCAGCCCCCAGGCGAAGCCGGCCAGGTAGGCACCGCCCAGGCCGTCCTTCACCTTCCGGTGCAGCACGTGCACCTGCTGGTCGGCGGCGGCGAGGTCGTCGGCGAGATCGCCGGTGCCGTCGGGAGAGTTGTCGTCGACGACCAGGATGTCGGTGGCCGGCACCGCGGCGCGGAGCCGCGCGGTGATCGGGCCGATGTTCTCCGCTTCGTTGTACGTCGGAATGATGACCAGCACGCGGTCGAGCGACACGGGGGCTCCATCGTCAAAAGCTCATTGGGCACTCCATTGTGCCAGCCGGCATCAACCGGTACGGAATCGCCGCCGTCCGGTGAACGCTCCCCAGCCGGCGAGCGCCAGGGCCAGCAGGACACCCGCGAACTCCAGCGTCGGCGCCACCCCGACCGCCGGGGTCACCCCGTCCCGCAACGGCAGTTCGACCACCCCGGACGCGGCGCCGTGATCGCTCACCGAGAAGGCCACGCTGCCGTCCGCGCGGATCAGCCCGGAGACCCCGCTGGTGGTCACCACCAGCACCTCGCGGCGGAGTTCGGCCGCCCGCGCCCGGGTGATGGCGAACTGCTGGTCGATCTGTCCGGTGCCCTGGTACATCGCGTTGCTGCTCTGCACCACCAGCACCTGGCCGCCATGGCGGACGGTGTCGTAGACGATGTGATCGAAGGAGACGTCGTAACAGACCAGGACGCCCAGGGGGAACTCCTTCGTCGCGGTCCGCGCCGGGATGACGCCTGGCTCGGTGCCCGGGATCGACTGCGCGCCGACGTACCGCAACTGCGGGATCAGGGGCAGCAGGATGTCGCGGAAGGGCACGAACTCGCCGAACGGGACGATGCCGCGCTTGATGTACCGCGCGAGCTCACCCTCGGCGGGGTCGAGCCACAACGAGGCGGTCTGCCGTTCGTCCTTGCCCGGGCCGCTGAGGATGGTCCCGACCAGGATCGGAACCTGGGCGACCCGGAGCGCCTCGCCGATCATCGCTGCGGTCTGGGCGTCGTAGTGCGGGTCGAGGTCGGTGCCGTTCTCGGGCCAGATCACGAAGTCGGGGGCCGGTTCGGCGCCGGCCGCGATGCGCTCGAAGAGGGCCTTCGTCTCGGCGAGGTGGTTGGTCGTGGTGGTGCGCGGCGGTCCGATGCCGTAGATGCCGCCACCCGGGGCGCCGCCCTGCACCCAGCCAATGGACGTGGTCTCGCCGGTGGGGGTGCCCGGTGGCAGCAGCGCGCCCGCGCCGGCGCCGAGCGCGATGACCAGCAGGCCTGCCAGTACGGAGAGCAGGCGACGCCGGACGAGCAGCCGGTCGGGACGGGAGATCCCCGCCTTCGCGGGGATGACGGAAGGAGAAGCGGGGTCGAC
>JAPUEM010000106.1:9159-13243 GCA_027492575.1 Propionicimonas sp.
CGGGACGGGAGATCCCCGCCTTCGCGGGGATGACGGAAGGAGAAGCGGGGTCGACGGAAGGAAGAGCCGGGTCGACTGAAGGAAGAGCCGGGTCGACTGAAGGAAGAGCCGGGTCGCCGGGAGGAAGAGCGGGACCGACGGATCGGGGGGTGGGAATGGCGGCGTCCGTCAGCCAGAGGAGGCCCTGGCCGATCAGCGCGAGGACGAAGGTCATGCCCACCACGCCGACCAGGGGGTAGAGACCGGCGAGCGGGGAGTCGGTCATGGTGTAGCCCAGTCGCATCCAGCCGAAGCCGTCGAAGGGCCAGCGCGAGATGAGCGCCTCCACGGCGACCCAGGCCGCCGCCACGCCGATCGGCCACAGCGGCAGCCGCCGGAGGGCGAAGATCAGCCCGGCCAGCAGGACGTAGATCACCGAGACGACCAGCACCAGCCCCACCATGGCTTCGACGAAGATGGCGCTCATCCAGTTCAGGCCCAGGCCCAGGTAGCCCAGGCCGTAGCACCAGCCGAGCAGCAGGGCCTGGCGCAGCCGGGCCGCGCCCAGGACCACCAGCGAGAGCCCGGCGACGCCGGGGAGGAGCAGCGGCCACCACGCGAAGGGGGCGAACCCGAGCGCGGTGAGGACGCCGGCGACGATCGCCAGCCCGGCCCGCAGGCCGAGGTGCATTCCGGCCACCCGCTCGATCACGTGCCAGAGCTTATGCGCATGGCACGATGACCCCATGCAACGGTCGCTGATGCTTCTTGACACCGCCTCGCTGTACTTCCGCGCCTTCTACGGCGTCCCCGACACGATCAGGGCACCGGACGGCCGGCCGGTGAACGCCGTCCGCGGGCTGCTCGACTTCATCGCCCGCTTCGTCGAGCAGTACTCCCCCGCCGAACTCGCCTGCTGCTGGGACAACGCCTGGCGTCCCGACTGGCGGGTCGCCCTGCTGCCCAGCTACAAGGCGCACCGGGTCGCCACCGGTGACATCGAGGTGGTGCCCGACCCGCTCACCGAGCAGGTGCCGCTGATCCTGGACGCGCTCGCCGCGGCCGGCCTGCCGGTGGTCGGGGCGGACGACTACGAGGCCGACGACGTCATCGGGACGCTGGCCGCCCGCGCGTCCGGGCCGGTCGAGGTCGTCACCGGGGACCGCGACCTGTTCCAGCTGGTCGACGACCGCGTCCGGGTGCTGTACTGCGCCCGCGGCGTGGCCAAGCACGAACGGGTGGACGACGCCTGGCTCACCGCGAAGTACGGCATCACCGGCGCCGGCTACGTCGACTTCGCGGTGCTGCGCGGCGACCCCTCCGACGGACTGCCCGGCGTGGCCGGGATCGGCGAGAAGACCGCCGCCACGCTGATCACCGCCTACGGCGGCCTGGAGGGCATCGTCGCGGCCGCCGAGCGGGGCGACCTCTCCCCCGCCGTCACCCGCCGGCTGCGCGAAGCCGTCGGCTACCTCGGCCCGGCCCGCGAGGTGGTCGCGGTGGCCACGGAGATCGCGCTGCCGCCGCTCGACCTGACCCTGCCCGCCGCGCCACCGGACCCTGCCGCCTTCGCCGCGCTGGCCGCATCCCTCGGCCTGGGCGGCAGCGCCGACCGCCTGCTTCAAGCCCTGGCAGCTGCTGCCGGTCGCAGGACATAGACCCCGGTCGAGGCCAGCAGGTTCGCCCATCGCGGGCCGGCCTTCAGCGGGTCGCCGGTGGCGCCCAGCGGGATCGTCCGCTCGACCTCGAGGCCCACCTCATCGAAGAGCAGCTGCAGGTCGACCAGGGTCGTGTACCGCACGTTCGGCGAGTCGTACCAGGAATAGGGCAGATCCTTGCCCATCGGCAGCCGGCCGCGCAGCATCCGCAGCCGGTGCCGGTACCAGCCGAAGTTCGGCACCGACACGATCACCCGGCCGGCGATCCGTGTCATCTGACGCAGCACCCGATCCGGGTAGCGCACGGTCTGCAGGGTGCGTGACAGCACCACCACGTCGAAGGAATCCCCGGAGAACTCGTCCAGCTCGCGGTTGATGTCGAGTTCGATCACCGAGACGCCGAGCCGGATGGCCGCCAGCACCTTCTCCGGGTCGATCTCCACGCCGGTTCCGTTGCAGCCCTGTTCGCGCATCAGGTGGGAGAGCAGGTTGCCCGAGCCGCAGCCCAGGTCGAGCACCCGGCTGCCGTCGGGGATCAGGCTCGCCACCAGGGCGAGATCCTTGCGAAGGGTCATCGCAGTCCCTCCTCGAGTGCGCGATCCAGGAAGGCTCGCAGCGTGGCGTGGTAACGCTCCACCGGCAACAGGAAGGAGTCGTGCCCCCAGGTCGACGGGATCTCCCGGAAGGTGACCGGCTGGCCGGCCGCCCCCAGCTTCCGCACGATGCGGCGGGAGTGCTCGGTGCCGAACCGCCAGTCGCTCTCGAAGGAGAGCACCAGCCACTGGACGGGGTTCGCCGCGACCGCAGCGAGCGGGTCCTCGCCGGCGAACGGGTCGAAGTAGTCCATCACTCGGGTGAGATAGAGATAGCTGAGCGCGTCGAACCGCTCCAGGAAGGCCTGCCCCTGGTGGTCGAGGTAGCTCTCCACGGCGAAGTCGATGCCGAACCCGGGGCCCAGCGAGGGCTGCCGGCGGTTGGGTTCGCGTCCGAACTTCTCCTCCAGCGCGGCCTCGGAGAGGTAGGTGATGTGGGCCATCATCCGGGCGATCGCCAGCCCGGTGGCCGGGCTGACCCCCTCCTCGGCGTAGCGGCCGTCCTTGAAGAACCGGTCGGTCATGATGGCGCGGCGGGCAACGGCGGAGAAGGCGATGTTCTGGGCGTTGAGGCGGCTGGAGGCCGCGATGACCAGCGCGTTGGCGACCTGCTCGGGGTAGGTCAGCGCCCACTGCAGCACCTGCATGCCGCCCAACGAACCGCCGAGGGCGGCCAGCAGCCGTTCGACGCCCAGGTGGGCCAGCAGCGCCCGGTGCACCTCGACCAGGTCGGCCATGGCGAAGAGCGGGAAGTCGAGGCCGAAGACGCGTCCGGTCTCCGGGTTGATCGAGGACGGGCCGGTGGTGCCCTGACAGCCGCCCAGCAGGTTCGCGCTGATCACGAAGAAGCGGTCGGTGTCGAGCGGTTTGCCCGGGCCGATCAGGTTGTCCCACCAGCCCGGACGCTCGGCGCCGGCGTGCAGGCCGGCGGCGTGGGCGTCGCCGGTGAGGGCGTGACAGACCATCACCGCGTTGTCGCGGGACGGGCTGAGCGTGCCATAGGTCTCGTAGGCGACGTCCACCGGGCCGAGGGTGACGCCACTCATCATTCGCAAGGGCTCCTCGGCGGTGAACAGCCGGACGTGCTGGGTCTCGACGACCCCGACGGATCCTGCGGGCATGGCGCGCCTCCTTCCCTTGGTCATGGCGGACGATGCGGGCTCAGACTACCCATGCCGGACGTGGAACAATGGCCGCGAACGACCAGGAGGACAGATGGCGGAGTTGAAGGACAGGCTGATCGCCGATCGGGACGAGGCCCGCAAGGCGCACGACGAGGTGGTCAAGAACACCCTCAATATGGCGCTGAATGCGATCACCAAGGAGGAGAAGGCGGGCGATACCGCCCGTGAGCTCAGTGACGACGAGGTGCTCAAGGTGCTCACCCGCGAGGTCGCTCAACGCAAGGATTCCGCCCAGGCGTACACCGACGGCAAGCGTCCGGAACTGGCGGAGAAGGAATTGGCCGAGGCCGCCGTGCTGCAGGCCTACCTGCCTGCCGCCCTCACCGAGGCCGAGCTCGATGCCATCGTCGCCGAGGAGGTGGCGGCCGCCGCGTCCGCGCTCGGCGAGGCGCCGACCATGAAGCAGATGGGCCTGGTGATCAAGGCCGTCAACGCCCGCGCCCAGGGCCGCGCCGAGGGCGCCGTCGTGGCGGCGAAGGTGCGAGCGGCGCTCGGCTGACGGTCCGCGGCGGTTGCGTCGAGATTCCGGGTCAGGCCCGGGACGACGTAATGAGACGGTCGTTCGGCCTACGACGACCGCACCTCGACGCCCAACCCAACCACCGTCATCCCGGGCTCGACGCCCAACCCAACCACCGTCATCCCGGGCTCGACGCCCAACCCAACCACC
>JAPUEM010000107.1 GCA_027492575.1 Propionicimonas sp.
GCCCAGGGGTACTGCCCGGCCGCACCAGCTCACCCGAAGCGGCCGGAGATGTAGTCCTCGGTGGACTTGTCGTCGGGGGTGGAGAAGATCTTGTCGGTCGCACCCATCTCGATCAGCTTGCCGGGGGAGCCGGTGCCGGCGATGTTGAAGAAGGCGGTGGTGTCGGAGACCCGGGCGGCCTGCTGCATGTTGTGGGTCACGATGACCACGGTGTAGGTCGTCTTCAGCTCCTGGATCAGATCCTCGATCGCCAGGGTCGAGATCGGGTCCAGCGCCGAGCAGGGCTCGTCCATCAGGATGACGTCGGGCTGCATGGCGATCGCGCGGGCGATGCAGAGGCGCTGCTGCTGGCCGCCGGAGAGCCCGGAGCCGGGCAGGCCCAGCCGGTTCTTGACCTCCTCCCACAGGTTGGCGCCGCGCAGCGAGCGCTCCACGATCTCGTCCTTCTCGGCGGCGCCCAGGCGGCGGGCGTTCAGTGTGATGCCGGCCAGCACGTTCTCCTTGATCGACATCGTCGGGAACGGGTTCGGACGCTGGAAGACCATCCCGATCTGGCGCCGGACCCGCACCGGGTCGACATCGGAGCCGTACAGGTTCTCGCCGTCCATCATCACCTCGCCCTCGACGTAGGCGTTCGGGATCACCTCGTGCATCCGGTTCAGGGTGCGCAGGAAGGTGGATTTGCCGCAGCCGGACGGGCCGATGAAGGCGGTCACCGCGCGGGGCTCGATGGTCATCGAGACGTCCTCCACGGCGCGGAACTTGCCGTAGTAGACATTCAGGCTGGTGACGTCGATTCGTTTCGACACGGCGTTCCTTTCGAGAACAGAGTCTTCTTGGTTCGGTGGGACGAGAGTCAGCGGCCGGACTTCTTCGGCGCGAAGTAGCGCGCGATCAGCCGGGCGATCAGGTTGAGGGCGAGGACGATCAGGATCAGCACCAAAGCGCCGGACCAGGCCCGGTCGAGGTCGGCGACATCGGTGCCACCGGAGTTGCGGTAGGTGCTGAAGACGAAGAGCGGCAGGGTGGTCATCCGGCCTTCGAACAGGTTGTAGTTCATGTTCGCGATGTAGCCGGCGGTGAGCAGCAGGGGAGCGGTCTCGCCGATCACCCGGGCGATCGCCAGCACGATGCCGGTCATGATGCCGGCGATCGAGGTGGGCAGCACCACCTTGACGATGGTCAGCCACTTCGGCACGCCCAGCGCGTAGGCGGCCTCCCGCAGCTCGTTCGGGACGATCCGCAGCATCTCCTCGCTGGAGCGCACCACGACCGGGATCATCAGCACGCTCAGCGCGATCGCGCCGGAGATGCCCGAGCGATGGCCGGAGCCGAAGATCATCGAGAACAGCGAGTAGGCGAACAGGCCGGCGACGATGGACGGGATGCCGGTCATCACGTCCACGAAGAAGGTGATCGCCCTTGCCAGCGCGCCGCGTCCGTACTCGACCAGGTAGATCGAGGTCATCAGGCCGATCGGCACCGAGATGACGGTGGCGGCCGCCGTGATCAGCAGGGTGCCGACGATGGCGTGCAGCGCACCGCCGCCCTCGCCGATGATGCCGGCCATCGACTGGGTGAAGAAGGCGACATCCAGGCGCGGCAGCCCCAGGCTGAGCGCCGTCCAGCTGACCGAGATCAGCGGAATGGTCGCGATCAGGAAGGCCGCCACCACCAGCGAGGTGACGAACCGGTCGGTCGCCTTGCGACGTCCCTCGATGATCCCGGAAAGGGTGACGATCCCGATCAGGTAGACCACGGCGCCCAGCGCGACTCCACCGGCGAAGTTCTCCGGGCCGAGCAGGACGGTGCAGACGATCAACGCACCGGACAGCACCGCCCAGGTGGCCCAGCGGGGCAGTTTGCCAGCGGTGAGCGAGGTGGAGACCGGCTTGGTGGGGGTTTCGACGAGGTTCATGTCAGTTGGCTCCTGAGAACTCGCTGCGCCGGCTGATGATCCAGCGGGCCAGCGCATTCACCGCGAAGGTGACGACGAAGAGCACCAGGCCGGTTCCGATCAGGACGTTGACGTTGAGGCCGTAGCCGGCCTCGCCGAACTTGAGCGCGATGTTGGCCGGAATGGTCGAGGGGTTGGTGGAGGTCAGCAGCTGGATGCTCACCACGCCGGTCGCCGAGAGCACCATGGCGACCGCCATGGTCTCGCCGAGCGCCCGGCCCAGGCCCAGCATCGCGCCGGAGATGATCCCCGGACGGGCGAACGGCAGCACGGCCATCCGGATCATCTCCCAGCGGGTCGCGCCCAGCGCGAGCGCCGCCTCCTCGTGGAGTTTGGGGGTCTGCAGGAAGACCTCGCGGCAGATCGCGGTGATGATCGGCAGCACCATCACCGCCAGCACCATGGCCGCGGTGAGGATGGTCCGGCCGGTCACCGAGACCTGCCCGGCGAAGAGCGGGATCCAGCCCAGGTTGGCGTTCAGCCAGGCATAGATGGGGACCACCGCCTTGGCGAAGACGGTGCTGCCCCACAGGCCGTAGACCACGGAGGGCACGGCGGCGAGCAGGTCGATGACGTAGCCCAGCACGGTCGCCAGGCTGCGGTGGGCGTAGTGCGAGATGAACAGGGCGATGCCGATCGAGAGCGGCACCGCGAACGCCAGGGCCAGGATCGAGGCCCAGATCGTGCCGAAGGCCAGCGGCCAGACGTAGGCCCAGAAGTTGGCGCTCTGGCCGAGCGTGGTGGGGGCGTCGGCGGGGTCGGCCAGCATGCCGGGGACGCCCTGGATCAGCAGGAAGGCCGTGACCGCGGCCAGGATCACCAGGATGAAGATCCCGGCGCCGAGCGCGGTCGCGGCGAAGTTGCGGTCGCCGGGCCGCGGTCTGCCCTTGAGGCTGGTCGAGTGTGGGCTGCTGACCCCGGTTGCTTGCGTAGTCGACGTCACGTCGGGCTTACCTCGCGTTGTTGGTGGGAGGGACGAGGAGAGATCCGGTCCCGCTGACGGAAGGTCGGCGGGACCGGATCTGTTCACTAGGAGATGACGTCGATGGCGGCGGTCACCTTGGCGCGCAGATCCTCCGAGATCGGCGCGGCGCCCGCCTGCTCACCGGCCAGGGTCTGGCCCTCGGCGCTGGCGATGTAGGAGAAGAAGGCCTTCACCATCGCGCCGTCGTTGGAATCGGCGTAGGTCTCGCAGCCGATCAGGTAGCTGATCAGCACCAGCGGGTAGTGGCTCGGATCGGTTGTGGTCCGGTCGAGGGTGACGGCCAGGTCGAAGGGCTTGCGGCCCTCCTCCAGCGGGGAGCCGGCGACGACCGCCGCGGCGCCCTCGGGGGAGTACTTCACGAACTGGTCGCCGACCTTGATCGCGGCGGTGTGGCCCGGGGCGCGGGAGGCGTCCAGGTAGCCGATGGTGCCGGCGCCGGAGCTCAGGATGGAGGCGACGTCACCGGTCTCGGCCGCGCCCTCACCGCCGGTCAGCTCCGCCGGCCAGTCGCCGCTGACCTCGAACGGCCAATCCGCGCCGGCGGTCTTCGACAGGTAGTCGGTGAAGTTCTCGGTGGTGCCGGAGTTGGTCGAGCGGTGCACCGGGGTGACGGCCAGATCAGGCAGGGTCACGTCCGGGTTCAGCGCGACGATCGCCGGGTCGTTCCACTTGACGATCTTGCCGGAGAAGATCTTCGCGATCGCGGACGAATCCAGGTTCAGGTTCTCCACGCCGTCGACGTTGTAGCCGATCGCGATCGGCGAGATGTACAGCGGGAGCTGGACGATGCCGCTGTCGGCGGCGCACTTGCCCCACGGCTGGGTGCCCGCGGAGAGCTTGAAGGCGGTGACCGGGTCGTCCAACTCCGCGGTCTTCAGCGCGCGGTCGGAACCGGCGTACTGGACGCCGCCCTGGGCGAAAGCGGTGCGGCCGGCACCCGAGCCGCCGCCGTCGTAGGCGATGCTGACGCCGGGGTTGGTGCCGTTGAAGGTGGCGATCCAGGCCTCCTGGGCCTTGCCCTGGCTGGAGGCGCCGGAGCCGGCGAGCTGACCGCTCAGGCCGGCGGGGGATTCGGTATTGGTGGTGGATTCGCCACCGGGAGCGGCGGTGGTGGGCTGCTGCTCATTGGTGGCGCAACCGACCAGGCTCACGGCAGTGGCGAGCGCCAGCGCGGCGCCGGCGAAGCGTGTGATCTTCACGTGCATTCGTTCCTTCGAGTTCCTCGGGCTGTTTGCCCTGCTAGAGAAACTGCCAGCGTGGGTTGACCGGTTGGATACCCCCGGATGAACAGCGGGTGAATTGCGTCCGAAAAGGGGCGTCCCACTCCGCTCAGATGCGTGGCTTGTGGAACTCCACGGCGACCGTGTGGCCGTCCTTCGCGTCGAGATGGGCGACCAGGGCGGCGCCCGGCTGCATCGCACGGGGCGGGACGTCGAGGGCCTCCAGCATCAGCGGCAGCACCGGACGGTGGCCGCAGACCGCGATCGGGGTGCCGGAGCGCACCGTCTCGGCGACCAGCCGCCGCATCAAGGTGGTGACGGCCTCGGGGGTCTCCAGGGTCTGTTCCTCGCTGAGGGTCGTCCAGGCCTCGATGTCGAGACGGGCGGCCTTGGCGTAGGGCTTGAGGGTCTGCATGCACCGGGTGGACGAGGAGGACGCGGCCCGCTGCACCCCGTAGGCCTGCAACAGGGGCACCAGCAGCTGGCTCTGGCGGCGGCCGCGGGTATCCAGCGGACGGGCCTGGTCGCGTCCCGTCCACACCTTGCGGAGCATGGCCTTGGCGTGCCGGACCACCAGCATCGCGACGGTGTCGGGCAGGCCCACCGCCTGCTCGATCAGCTGCCGCTCGTCCGGGTAGGTCACCATCGCGAGCGCCTTCGGCACCGAGAGCCACCGGCTCTGATCGACCTCGGCGTCCGCCTCGCGACGCTCCTTGGCGACCACCGCGGCCCGCCAGTAGCTGACCGTCTTGTAGCCGGAACCGACCGGGTAGCCGATCCGGTCCAGGGGGGCGCCGAGCCGCGGGGTCAGCCCGGTCTCCTCGTGGGTCTCCCGGGCGGCGCAGCCGGCCAGGTACTCGTCGGCGTTGATCTTCCCCTTCGGCAGGCTCCAGTCGTCGTAGCCCGGACGGTGGATCAGCAGCACCTGCTGCCGTCCGGCCTTGTTCGTGCGGAGCAGGACGGTTCCCGCGGCCGTGATCTGGTGCCCTCGCGTCGTCGTAGCCATGGCTCTACCGGGTCGCCTCGGAACGCTCGGAGCGGCGATGCCCCATGGTCGAGATCAGGTGTTCCTGCAGATCGAGCAGCGGCTCACCCTCGGCGCTCAGGGTGCGCTGCGTCCAGGTGTCGCCCTCCAGCCACCAGGAGGCGGTACCCGGATCGAAGGCCAGTTCGAAGAGCCGCTCGACCTGCTGGATGTGGCGCGGATGGGTCAGGGCGACGAGCACCTCGACCCGCCGATCCAGGTTGCGGTGCATCAGATCGGAGGAGCCGATGCCGACCAGCGGCTCGCCGTCGTTGGCGAACCAGAACAGCCGGCTGTGCTCCAGGAACCGGCCCAGGATCGACCGGACCCGGATGTTCTCGCTCAGCCCGGGGACGCCCGGCTTCACCGCGCAGATGCCGCGCACCCACAGATCGACCGGCACGCCGGCCTGCGAGGCGCGGTAGAGGGCATCGGTGGTGGCCTCGTCCACGATCGAGTTGACCTTGATCTTCACCCCGGCGGGCCGGCCCGCCCGGTGGTGGGCGATCTCGCGCTCGATGGCCTCGATGATGCCCTTGCGGGTGCTGTGCGGGGCGACCAGCAGCCGGCGGTAGCGGGTCTCCTGGGCCATGCCGGAGAGGTGGTTGAAGAGCTTGGCGACGTCCTCGGTGACCACCGGGTTCGAGGTGAGCAGGCCCATGTCCTCGTACATCCGGGCGGTGGTGGGGTTGTAATTGCCCGTCCCGATGTGGACGTAGCGGCGCAGCCCCTTCGGTTCCTCGCGGACGACCAGCGAGAGCTTGCAGTGGGTCTTCAGGCCGACCAGGCCGTAGACCACGTGGCAGCCCGCCTTCTCGAGCTTGCGGGCCCACTCGATATTGGCCTCCTCGTCGAAGCGGGCCTTGATCTCGACCACCGCGAGCACCTGCTTGCCGGCCTGGGCAGCCTCGATCAGGGCGTCGATGATCGGGGAGTCGCCGGAGGTGCGGTACAGGGTCTGCTTGATCGCCAGCACCGCCGGATCGGCGGCGGCCTGCTCGATGAACCGCTGCACGCTGGTGGCGAAGGAGTCGTAGGGGTGCTGCAGCAGGACGTCGCGCCGCTTCAGCGAGGCGAACATGTCGGCCGGCCGGGCGGTCTCCACCTCGGCCAGTTCGGGATGCGTCTTGGGCAGGAAGGAGGGGTAGCTGAGCGCCTCGCGGTCGAGCGCGGCGATCGAGAACAGGCCGGTGAGGTCGAGCGGGCCGGGGAGGCGGAAGACCTCCTTCTCGGAGATGTCGAGCTCGTTGATCAGCAGGCGCAGCATCCGGTCGTCGATGTCGTCCTCGACCTCGAGCCGCACCGGCGGACGTCCGATCTTGCGGCGCAGCAGTTCCTTCTCGAGGGCGAAGAGCAGGTTCTCGGCGTCGTCCTCCTCGACCTCGACGTCCTCGTTGCGGGTGACCCGGAAGGTGCTGTAGCCCAGCACCTGGGTGCCGGCGAAGACCTCGCCGAGGTGGTGGGCGATCACGTCCTCCAGCGGGACGAACCGTCCCTCGCCCAGCGGGACGAACCGGCTGAGGTTGGTGGGCACCTTCACCCGGGCGAACTGCCGGGCGCCGGTGGCCGGGTTGCGCAGCAGCACGGCGAGGTTCACCGACAGCCCGGAGATGTACGGGAACGGGTGGGACGGGTCGACCGCCAGCGGGGTGAGCACCGGGAAGATGCGCGACTCGAAGAGGTTCGTCATCCGCTGGGTCTCGGCCGGGTTGAGCTGATCCCAGCGCAGGATCTCGATGCCGTGCTCGGCCAGCGCCGGACGGATCTCGTCGGCGAAGACGGCGGCCTGGGTGGTGACCAGTTCACGGGTGCGGCTCAGGATCGCGTCGTGCAGTTCGCGGGGGAGCATGCCGGAGGCGCTCGGCACGGCCACCCCGGCGGCGATCCGGCGCTTCAGGCCGGCGACCCGCACCATGAAGAACTCGTCGAGGTTGGAGGAGAAGATGGCCAGGAATTTGGCCCGTTCCAGCAGCGGCACCCGCTTGCTGTCGCGCGCCAGATCGAGCACCCGGCTGTTGAAGGCGAGCCAGGAGAGCTCGCGGTCGCTGAACCGGTTCGCGGGGAGGTCGGGCAGAGCGGGGCCCGCGGTCTCCTCCTGCTCGACGGCTGTCATCGTTGCTCCTCGGAACCGACGTAGAGGACGTCGCGGTGGGCGACGCCGAATCCGGCTGATGCGTACATTCCTACCGCGACGGTATCAGCGCTGTCGACGTACAGAATCACTGTGCGACAACCGGTCTCGGCCAGGTGGTGGAGGCCGGCCCGGAGCAGTATTCTGCCCAGCCCGCGCCCCTGGGCGGCGGGGTCCACCCCGATCACGTAGACCTCGCCGAGATCTCCGATCCGCTTCGTCCAGTGGAAGCCCAGCAGACGGTCGTCCTCGAAGGCCAGGATCAGGCCGTTCGGATCGAACCAGCTCTCGCTCATCCGGGCCGCCAGGCCGGCCGCGTCCAGGCCACCCTGCTCGGGATGGTGCGCGAACGCCGCCGCGTTCACCGCCAGCAGCGCGTCGGCGTCCTCCGGCCGGTAGCCGCGCAGCCCAATCCCATCACCTGGTGGGTTGGCCGGCTCGGGCGCCAGCCGCCGCTCCATCACCAGCAGCGCTCGTCCCTCGACCAGGCCGAGTTCGCGGACGAAGCCCTGGGCGGGCGGGGCGTCGTGGAAGGCCCACAACCGGAGCGGGGCCCGCTCGGCGAGGGCGGCGGCCAGGCGTGAGCCGATGCCCAGTCGCCGGTGCGCCGGATCGACCACCACCTGCGCGGTGCCATGGACGGGGCTGTGCACCAGGTAGCCCACGAGTTGCTCGCCCTCGATCGCCAGCAGATGCCGGGAGTCACCGGTCGTCCGGCTGAGCCGGGCCTCCTCGTTCAGCGGATCGAAGCCGTCGACGGCCGCCGCCCGCGCCGCGAGCGCGTCCACCATCGTCGCCTGGTCGGCGCTCAGTCGGGATTCCCACACACCCGCAGGCTAGCCGCTCCCCGTGATCCCCCCGCAAGGTGTGGCCGATGATCCGATGACGGACCATTCGCCACACGCTCTGCGAGGTCAGCGGCGGGCGTCGGGGGAGAAGCGGTAGCCGACGTTGCGGACGGTGCCGATCAGCGCCTCGTGCTCGGGGCCGAGCTTCGCGCGGAGCCGGCGGATGTGGACGTCCACCGTCCGGGTGCCGCCGTAGTAGTCGTAGCCCCAGACGTCGGCCAGCAGATGCTCGCGGCTGAACACCCGTCCGGGGTGCTGCACCAGGTACTTCAGCAACTCGAACTCGGTATAGGTGAGGTCGAGCGGCTCGCCCTCCTTCATCGCGGAGTAGGCCGCCTCGTCGATCTCGATGCCGCCGGCGGAGATCAGGCCGTCGTTGGCCGCGGCGCTGGCCAGCAATCGGATCCGGGCCTCGAACTCGGCCACCCCGGCGGTCGCCACGACGACATCGGAGAGCCCCCATTCGGCCGAGATCGCGGCCAGCCCGCTCTCGGCCAGCACCAGCAGCAACGGGACGGTCGAACCGCTCGAGGTGAACAGCCGCGCCATCGCCCGGGCGCCGGCCAGGTCGGCGCGTCCGTCCAGCAGCACCACGTCGCAGCGGGCGGCGCTGGTGAGGGCGTCGGTGTCGGAGGCCACCAGGGTGACCTCGTGCGGCAGCAGGGTGAGGACGGCGAGTTCGTCGGAGGTGCCGGCCTGGGTGAGGGTGTTGCTCACCACCAACAGGTGTGCCATCCCCACCTCCCCAGGAATCGGAGTCCGTCGCTCAGACTACTGGTGCGGGCGGGGTTTGGTCTCACCGATTGGAGGAGCGAGATCGATCCCTCAGCACTTTCTGCCACATACTGCGCCTGCGCGACGCATCTGTCGCGGAGCGCGCCTATGTGGCAGAAAGTGCACAGGCGGCCGGGGAGCCGGTGCGACGCTCAGGCGGTCAGCTGTCGAGGACGAGGGTAACGGGGCCGTCGTTGGTGAGGTCGACCGCCATGTGCGCGCCGAAGCGGCCGGTCGCGACCGTCGCGCCGCGGGCGCGCAGCGCGGCGACGAAGGCCTCCACGAGGGGCTCGCTGACCGGACGCGGGGCGGCGGCGTTCCAGGAGGGCCGGCGGCCCTTGCGGGTGTCGGCGTAGAGGGTGAACTGGCTCACCACCAGCAGCGGCGCGTCCTCGTCGGAGCAACTGCGCTCGCCGTCGAGGATGCGCAGCGTCCAGATCTTGTCGGCGAGTTTGTCCGCCGCCTCGGGGGTCTCGTCGTGGGTGACGCCGAGCAGCACCAGCAGGCCGGGGGAGTCGATCCGGCCGACGACCTCGTCGTCCACCGTCACCGAGGCCCGGGAGACCCGCTGCACCACCGCTCGCATCCGGTGAGGATAGCGGGTCGGTGCCGGGCTACCCCAGGTCGGCCAGCAACTCCTCGGCGTACTCGATGAGGGAGGCCTCCTCCTCGTCGGCCGGCTGGTGCTCGATCAACACCCGGTAGTGCTGCCGGGCGGCCTCCGCGTCGCCGAGCGAGGCGACCAGCTCGCCGGCGAGCAGGCCGCAGCGCAGCCCCACCGTCCGGTCGGTCTCGGTGCCGTCCAGGGCTCCCAGCGCGGCCAGGGTGCTCCGATAGGCCTCCGCCAGGGCGTCGGGATACTCGCCAACCCAGCCCTCCTCCTCCTGCCGGGTCAACGCCAGGGCGTGCTGGCGCCAGGTCTCGGCCAGCTCGGAACGCAGTTCGGCGGCGAGCTCGGGCTCCGCCCGCGGCAGTCGGACGGCGAGCTCGTCCGCGGCCGCCCGCAGCAGGTCGCCGGCCAGCCTCGGGTTGCGATAGGCCTCCAGCCAGGCCCGCGCCCGCAGCGCATGAACGCGCCAGGCCGGGTGGTCGAGTTCGGCCCACAGCTGGGCGGCCCGCTCCAGGGCCCCGATCGCCTCGTCCGGACGATCGGCGTCCCGCAGCGCGAGGCCGACGTGGTAGGACAGGCCGGCATGGTCCTCCTGCGACTCCCAGCCCTGCGCGATGCCGGCGGCGGTCGCCCAGTGCTTGGCGGCGGCCAGCGGCTCACCCGCCTCCCGCTCGCAGTCGCCGAGCCAGCGGTGGACGCGCACCAGCTGCTCCTGCGGCGGTTCCGGGAACTCCGCAAGGTCGAGCAGAGCGTGCTGCAGCACCGCCGGGGCCTCGCCGGAGCGGTCGGCGGCCATCAGCAGCCCGCCCAGCCGCACCCGGGCGAAGCCCGGCTCGCCGGCCAGATCCGCCCAGGACGCCGCCTCCCGCGCATGCTGGATTGCCGGACCGAGCTCGTCCAGGTCGGCGCTCAAATCGGCGATCCGGCCGTGTGCCTGGGCCTTCCAGTCGGCGCCGCCGCGATCGCCGGCGGCGGCCAGCGCGAGCAGCAGCTCGTCCCGGGCGCCCCGCGGATCATCGGCCTCCAGCGCCGCCTGGTGCCGCTCGATGGCGGCCATCACGGCCTGATCGATGTCGTCCGGTTCGGCCGGGGGCGACGACCCTTCGACAGGCTCAGGGATCGTCGAGGTCGGCCCTCCGGCAGGCCCAGAGATGGTGCGGGTGGGCTCGGGCTGGTCGGCGATCGTCGGGCCCGCTTCCGATCCCTGAGCCTGTCGAAGGGTCGGGCTCCCCGCCAGGACGGACCGGAGCCCCAACGGCAGCCTGGCCACCAGCGGGGTGGCGTCCATGCGGGCGAGGACGCGGCGGCTGACCGCGTCGGTTCCGTTGCGGGCGTCGAACCGGGCGGCGATCGCCAGCGCCTCGGCGCGGGCGTGCGCGGCCAGCGTCGCTGCCGTCCAGTCGTCCCCGGACGGGCCGGCGACGGCCAGATCGGCTCGTCCCAGGGCGACCAGCCGGTCCATCAGCAGGGCGGTCGCGGCGAAGAAGAGCATCCGCGCCTCGGTGTCGGTGTTGGCGAAGCCGGCGGTGCGTTCGGTGAGGATCTCCAGTCCGCGGGCCTCGTTGCCGGTGAGCGCGCAGAACTCCATGTGGTAGGCGATCGCCCTGGTCAGGGTCTCCGAACCGCGGGTCAGCGCGTAGCCGCGCAGGTGGGCCGAGCCGGCCTCGTCCAGCCGGCCCTGCCGCACCAGCGGCAGGAGTGCGGCGGCGAGCACCCGGTGGGGCTCCTCGGCGCAGGTCTCGGCTCCGGCCAGCACGGGTGCCCAGGCTTCGAGCGCCGCGGCGTCGTCACCCTGGCCGGCGAACCACTTGCCGTGGTCGTCGGTCTCGCAGGCGGTGCAGTCGGCCATCTCGTCGCGCTCGGCGGCTCGCCACCGCTCCAGCGCGGCCCGCGCCCGGTCGAGATCGCCCAGGTGGACGGCGATCAGGTGCTCCTCCAGCCAGACCGGACGGGTGGAGTGGCCGGCCACCTGGTAGCGGGTGCGCATCTGGACGAGCCACTGCTCGATCGCGGCCAGCGATACCTCGGGCACCCGCAGCATCCCCGAGCAGGCCCACTTGAAGTACCAGTGCAGCTCGTAGACGTCGGATTCGTCGAAGGCCTCGGGGGTGCTGTCCCAGAGCTTCAGCGCCCGCGCGAACGGCACCAGCACGCGTCCGGCCTCGGCGCTGTACTCGTAGCACTCGACCAGGTGCAGCAGCGCCTTGATCACTCCCTCGGGCTTGCCGAGTTCCTCGGCGCCGGCCAGGATGCGCTCGGCTCCGGCGGCGCGGGCGCTGCCGAAGGGTCGGTCGTCGTTCTCCCAGATCGCCTCCTGGACGGCGTCGAGGTCGGCAAAGGCGGTCACGGCAGGCTCCGTTCGTCGGGTGGGGTGAGGGCGGCGGCGTCCACCAGGCCGGCCAGCGCCCGGTTGAGCAGGGCCTGGTCGGCCGGACGCAGCGGACGGGCGGCCTGCAGCAGCGCCTGGCCGTACAGGGCCTCGATGACCAGCCCGGCGAGCCCGGGGTCGGCCATCGCGGGCAGCCGGCGGACCAGCGGGTTGCGGTGGTTCAGCACCAGCAGCGAGCGCGGCACATCGGCGCGGATCGAGTCGAGGATGCCGGCCCACAGATCGTCCGCCTCCGCCTGGGCGGCGGCCCGGGAGCGTTCGTTGCGGGCGTCCCGGTCGTCCAGATGCAGGGCGGGCATCGCCGAGGGATGGAAGGCGCGCAGCGCGACATCGCAGTCCAGTTCGTCCAGCTTCGTCCGGGCGATCGCCAGCAGGTCGGCGAACTCCAGTTCGTCGGCGGTCTCCACCGGGTCGAGGTAGGCGGTGACGGTGGAGGTGTCCAGTTCGGCGACCTTGGCCCCGGGCAGCACCTGGGGCAGCATTTCGACGAGCTCGGTGTGGTAGGTGTAGCCGCCGTTCACCACCGCGATGCCCTGGACGCTCGCCACGCCGGCGATCTGGCGGTACTCCTCGACCGTCCGGGTGAAGTGGATGAGGCGGTCGCCGGCCGCCAGTTCCTCCAGGGAGAGGCTGCCCAGGGTGGTCTCGAAGCGCAGCCAGGGCAGCATCAGCCGGAAGACGTCCGGGTCGTGGACGGCCAGCGCTCGCACGCCCAGTTCGTGGACGGCCAGGAAGCGGCGCAGCCGCTGCGGCGACTCGACCGCGAGCCGTTCCAGCCAGGCGCGCAGCTGGCCGCCGAGGGCGTCGCGCACCGCGGCGAGGGTCTCGTCCTCGTAGAGCGCCTCGCGGGCGGCGGTGGGACGCAGCCCGGTGGTGTCGATCACGCAGCGGACGAAGAAGGCCCAGGGCGGCAGCAGGGTGTCGGCGCGGTCGGTGAGCAGCATCCCCTTCAGGTGCACCCGGTGGCCGCCGCGCTGGGTGGGGCTGACCGCGGACGGCAGCACGTACGCGGCCCCGCGGATGCCCACCAGCGGCACCTCCAGCGGGATCGACTCCAGCGGCTCGAAGCCGAGGGTCTCCCGGCAGTACGCCGCCAGCCGGTGGCTGCGCTCGGGGCTGGGCGGCG
>JAPUEM010000108.1:0-9519 GCA_027492575.1 Propionicimonas sp.
GACGCCGTCCTCTTCACCGCCGACCACGCCGACCTCGATCTCGAGGATCTGGCGGGCCTTGCTGGTGAGCGCGAGCAGTTCGTCGGCGACCTGCAGGTTCTGCTCCATCGGAACGGCCGAGCCGTCCCACATGTGCGACTGGAAGAGCGGGTTCTGGCCGCGGTCGACGCGCTCCTGGGAGATCGCGATCAGCGGCTTGACCCAGGTCTCGACCTTGTCGATCTGGGCGTGGTCGGTGTGCACCACGACGTTGATGGGGTAGTTCTTCGCCACGACATGGGCGAACTCGGCCAGCGCGACCGCGCCGGCGATCCGGTCCTTGATCGTCGGGCCGGAGGCGTACTCGGCGCCGCCGGTGCTCACCTGGATGATGCCGTCGGAACCAGCCTCGGCGAAGCCGGCCAGGGCGGCGTTGAGGGTCTGCGACGAGGTGATGTTGATCGCCGGGAAGGCATACGAACCCGCCTTGGCGGCGTCCAGCATCTCGGCGTACTTCTCAGGACTGGCAATAGGCATGAATGCGGCCTCTCTCAGATGACGCCCGCGGTTCCGCGAGCGGGGGACGGCGTCAGTCTTTCAAATCAAACCGGCCGGTGAGTAGTGATCGACAGAATTGATGGACGCGGCTCAGGAATCGAGACGCGAGAGGTCCACTCGCGCGCGTCCGCCCGAGAGCGCGACGATCGCCGAATCCAGCGTGGCCGGCAGCACATCGGTGTAGTCGAGCAGGATCTCGCGGTTGCGCTGGTCGCGTCCGGTGGTGATCAGCCGGGAGGAGCCGCCCCAGCGTCCCGGACGGACCGCCAGCGCTCCGATCTCGCCCCAGCCGAACCAGTCGGGGCCGATCAGCACGCCGTCCCGGTTGGCGCCCAGCGCCAGGCCGCCCGGCACCCGCCTGGCGTCGCCGCTCGCCGCCAGGAAGTACGCCAGATCCCGGCTGCCCAGCACCAGGCCGAAGGCCAGCACCGAGCCGATGAACCAGGGTGTGGACGCCTCGAAGACGTCGGGATAGGCAAGCCGCAGGCCGATGCCGATCGCCACCATGACCAGCATCGACCCCAGCCGCCACAGCAGCTTCCTGCGGGCGCGCGCCACCTTCACCGCCGCCAACTCGGGCCGGTAGTAGATGCCGAACTCGTCGCCCACGCGCCCATCGTAGGCGCTCGGCCGCGAGCTCACCCCCAGGCCAGCGACCAGTGGTACATGGCGATCGCGGCGGCCGCGCCGGCGTTCAGCGAGCGGGTCGAGCCGTGCTGGGTGATCGAGACCAGCTGCGCGCAGGCGGCCACCATGTCGTCGGTCAGGCCGGGGCCCTCGGAGCCGAAGACCAGGCAGCACTCGCGGGGCAGCCGGACGCCCTCCAGCGGCACCGAACCGGGCAGGTTGTCGACCCCGACCAGCGTGACGCCGTCCTGTGCCGCCCACTCGGCGAGCGCGGCGACCGTCTCGTGGTGGTGGACGTGCAGGTAGCGGTCGGTGACCATGGCGCCGCGGCGGTTCCAGCGCCGCCGTCCGACGATGTGGACGCCGGCCACGTTGAAGGCGTTCGCCGTCCGGACGATCGAGCCGATGTTGAAGTCGTGTTCCCAGTTCTGGATCGCCACATGCAGCGGGGCCCGGCGAGCGTCGAGATCGGCGACGATGGCCTCGACCGTCCAGTAGCGGTACTGGTCCAGGACGTTGCGCCGGTCGCCCTCAGCGAGCAGCTGCGGGTCGAGCCGGTGATCCTGGGGCCAGGGCTGCGGGTGCGGGCCCACCCCGGGGGCGCTGGACGTGGCGAAGTCGTCGTCGCCGAGGGGGTTCATGGGCCCACGGTACCCTTGGTCCTTGTGATCCCCCTCTTCCAGCCCCTCGTGCCCATGCTGCTGCCGGACTGGCTCGACCCCGAATACCTGCTGACCGCGCTCGGCAACTGGGCACTGTGGGGGGCTGCGCTGATCATCTTCCTGGAGTGCGCGATCTTCCCCGTGCTGCCCGGCGACTCCCTGTTGTTCGCGGTGGGGATGTTCATCGCCAACGACGCACAGATCATCCGCTTCGGCGACGTCAGCCAGCCCGGCGTGCTGGGGATCGCCGTCCTCGTCCTGGTGACGGCCGCCGTGCTGGGCAATGTCGCGGGCTACTGGGTGGGCAAGACCCTCTCACCCTGGCTGTTCAAGCCACGGCCGGGCTTCATCGGCAGGATCTTCTCGGCCAAGCACCTGCAGCAGACCCACGACTTCTTCGAGCGCTACGGATCGAAGGCCCTCGTGCTGGGACGTTTCGTCCCGTTCGTGCGCACCTTCGTCACCATGGTCGCCGGCGCGGCCGGCATGAGCTTCCGCACCTTCATCACCTGGACCGGCATCGGCGCGGTGATCTGGGCGGCGGGGCTGACCGTCCTGGGCTTCTTCCTCGGACAGGTCGACTTCATCCGGCACAACCTGGACGCCGTGCTGATCGCGATCGTTCTGGTCTCGGTGCTCCCGATGGTGGTCGAGGCGATCCTCGCGAAGCGGCGTGCGTCCGCCGCCGCGCGGGAGGCCGCGGACGCGGAGAGCTGAGCCTGACTCAGGACTGCGGCGGACCGTAGTTCGGCGGCGCCGGGTTCTGCCCCGCCGGCGGCTGCTCGCCGGGCGCCCCGTAGCTGGGCGGCTCGTACTGGGCGGGCGGGAACTGCTGCGGCGGAAGCTGCTGCGGCTGGGCCGGCGGGTACGCCGGAGCCGGGAACTGCGCCGGAGCGGGCTCGGCGAACTGCCCGGGCTGCGGCGCGAGCGGATCCGACTGCTGGTAGGCCTGCGGGTTGGGCAGCCCGCCGGCCGCCGCGGCGCCCGCCTCGAGCTGGGCGTTGCTGGGCTCCGACCCGGCCCGCGGGGCATCGCCGCGGTTGCTGATCTCGCCGAAGCTCACCGTCGGCGCCTGCCGCATCGCGGAGTCGTTCACCTCGAAGTAGCTGGCCTTGCCGAACCTGAACATCCCCGCCAGCAGGTTGGACGGGAAGGACTCGACCTGGGTGTTGTAGTTGCGGACGTTGGCGTTGTAGAACCGGCGTCCGGCGGCGATCCGATCCTCGGTGGCGGCGAGCTCGCGCTGCAGTTCGAGGAAGTTCACATTGCTCTTCAACTCGGGGTAGGCCTCGACGCTGACGATCAACTGGCGCACCGCGCCGGAGAGCTGCTCCTCCACCTGGGCGCGCTGCTCGTTCGGCACCCCGCCGCTGGCCTGGGAGAGCTGGGCGGCCTGGCTGCGCAGCGCCACCACCTGCTCGAGGGTGTTGCGCTCGTGGGCGGCGAAGGCGCGGACCGTCTCGACCAGGTTCGGGATCAGGTCGTAGCGGCGGTTCAGCTCGACGTCGATCTGCCGCCAGGATTCCTGGATCAGGTTCCGCGACTTGACGAAGCCGTTGTACAGCGACACCGCGTAGCCACCGAGCGCAATCACGATGACCAGCAGGATCAAGAAAAACATCACGATGGGTTCTTCTTTCGCTCGCGAATGAGTAACCGTCAGCCTAACCGGTGCCGGGGACAGTACGTAGCGCGGACGGAGTTGGAACCGTCCCCAATCCCGTACAGGGCCTGTGGCTAGGGGGTTCGGTCAGAGTCGGACGGAAGTAGAACCGTCCCGGCTCGGTTCAGAGGCCGAGGTCGGCCAGACCGACGGCGTAGCGGTAGGGCAGGCCGGCGGCCTCGATCTTCTCGCGGGCGCCGGTGTCGCGGTCGACGATCACGGCGACGCCGACGATCTCGCCGCCGGCCTCGCGGACGGCCTCCACGGCGGTCATCACCGAGCCGCCGGTGGTGGAGGTGTCCTCCACCACGAGCACCCGGCGTCCGGCCACCTCGGTGCCCTCGATCCGGCGCTGCAGCCCGTGCGCCTTGGATTCCTTGCGAACGACGAAGGCGTCCAGCCGTCCCCCGCCGTGGGCGGCGTCGTGCAGCATGGCGACCGCCACCGGGTCGGCGCCCAGGGTGAGGCCGCCCACCGCCTCGAACTCCCAATCGGCCACCAGTTCGCGCATCACGGCACCGACCAGCGGGGCGGCCGCGCCGTCCAGGGTCACCCGGCGCAGGTCCACGTAGTAGTCGGCCTCCCGGCCCGATGCCAGGGTCACCCGGCCGCGGACCACGGCGAGGTTTCCGATGTGCTCGATCAGCTGGTCGCGTTGGCTCATGGCCACACCCTAACGGGCCTCAACCCAGCCAGCCGTGGGCGACCGGATCGAGGGAGTCGGCGGCGTCCTCCTCGGTGAACGGGACGGACGAACCCAGCCACGCCGACAGCCCGCCGGCGGCCAGCAGCCGGTATGGGAAGGCAGTCCGGGTCAGCTCGCGTTCCAGCGCGACCAGCGGCAGCGGCGCGGCCGAGGCGACCGCCACCAGGTTGCCGTACCGGCGTCCCTTCCAGACCGGGATCTCCGCGCTCACCGCGACGTGGCGGAAGGCGGCGGCGACCCCGGCCAGGCAGCGCCTCCCCCAGTCGAAGGGCCCCCGATCGCCCAGGTTCATGATCATCACCCCGTCCGGCCGCACCACCCGGGCCAGCTCCTCGAACCACTCGCCGGTGGCGAGTTCGGCCGGCACCACGGCGCCCTTGAAGGCATCCACGATCAGCGCGTCCGCGTAGTCGTCCGGCAGCGCGGCGACCCCGGTGCGGCCGTCCTGTTCGCGGATCTTGATGCCGCTGTTGCGCGGCAGCGGCAGCTTCTCGCGGACGATCGCGACCAGCTCGGAATCCGGCTCGATGACGATCTGTGCCGTGTGCGGACGGACGGCCGCCACGTACCGCGGCAGGCTCAGCCCACCGCCGCCCACATGGACGACGCGGACCCGCTGCCCGGCCGGCCGCGCCAGGACGCTCGCCTGCAGGGCCTCGACGATCCGCTGGACGTACTCGAACTCGATCCGGGTGGGATCGGTGAGGTCGATCCACGACTGCTCGGTGACTCCGGAGCGCACCACGAAGGCGCCCGCGTGGATGTGGTCGGGGACGATCTCGCTCACGCAACTCCTCGTTCGCCGGGTCATGCCGCCCCCAGCATGCCGGTTCGGCGGGCTCCCTCCAACCGGCGACCGGGCGGCTGGCTACCCTGGGGGCGTGGCTCCCCTCTTCCTGATCCTCATCATCTTGACCTTCGTGGCCATGCTCGGAGTCGCCTTCCTGATCGTGGTCGCGGCGAAGGCAGCGCAGGCACGCCAGGCCAACCGGTTGGCGCCGCGGCTGAGCGCCGAGGCGATGGTGATCGACAAACGAACCGAGCTCAGCACCACCGGGGACGTCCGGAGCTTCCAGCGGTACTTCGTCACCTTCCAGCTCCCGGACGGCAACCGCACCGAACTCACCGTCACCGGGCCGGAATCCGGCATGCTCACCCCGGGCGACTGGGGCATCCTGGAATGGCAGGGCACCCGGTTCGTCGGCTTCGCCCGGCAGATCCTGCGCTGAACCGGGTGAGGCTCAGATCCCGCTCCAGATCAATGGGGCGGTGAGCAGCAGCCACAGCGCCGCCACCAGCGCCACCCCGGCGACGGCCACGACGATATGAGCGAGCCGCGGGTTGGAGAGCTTGGCGGCGATGCCGGCCAGGAAGAGCACGGACGCGAAAAGCACCGAGGTCAGCACGTAGCGACTGCTGGCGGCACCGGCGATGTCGGCGGCGCCGAGGGCGGCGGCGGCTCGGGCGTTGCCCTCGTCCGCGGCGGCCTGGGTGGGCAGGACGTACTCCGCACGCTCGAACGGAGTGCCCTCCGGCAGATGTCCGTCGGCGCCGGCCGGCTCGGCCCGCCAGGCGTCGAAGGCGGGCCGGAAGTGGTCGCGGAACCGCAGTTCCACCTCGCGGGCGAGCGCGGCGTAGCCCTTGATCTCGGCCTCCAGCCAGGTGGTGAAGATGAGCAGATCGCTGGAGAGTTGCCGGTCGGCGATGTCGGATTGCCGGCCCGCCTCCAGCCGGGCGCCGTTGGCCGTCCGCGACTCGGTGGAGTAGATGCTGTTCCACGACGAGGCCTGGAAACCGCACCAGGCCGATGCCAGGGTGGCCAGCGAGAGAATCACCGCCGCCACCAGGTTCCACCGGTACTCGCGCCGATCCTCGGCCGTCTTCTCTTCGCTCATCCCGGCCTCCTGCTGGGGTCGACACCCTTGTCGGTGAGGCACAGTATGCCGATCCTGCTGAGCGTCGGGAACAGAATCGACTCCGGATCGCCGATTTTGGGGGGCCCAGGCCCCGAAGGCGATCCAGGAACAGGTCTGTCGAACTCCGGCCGCTCGGTCAGCGGGCGGCGGCGGCCACGGCGTCCAGCACCTCGGGATCGCCCATGATGCGGAAGTGCCCGATCGTGTCGACGGCGACGTTGGTGGCGCCGTCCAGGTGGGAGCCCTCCAGGATGTGCGGGTCGAAGGTGGGGCAGATCGAGGTGATCCGGTGGTTCACCTCGGTGCGCGCGGCGAGGTCGACGATGGTCGCGTCGTCCGGGCTCATCGCCCGCACCGGCTCGGCGGGCACCAGCCGGGCCAGCAGCGAGCCCTGGAACGGCGTCGCGATCGCCACCAGGCGCCGGATCCGGCCGCGGGCGTCGTCCAGCAGCATCCGCTTGCCGATGAGGCCGCCCTTGCTGTGGGCGACGATCACCACGTCGCGCAGGTCGCGCGATTCGAGGTAGGCCGCGGCCAGCACGGCCGCCTCGGCCACGGTGATGGTGTTGCGGCGCAACTCGGGCAGGACATGGATCGGGTGGCCCTCGCGGTTCAGCCGGTCACCCACCGGACGCATCAGCGTCCACTCCTCGAGCACGCCGGGGATGAGCAGCACCGGGCCCGCCCAGCCGTGGGTGTAGTGGTGCGGCACCTCGCGCTCGACCAGGCCACGTCCCATCCCCCGGGTCACCCAGCGGTAGTCGGCGCCCCAGTACCAGCCGCGGCGCAGCAGTTCCCGGGCGCGGGCCAGCGCCTCGTCCAGCCGCCGGCGGCTACCGGTGGGCGTGCTCATCGATCAGCCCGGCGATCGTCGCGGGTGCGGCGAACATGGTCGCGTGCGGCCCCGGGACGGTGGCGAACCAGCCGTGCCGGAAGCGGTGGGCCAGCTGCTCTCCCCAGGCCAGCGGGACGATCGGATCGTCGAGGCCGCAGATCACCAGCGTCTTGGCGTCGACCCGCTCGGCGATCGCGTCGAGATCGGCCTGCAGCAGGTGCGGGGTCTGCTGGATCATGTACGGCACCCCGGAGCGGAAGAGGTAGTCGTAGATCGCCTCCGCGGCCACCAGCGGCGGCTCCTTGAGGCCGTTGGCGAAGAGCAGCCCGGCCACCTTGGGCAGGCTCCGCGCCTCGGGCGCGATCACCGGCGCGATGAGCACGATGTGGTCGAGCTGATCGGGGAAGCTCGCCGCCAGCTCGGCGACCACCTGCGTCCCCATCGAATGCCCGACCACCACAGGATGCTCAAGGTTCTGCTCGGTCAGGTAGCGCCCGACCAGCAGCGCGTGGTCGCCGATCGTGAGGTCGCGGGCCGGACGCGGGGCGCGTCCGTACCCGGCCAGATCGATCAGGTGGACGTCGCCGCGCTTGGCCAGTTCGACCGCCGTCGGCCCGTACGACCGCGCCGACACCCCGATGCCGTGCACCAGGACGAAGTCGGGCCCGGTCTTCTCCGGCACCAGGCACTTGAAGGTGTAGGCCACCAGCGACGCGTCCCCGTACCAGGCGCGGCTGGTGAAGTACTCCACCGAGCCCACGTACTTCTTCTTGTACGTGACCTCCTTCGGCGGGGGTTGGTCGCGAGCCGGCATGACGAAATCGTAGCCAGTGCGCGTCCCGGCCGACCTGGCGTCCGCCGAGGGCCGTCCTTCCCGTCGAGCACCACCCTCACCGTCAAGCGCCACGCTCTCTGCCGAACACCACCTTTCCCATCGAGCACCACCTTTCCCATCGAGGGCCTGGCCCCATGGCCAGGCCCTCGACACCAACGCAGGCCCTCGACACCAGGGCGGGCGGTCCGCGTGGGACAGTCGGTTGGCTCGCGAAGGGTGTTGAGGGAAGGGCGCGCAGCGTATCGTGTGATCGTAAGGAGATTGGCCGAAAGTAAGGAAACCGATGTCTCAGTCGACGATGACCAGCAAGGGTCAGATCACCATCCCCAAGGACATTCGGGCCGAGCTCGGGCTCGAACCCGGCTCGAAGGTTCTCTTCGTCCGCACCGGTCCGCGGGATGTCCGGCTGGTCGCCAGAACCGGGAGCGTCTCCGACCTGATCGGCTCCCTCGCCCGGCCCGGCTCCCCCGACTTCACCATCGAGGACATCAATGAGCAGATCGCCCTGGCCGCCGCCGAACAGGCGATGGACGGTCTGGAATGATCGGCATCGACACCAACGTGCTCGTGCGCGCCCTGACGGATATCGGGCACCCGCAACACGCCCCGGCCGCCCGGTTCCTCGAAAGCCGGACGGAAGCCGACCCCGGCTTCATCACCCATGTCACCCTGGTCGAGCTCTACTGGGTGCTCCGGAAGAGTTACGGGGTTGATCGGGAGTCGATCCTGGCCGTGATCCGCGGGCTGGTGGAGACCCCGGTCTTCGAGTTCGAGGACGGCGAGTCGGTCGTCCGCGCGCTCGCTCTCGCCAGCGAGGGGGCCGACTTCGCCGACGCTCTCATCCAGGGATCGATGGAGCTCTTCGGGATACCCGAAACCGTCACCTTCGACTCCGACGCAGGTCGCCGGCTCGGCTGGCGGCTGCTGGCCGGCTGATCAGCGCAGGACGCGGCGGAGGAACTCCTGGGTCTCCGGCTGCTGGGGGGCGTCCAGCACCTGGGCCGGCGGGCCCTGCTCGCAGACCTGGCCGGCGTGCAGGTAGACCACGCGGTCGGCGACCCGGCGGGCGAAGCCGATCTCGTGGGTGGCCATCAGGATGGTCGAGCCGGCGCCCTTGAGTTCGGCGACCAGATCCAGCACCTCGCCGACCAGCTGCGGGTCGAGGGCTGAGGTGATCTCGTCCAGCAGCAGCAGTTCGGGGTCGGTGGCGATGGCGCGAGCGATCGCCACCCGCTGCTGCTGACCGCCGGAGAGCCGATCCGGGTACGCCCGGGCCTGACCGGCCAGGCCGATCCGTTCCAGCAGGCCCAGGCCGCGCCGTTCGGCGTCCTCGCTCGACGCCCGGTGCACTTTGCGCAGGCCGAGGGTGACGTTGTCGAGGACGTTCAGGTGCGGGAAGAGGTTGTAGTGCTGGAAGACGACGCCGATCCGGGCCCGGACGGCGTCCACCGCCACCTTGGGGTCGGAGATGTCGTCGCCGGCCAGCAGGATCTGGCCATCGTCGATCCGCTCCAGCAGGTTGGCGGTCCTCAGCAGGGTGGACTTACCCGAACCGCTGGCACCGATCAGCGCCACCACCTCGTGCCGCGACACGTCCAGATCGACCCCACGCAGCACATGGTTGGCGCCGAACGACTTCACGATGCCGCGCAACTGCAGAACGGAAGGAGAAGAACCTTGCGGGGTGCTCATACGGGATCCCCGCGACGTTGTTCGGGGGAGCGCAGCGGAGGAGAAG
>JAPUEM010000108.1:9619-12614 GCA_027492575.1 Propionicimonas sp.
TCCCCGCGACGTTGTTCGGGGGAGCGCAGCGGAGGAGAAGAAGGTCGTGGGGTATTCATACGAGGCCGCCGATCTGCTCGCGGTGCTGCTGCCGGGCGGTCAGCCAGTCGGTGAACCGGATGAACGGCCAGCTGAACAGGACGAAGAGCAGCCCGGCCACCACGTAGGGGGTGTAGTTGTAGGTGTTCGAGACGACCACCTGGGCTGCGCGGACGGCGTCCACCGCGCCCAGCACCGAGATCAACCCGACGTCCTTCTGCATCGAGACGAAGTCGTTCATCAGCGCCGGCGTCACCTTGCGGACGGCCTGCGGCAGCACCACCAGCCGCAGCGCTCCGTAGTGCGACAGCCCCAGCGAGCGTGCCGCCAGCCGCTGCGAGGGGTGCACCGCTTCGATGCCGGCCCGCAGCACCTCGGCCACATAGGAGGAATAGGTCAGCACCAGCGCGACAGTGCCGAGCAGCACCTTCGAGATCGGTTTGTCACTGAACCCGAGCGCCGGGATGCCGAAGCCGATCAGGTACAGCACGATCAGGAAGGGCATCCCCCGGAACAGGTCGGTGTAGGCGGCCGCCAGGAAGCGCAGCGGGAAGAAGACCGGCCCCTTCAGGCTGCGCAGCCCGGCCAGGATCACCGCGACCACCGCCACCCCGACCACCGCGATCGCCAGCACCTGCATGTTGAGCAGCAGGCCCTCGGCGACCTTCGGCAGCGAGAGCCAGAAGTACTCGGGGTTGAAGAAGGTGTCGCGGGTGATCTGCCAGCCCGGTGAGTTCACCAGGACGAGCGCCACCACCACCGCGAAGACGATCGTGCTGATCAGACTGATCGCGATCGACCGGGTGGTCTGCCGGCGCCGGTAGGCCCGCCGTCCGAGTTCGAGGTCGCTGACAGGCGGGAACGACCCTTCAGCAAGCTCTGTTCCTCGGTCCGCTGACGCGGCGTGGCGGTCGTCGTCCGGGATCGTTCCAGGGCGATCGGCGGACAGCGGCCCAGGACGATCCCTGAGCCTGTCGAAGGGTCGACCGTCCGAACTCGGGCCGGTTGGGGCGAGGGGATCACTCCCCTCGCCCGGTCCGCTCAGATCGGCTGACACCCGTCCGCTACGACAGAACCGGGACGGAGATCGACTCCGACAGCCACTTCTGCTCGAGCTCGGCCAGGATGCCGTCCGAGGCCAGGCCGTGGATCGCCGCCGAGACCGGCTCGGTGAGCGCCGACCCCTTGGGCAGGACGAAGCCGAACTGGTCGCCACCGGTGGTGTCGGCCAGCTGACCGATGATCTTGCCGCCCTCGATCTCCACCGCGGCCAGGTACAGCGCGGTCGGCAGGTCGACCACGATGGCGTCCACCTGCTTGCTCTTCAGCTCTTGGGCCAGATCGGCGTTGGTGTTGAAGATGGCCACCGGCTTGGCCGGCGCGATCTGCTGCTCGGCGGCGGTGAGGCTGGTGGTGCCCACCATGGCGCCGATGGTGCCCTGCTTGAGCTCGGCGATGGTGGTGGCGCCGGCCAGCGGGGAGCCTTCGTAGGTGAGCACGGCCTGCGCGGTCGTGTAGTACGAGGCGGAGAAGTCGACGGCCTGCTTGCGCTCGTCGGTGATGGAGAACTGCTGGATGTTGAGATCCCATTCCTTCGGACCGGGGGTGATCGCCTCGTCGAAGGTGGTCCGCACCCAGACGACGTCCGCCTTGGCGAAGCCGAGTTCCTCGGCGACCGCGTAGCTGACCGCCGCCTCGAAGCCCTCGCCGCTCTCGGGCGCGTCGTTCTCGACCCACGGCGAGTAGGCCGGGTTGCCGGTGGCGATGGTGAGCTTGCCGGGGGTGAAGGTGAGCTGGGAGATGTCCGTTGCGGTCGGCTCGGCCGAGGGGGACGTGGAGGTCTGCTCCGGTGCCGGCGGGGTGGTGGTCGCGCTCTGACTCACGTCGGGACCCGAACAGGCGCCCAGCCCCAACGCGAGCGCCGCGGAGGCGGCGACGAGGGCGACACGGGCGAACAGCCTGGTCATGGGTATTTCCTTTCCTCGGAGCCCCGGACGCGTACGCGCCGGACGCGACAAGGCTACGGGGAGGCCGCGGCCCTCCCCTAACCGGCCCATCCCCCGGGAAGACCCGCGCACAAACCGGGCAATTCGGGTCAGGTGCGTGCAATCCGCACGCAGGCGGCCGCAATCACCCGGTTTGTGCGGGAGGGGGCGCGGCAAGAGAGGGCAGCCGGGGGAACCGTCCCGGTCCGCTGCAGAAACCGGGCAATCCAGGGCCGGCGCGTGCACTATCCACGCACTCGACCTGAATCACCCGGTTTGTGCAGAACGGAACTGCGGGAAGCAGGAGGAGGGCCGACTGACCGTCCCCCGTCCGCAGAAACCGGGCAAATCAGGGCCGATGCGTGCAATGCGCACGCAGAAGACCTGGATCACCCGGTTTGTGTTCCGGGATCGGCTGATCCTGGGCTGGTTAGGGTGAGGCCATGAGCAGGCTCGGGATGTCGATGGTGGTGGCGGCCGCGCTGCTGGCCGGTGGCTGCGGCGCACCCCAGGTCGGCCGGCCGCTCGGGTACGTCATCGACACCGACTGGAGCGTCCTGCGCGGGCTGGGCACCTTCTGGACGACCGCGGCCGACCAGGCCGACCTGGTCCGTGCACTGGAAGGCTTGGCGGCCGAGGATCTCGCCCAACACGTGGCAGGGCTGGATCTGCGGGCCGAGCTGATCATCACGATCGTCTATGACGGCTGCACCCACGACGACCCCAGCCTGGCGCTGGACGGCTCGGAGCTGTCGGTGCGGTTCGGGACGACGTACACCCGCAACTGCGTCCGGCCCATCAACAACCTGGCGCTCTTCGCCCTCGGACGGGCGGAACTGCCCGACCCCGTCACCTTCCGGGTCTCGGAGACCTGCGGGATCACGCTGCGGCAGGGCGAGATCAGCACCGACTGCTGAATCAGCCTTCCTGGTAGGCATCCACGAACTCGGCGGCGGTGAGCGGACGCCGCG
>JAPUEM010000109.1 GCA_027492575.1 Propionicimonas sp.
TCGTGGTCCCCGCTCGGCCCTTCGTGGTCCCCGCCCGCCCCTTCCGTCATCCCCGCGTAGGCGGGGATCTCGTGACACGCCGGTGCCGCCGGCCCCGGACGCCCTTCCGCGGATCGGCCGATCATTGGCCGTCGCGACAACGGGGAATGCCCCGGAATTGGGGGCAATTCCCTGCGTGTTGTGATCTGATCGAAACCGAATTGTCATAGTGCCGACCGGTCATTGCGGCTAGGGTCAGGCTCATGGCAGAAGACGGCAACGCCTCCGCGCCCGGGCTTGGTGAACCCCTGGTCGTGCTCAGCGGGGTGAACAAGCACTTCGGTGAACTGCACGTGCTCAAGGACATCAACCTCACCGTCCGCAAGGGCGAGGTGGTGGTGGTCCTGGGCCCGTCCGGGTCGGGCAAATCGACGCTGTGCCGGGCGATCAACCGGCTGGAGACCATCGGTTCCGGCAGCATCTCCATCGACGGCGTGCCGCTGCCCGAGGAGGGAAAGGCGCTGGCGGAACTGCGTGCCGACGTCGGCATGGTCTTCCAGTCCTTCAACCTGTTCGCCCACAAGACGATCCTCGAGAACGTCACCCTCGGCCCCACCAAGGTGCGGAAGAAGAGCACCGCTGACGCCCGGGCCCAGGCGATGGAACTGCTCACCCGGGTCGGGGTCGACAACCAGGCCGACAAGTACCCCGCGCAACTCTCCGGCGGTCAGCAGCAGCGGGTGGCGATCGCCCGCGCGCTGGCGATGCAGCCCAAGGTGATGCTCTTCGACGAGCCGACCTCGGCCCTCGACCCCGAGATGGTCAACGAGGTGCTGGACGTGATGGTGAGCCTGGCCCGCCAGGGCATGACCATGGTGGTCGTCACCCACGAGATGGGCTTCGCCCGCAAGGCCGCCGACCGGGTGGTCTTTATGGCGGACGGCCAGATCGTCGAGGAGAACACTCCCGACGAGTTCTTCACCAATGCGCAGAGCGCGCGGGCGAAAGACTTCCTGAGCAAGATCCTCACTCACTGACTGCCCTATTGCACTTCAACGACAGGAGAATCCCATGAAGTACGCCAAGGCATTACTGGCAGCGGCATCCGCGCTGACCATGGCCGCGGCCCTCACCGCCTGCGGTGGAGGTGCCACGCCCAGCAGCCCCGCGCCGGGTGGCGAGAGCACCGGTTCACCGAGTGGCGGCAAGATCGTCATCGGAGTCAAGTTCGACCAGCCCGGCCTCGGCCTGAAGGAGGGCGACACCAACACCGGCTTCGACGTCGAGGTCGCCAAGTACGTCGCCGGCAAGCTCGGCTACACCGAGATCGAGTTCAAGGAGAGCCCCTCGGCCCAGCGCGAGACGCTCATCGAATCCGACCAGGTGCAGATGGTCTTCGCCACCTACTCGATCACCGACGCCCGCAAGGAGAAGATCTCCTTCGCCGGCCCGTACTTCATCGCGGGTCAGGATCTGCTGGTGCTCGCCACCAATACCGACATCACCGGTCCGGAGACCCTGGGCGGCAAGAAGCTGTGCTCGGTGACCGGCTCGACCTCGGCGCAGAAGGTGCATGACCAGTACCCCGACGTGCAGTTGCAGGAGTACGACACCTACTCCAAGTGCGTGGAGGCGCTGGCTTCGGGGACGATCGACGCGGTGACCACCGATGACGTGATCCTGGCGGGCTTCGCCGCTCAGGCCCAGTACGCCGGCAAGCTCAAGGTGGTCGGTGCGCCGTTCTCCGAGGAGCGCTACGGCGTCGGCATCAAGAAGGGCGACACCGAGTTCTGCGGCAAGATCAACGACGCGCTGAAGGAGATGGTCGACTCCGGCGAGTGGCAGAAGGCCCTCGACGCCACCGTCGGCCCGTCCGGCTTCAAGCCGTCCGCGGCCAACCCGCCGGCCACCGACGCCTGCGCCTGACCGCTGTTCCGCGGATCCACATGATCCGTAACCGTCCGGACGGTGGTGGGCTCGTGATCACGGGCCCACCACCCCGGAACGACTGAGCTTCGAGGGGGTGGGATGGACGGACTGCAGGCGCTCTTCGAGCGCTATGACGTGCTGGCAGCCTTCTTCATGACGATCCGGCTGGCTCTGGCCAGCGCCGTGGGGTCGCTGCTGATCGGCACCCTGATCGCGGTCTGCCGGGTATCGCCGGTGGCCATCATGCAGCGCTTTGGCGCCGCCTACGTGACGGTCTTCCGCAACACCCCGCTCACCCTCGTCCTGGCGCTCTGCATGCTCGGGTTGAACAACATCCTCGGCATGCAGATCGACCCGGACATCATCGTCAACAACAGCTTCTGGTGGGCGGTGGTGGGGCTCTCCTTCTACCACGCCTCCTTCGTCGCCGAGGCGATCCGCTCCGGCATCAACACGGTTCCGGCCGGCCAGGCCGAGGCGGCCCGGTCGATCGGGCTCTCCTTCCTGCCGACCTTGAGCTACGTCATCCTGCCGCAGGCCTTCCGGGGCGCGATCGCGCCACTGGGCAACACCATGATCGCGCTCACCAAGAACACCACGGTCGCGGCCACCATCGGGGTCGCCGAGGCCGCCTTCATGATGCGGAACATGTTCGAGTTCAGCCCGCAGTACCTGTTCGCGGTCTTCTTCATCATGGCCGCCGGCTTCGTCATCCTGACCCTGCCGCTGGGTCTGGTCTTCACCTGGCTCTCCAACCGGCTGGTGGTGGTCCGATGAACACCTCACGAAGTTCTTCTCCTCCGGTGCGCTCCTCCGAACAACTCCGCAGGGGGCTCGCATGAGCGTTCAGGCCGTCCTCTTCGACGCTCCCGGCCCCAGGGGCCGGGCCCGGTACCGGGTGCTGGCCGTCGTCGGCGGGCTCATCGTGCTCGCGATCGCGGCCTTCGTCATCGTCCGGATGCTCGATCTGCCGGAGCCGCCGGTCCGGCCGCGCAACAACCAGCTCGCCCCCGAGAAGTGGGCGCCGTTCCTGACCGCCTCGGCCTGGGTCGACTACCTGCTGCCCGGTCTGCTGGGAACCCTGGTGGCCGCGGTCGTCTCGGTGGTGCTGTCGCTGATCTTCGGGATGCTGCTGGGCATCGGACGGCTGGTGCAGGTGCGTTGGGTGCGCTGGCTCTGCGGTGCCTTCGTCGAGTTCTTCCGCTCGGTTCCGGTGCTGATGATGATGCTCTTCGCCTATTACTTCGGGCTGCGCGGGCTGGGCATCACCGGTTCCATCCTGCCCTTCTTCGGCGTGGTGGTGGGCCTCACCTTCTACAACTCCTGCGTGATCGCCGAGCTGGTGCGTTCCGGGGTGAACTCGCTGCCCAACGGCCAGAGGGAGGCCGGTCTGGCGATCGGTCTGACCCCGATGGCCACGTTGACCACGATCCTGCTGCCGCAGGCGATCACGGCCATGCTGCCCTCCATGCTGAGCCAGCTGGTGGTCATCCTGAAGGATTCGGCGCTGGGCTACATGATCAGCTACGGCGAGCTGCTCCGGTCGGGCATCAACCTCTCGACCGCCTTCGCCAACCTGATCCCGACCCTGATCGTGCTGGCCGCGATGTACATCGTGATCAACTCGCTGCTCACCGGTGCCGCCGGCAAGGTGCAGGCCCGCCTGCGCCGGGCCCCGCAGGTGATCATCGCGCCGGTCACCGCCGGCATGGTGCCGCAGGCGGCGTCCGAGCCGCAGGTGCCCTACTCGATCATGCCGCCGCCCGAACCGGACGAGCCGCCCACCCTGCTGCACCACCGCGAGCACCACCGCAACGACCCCGAATGACACTCTGACAAGCCGGGACACAGGAACCGTCCCCGTCTCCCACCGCTTGGCGTCAGTGGAGATCGAGTTCGGGCAGGTCGTCGGCGGGGGTGAAGCCGTGCACCCTGCCCAGGAAGGCGAGCGCCGCCTGGGCGGTGGCGATCACATTCTCCGCGCGGCGGAAGCCGTGGCCCTCGTCCGGGAAGAGGACGTAGGCGACCGGCAGTCCTTTGGCGCGCAGTGCCGCCACCATCTGTTCGGCCTGGCTGGGCGGGACGACCTTGTCCTGCCCGCCCTGCAGGATCAGCATCGGGCAGGAGAGCCATTGCAGGCGATGGATCGGCGAACGGGCGCGGTAGAGCTGGCGCTCGCTCGGGTAAGGACCCACCAGGCCGTCGAGGTAGTGCGCTTCGAACTTGTGAGTGTCGGTGGCCAACGCTTCCAGGTCGCCGACACCGTAGAGGCTGATGCCCGCCGCGAAGACCTTCTTGGAGGTCAGCGCCTCCAGGGTGGTGTAGCCACCGGCCGAGCCGCCGCGGATCGACAGCCGGGCCGGGTCGGCCAGCTTGCGCTTGACCAGGGTGCGGGCGGCGTCGGCGCAGTCGCGGACGTCCACCACGCCCCACTTGCCGCGCAGCCGCTCCCGGTAGGCCCGGCCGTAGCCCGACGACCCGCCGTAGTTGACGTCCACGATGCCGATCCCGCGGGAGGTCCAGAACTGGGTGGCGAGCCGGTACTCAGGGCCGGAGAAGGCGGTGGGTCCACCGTGGCTCCACACCTGAACCGGCGGCAACTCGCCGGGCGGCGCGACGACGTCGGGGTTGGTGGGCGGGTAGTACCAGGCGTGAACCTCGCCCTGCGGACCTTCCCAGTTGATCGCCTGGGCACGGGAGACCAGGCCGGGGTCGAGGACGCTATCCGAACTGGTCTTCACGGTGGCGAGGGTCGCCGCGTCCCAGTCGACCTCGACCAGCGCCGACGGACGGTCGGGGTAGCCGAGCACAGCCATCGACCGCGGGCCGCTGCCGCCGGAGACGGTCGCGGCCACCGCGTCGGATTCGACGACCTGCAGGCCGGCCCGCGAGCCGTCCCCGTGGTGGAGGACGGCCAGGGTGGCGTAGCCGTGCACCAGCACGCTGCAGCCGATCCGGTTCTTGTCGATGACGGTGTAGGGGACCGGAGCCTGCGTCCACATCGGACCACAGAAATCCACCGGCGCCGGGTAGAGCGGTTGGCTGCGCTCGCCGTCCCAGCGGTAGAAGTTCCAGAATCCGCTGCGGTCGCTGAGGTAGATCAGCGCGCCGTCCGGGGACCACGAGGGGTAGAGCACCGATTCGCCCGGCCCGCCGGCGACCGTGACGACGGCGGTGGGATCGGGGTTCTTGTAGACCCGGTTGTGCCGCCAGCCGAGGGAGTTCAGCGGCGCGACCTTGAGCACCGTGGCGTCCCACGGCATGTCCGGGTGATTCCACTCCACCCAGGCGAGCCGGCCGTCGGCCGACAAGGTCGGGTGGGCGTAGAAGTCGGCGCCTTGGACCAGCGTGTCGCCGCCGGCGAACTCCAGCCCATGCTCGAAGTCGGCCGCAACGATCGAGGTGCGCACCGGCCGGCCGTCGAAGAAGTCCCACTCGCGCACCGCCAGCGCCAGGCGCCGGTCCGGATAGACCCTCAGCGCGGCGTGCTTGATGCCTGACTGAGCGGTGAACTGCCGGGCCGGCCGGCCCGGCTCGATCACCCACAGGCCACCCTCCGGCCAGTTGGAGTACACCACGATGCCGCCGGCGACCGCCCACTCGCCGCCGCCGTACTCGTTGACGCCGTTGCGCAGGTAGGCCTCGGGTGTGACCTCCTCGCGTCCGGACGCGTCCTCGCGCCACAGCGTGACCCGCCCGCCCTGCTCGGGGTGGGCCTGGGTCCAGTACCGGACGCCGTCGTCGATCATCCCGCCGGAGAGCCCGACGGTGGCTGCCGTGAGATCCGGGGCGGTGATGGAGGACGGCCAGCTGCCGTAGGGTGCCTCGCTCATGAGGTCACTGTAACGGGCCGCAACGACAACGGCCCCGGCATCGAGCCGGGGCCGTCGTGTGGAGAACCTGGGTTCAGGAAAGCTTGTCGGTCTCGTCGTGGATCTTCAGCGCCACCTGGCTGAGCTTGTCGGAGTGCGCCCGGCCGTGATGGCCGCAGAAGAGCAACTCTCCGCCGGAGGCGAGGGTGACGCGCACGTAAGCCTGAGCCCCGCAACGATCGCAACGATCCGCGGTGGTCAGGTTCTCGATGACAGTGGTGCTCATGCGTCCTCCCTCTGGTAATCACCAACAACGTCGCCAGATACAACGCCGGCCGGCCCGGATTGTTCCCGCCGGTTGCATCTGCGCTCCCCAGCATAGTGGGGGCCGCCGGCATCGGGCCGTTTCTGCCGCCGTGGCGGCAGAACGGACGGGGGAGTGGCCGGCTTCTGCCGCCGTCGCGGCAGCAAGTGTGTTGGTGGAAGCCCCACCGGCGTCGCTACCTTCACTGAAGAACTCGATCAGAGTCGTCGAGCCAGATGGGAGAGCCCGTATGCCTGACCCCGCCGATTACGAAGCCGCCTTCAAGATCATCAGCAGCGCCGGTAACGCCAAATCCGAGGCGATGCTCGCCATTCGCGCCGCTCGCGAAGGTGACTTCGACGAGGCAGCGGCGTGCCTGAAGCGTTCGGACGAACAGCTTCACGACGCGCACGTCCAACAGACCGATCTGATCACCGCCGAGGCGCGTGGCCAGGCGGTTCCGGTCAACGTGATCCTGATCCACGCTCAGGATCACCTCACCGGAGCGCTGTTGACCCGCGACCTCGCCGAGGAGTTCGTGCACCTTCACCAGCAGCTCGCCGGGGTGAACAAGTGATCCGCCGGTTCCCCGACGGATTCCTGTGGGGGGCCTCCTGTTCGGCCCACCAGACCGAGGGCGCCTGGGACGTCGACGGCAAGGGCCTGTCGGTGCAGGACACCCGTCCCCGCGACAACCACGAGATCGCCGACTTCACCACCGCGGTCGGCTTCTACGACCGCTACCGCGAGGACATCGCGCTGCTGGCGGAGATGGGCGCGAAGGTCTTCCGGTTCTCGATCGCCTGGACGCGGATCCTGCCGGACGGCACCGGCGAGGTCAACGAAGCCGGCCTGCGGCACTACGACGACGTCATCAACGCCTGCCTGGAGCACGGCATCGAGCCGATGATCACCCTCTACCACTTCGACCTCCCGCAGGCGCTGGAGGATCGTGGCGGCTGGGATTCGCGCGAGACCATCGAGGCCTTCGCCGAATACGCCCGGATCGTCTTCGAGCGCTACGGCGACCGGGTGCAGCGCTGGCTGACCATCAACGAGCCGAACATCATGCTGCTGGTCGACAAGAAGATCCTGGGCCGGGCGATCCCGCTGGAGCGCAAGTACCAGCAGTTCCATCACCTGATGATCGCCGAGAAGCATGCCTTCGCGCTGTGCCACGAGCTGGTCCCGGGCGGCCAGATCGGCCCGGTGCCGAACATCTCGATCGTCTACCCGGCCAGCGCCAAGCCGAAGGACTACCGCGCCTCGCTCTACTTCAACGCGATCCGGCAGTGGGCCTACCTCGACTTCGCCTGCCGCGGCACCTACAACCCGCTGCTGCTGGACTACCTGGCCAAGAAGGGCGTCTCGGTCGACGTCACCGATGCCGACCGTGAGCTGATGGCGGCCCACCGTCCCGACTTCATCGCGATGAACTACTACACCTCGGTGACGGTGGAGTACCCCGAGAACGCGGCCGACATGACCGACGGGATCAGCGACCAGCAGTCCGAGGACATCATGGACGCGGGCTTCTACAAGGGCTTCACGAACCCCTACCTGAGCAAGACCCAGTTCGCCTGGACGATCGACCCCGACGGCATGCTCACCACCCTGCTGGCCATCGAGGACCGGTACGCCACGCCGATCATCATCACCGAGAACGGCATCGGCGCCTACGACACGCTCACCCCCGAGGGCACCGTCGAGGACGACTACCGCATCGACTACTACCGCAAGCACCTCACCATGTGCCACCGGGCGATCGAGGCGGGCGTCCAGCTGGTCGGTTACAGCCCGTGGTCGGCGATGGACCTGATCAGCGTCCATGAGGGCATCAAGAAACGGTACGGCTTCATTTTCGTCGATCGCGACGAGGAGAACGAGAAGGAGCTGGCCCGCTACCGCAAGAAGAGTTTCCACTGGTACCAGCGCGTCATCTCCGAGAACGGACTCGAGGACGCCGCAAGCGACAAGGACGAACTGTGAACAAGTTGTTCGAACTGCTCGAAAAGCACCTGATGGGCCCGCTGAGCAAGCTGGCCAACACCCTGATCATCCGGGCGCTCATGAACGCCGGCCTGGCGACAGTGCCGTTCACGATCGTGAGCTCGATCTTCCTGCTGATCAACAACCTGCCGCTGATCATTCCGCCGCTGGCGGACTTCTTCAAGGCGACCATCCTGAACTACGCGGCGCTGTACTCGGTGGGCAACACCATGGCGCTGGGCTCGATCGCGATCTTCTACGTGCTCGCCTTCGGCTACTACCTCACCTCGGAATACCAGAGCATCGTGCCGAAGATGGACCGGTTCACCGGCTCCATCCTGGCCCTCTACGCCTTCCTGATGACCATCATCCAGGTGCGCTTCGAGGACGGCGTGGCCGTCCTGGTCAAGGCGGAGGCCGAGACCAGCGTCGTGTGGAACGGCATCGCGCTCGGCGGCTGGGTGACCCGCTTCGGTGGCGTCGGTATCTTCATCGGCATCGTCGTGACCTTCCTGGCCGTCCGGCTCTACCGGGCCTGCGTGGAGTACAAGATCACCATCAAGATGCCGGCGGGCGTGCCGGCCGGCGTCGAGCGGGCCTTCGCCTCGCTGCTGCCGGCGATCTTCATCGCCTTCATGATGATCATCATCAACGGCATCCTGGCGGCCTTCGGCACCGACATCCACGCGGCGCTCTCGACGCCCTTCGCCTTCGTGAAGGAGATCGCCGGCAGCCTCGGCGGCATGATCGTCATCATGCTGCTGGTGCACCTGCTGTGGAGCGTCGGCGTGCACGGCACCTCGATCGTGATCAACTCCTTCGTGAACCCGATCCTGCTGGTCGCGCTGACCGAGAACATGGAGGGCGGGACGAACATCTTCGCCGGCGACTTCAAGAACATGTTCGTCTTCCTCGGCGGTGCCGGCAGCACCCTGGGCCTGGTGATCTGCATGCTGATCTGGGCCAAGTCCAGCCAGCTGAAGACCCTGTCGCGGGCCGGCGCGGTGCCGTCGCTGTTCAACATCAACGAGCCGATCATCTTCGGCGCGCCGATCGTCTACAACCCCTACCTGGTCATCCCGTTCTTCGTCATCCCGCTGATCACCACGACGCTGACCTACTTCGCGATCTCGGTCGGCATGGTCGGCCACATCGTGGCGGCCATCCCGTGGATCTCGCCGGTCGGCATCGGGGCCTTCCTCGGCACCGGCGGCAGCTGGGGCGCGGCAATCCTCGCGTTCATCAACCTGGGCATCTCCATCGTGCTCTACTTCCCGTTCATGAAGATGTACGACAACAAGCTCTACGAGCAGGAGAAGGCGGCCGCGGCGCAGGCCGAACTGGTCGAGGCCTGAGAGTGACCTGAGCCCTGGGTGGCGGCTGGTTCACCGGCCGCCACCCATGGCCCCCAAGATGGTTCTACAACCCCACACTGGAGGAGAAAGGAAGATGAAGGTTCTACTGATCTGTTCGGCGGGCATGTCCACCAGCCTGCTGGTGAACAACATGCTCAAGTTCGCCGATGCCGGCGATGTCGTCGACGCCCTGCCGTTCGGCGAGCTGGAGGAGAAGATCGACAACTACGACGTCGTTCTGCTCGGCCCGCAGATCCGGTTCAAGCTCAAGGAGGTCGAGAAGATCGCCCAGGAGCACGGCAAGCCGACCGATGTCATCGACATGCGGGTCTACGGCATGATGGACGGCAAGTCCGCGATCGAGCAGGCCCGCCGTCTGCTCGCCTGAGTTGAACGCGGTCAGGGGCGAGAGCGTTGGCCAGGGCAGCTGACCGCAGCCAGCAGTTGATCGTCGCCTTGGAGGAGGCGGGCCGGCCCATTTCCGGTGAGGAGCTGGGCCGTCAGGTGGGAATCTCGGCCCGCAGCGTCCGGGACTACGTCCGGGCGATCAACCGGCGTGCGGGAGAACGGGTGGTGACGGCTTCCCACCGCGGGTACGAGTTGGTCCCGAATGCGCGGAGCCTGCTCGGCGAGCTCGAGCCGGCGATCGGCGACACCGGTTCACGCGGCCGGTCGCTGATCGTCCTCGAAGCTCTGCTGAACAACGACGACCAGGCGGACGTCTTCGCCCTGTGCGAACAGCTCCACGTGAGCCTCTCCACCCTCGAACTCGATCTGGTGCGCGTCCGTCGGCTGGTGAAGGAGTACGGCCTGACGCTGGTCCGTCACCGCGACCAGCTGCGGATCCAGGGTGATGAGGCCCTGAAGCGGCAACTGTTCCGGCGCATCCTGTGGTCGGCGGTGCCGTCGGCCGAGACCGTCTTCGCCGACCTGGCCGGTGCCCGGCCCGACCACGACCTGGAGGTGCTGCGGCAACTGGTCGCCCGGACGCTGGCCGACGCAGGGCTGACCACGAACGAGTTCGCGCTGGACGACATGGCCGTCCATCTCGCGGTCGTGATCAGGCGCTCGCGATCGGGGCGCCACCTGCCGGCCGCGGTGGCCATGTCGCTGCCCTCGGCGGCCGAGGAACTGGCGGACGCCGTCCAGGCCCGGTACGGGTATGTGATCAACCTGGCGGAGCGGCAGCACCTGGCCGACCTGATCGAGGCGAACACCCAGCCACTCACCCCCGATCCCAGCCGGGTCGTGCCGGGCCAGGTACGACGGGCCGTCGAACAGGCCCTGGCCGAGGTCGCCGACGAGTTCCGGATGGATCGCGCCGGCCAGGACATGGTCGACGCGCTGGTCCTGCACGTCAACGCGCTGCGCCTGCGGGCCCGGACCGGCGCCTTCGTCCACAACCCGCTCAGCCGGCCGTTCAAGGAGACCCAGCCGCTGCTGCACGAGCTGGCGGTGCAGTTCGCCCGCAAGCTCGGCGTCCTGCTGTCGATCTCGATCGGCGAGGCGGAGGTCGGCTTCCTCGCGTTCTACCTGGCGCATCACCTGCGGCCCGGCCCCGAGGACGAGCGCCGGGTCACCGTCCAGGTGGTGGTGCCGCGCTACGCGCCGCTGCTGACCGGCCTGATCAGCGCCGTGGAGGAGACCGTCGGCGCGAACGGCTACGTCGGGCCTCCGCTCACCTCCGACGAGCTGCGGGCCGGGGCGATCGGCAGCGATGTGGTGGTCACCTGCGTCCACCTGTCACCGATCGAGGGCGTGCGGACGGTGCGGGTCTCACCCGTGCCCACCCAGGCGGATCTGCGAGCCATCGACGACGCGGTGCTGGCCGTGGCCGAACAGCGCCGCCGGCTTCAGGTCTGGTCGGTGCTGGAGGAACTGATCGGCCCCGACCACTACTTCTCCGATGCCGCCTGGAATACCAAGGAGGAGGTCATCGAGGCGCTGGCCAAGGTGCTGATCCGGGGCGGCTACGCGCCGGACTGGTTCGTCCACGACGTGCTGGAGCGGGAGCGGCTGTCGTCCACGGCCTTCCGTGACCAGTTCGCCATCCCGCACGGCCTGCAGATGTCGGCCTACCGCACCGGCATCGCCGTCTACGTCAGCCCCCGCCCCATCCCGTGGGGGGACGGATCGGTGCAACTGGTGATGCTCTTCGCCTTCGAACCCGAGGAACGGAAGGTCTTCCGCGACGTCTTCAACACCTTGATCGGGTTCCTCTCCTCCCGCCAGTCGACGGCGAGCCTGATCGCCGCCGGTGGCACCCATCAGCAGTTCATGGCCTGCCTGAAGGAACTGCTGCACACCGCCGAGCGCTGAGAAGCCGAGCGCCGAGAATTGGCGATGGGCCCGGGGAATCCCCGGGCCCATCGTCGGAGGTGGGTCAGATCGAATCCAGGGACTTGCCCTTGGTCTCGTTGGCGAACTGATACGTGATGCCGCCGATGATCAGCAGGATCGCGAAGAACAGGAAGGCGGGCGGGATGATGTCCGGGGTCACGGCGTCGCCGAACATCATGCCGAGCAGCAGCGGGCCGAAGATCTTCGCGCTCGAGCCGATGCCGTAGCCGAGGCCGAGGCCGGTGGCGCGGGCCTCGTTCGGGAACTGCTCGGCGCCGAACGGGTTCAGCACGCCGAAGGCGCCGTCGCCGAAGGCCATCGCGATCACGATGCCGAGGAAGAAGATCCAGCCGGCGTTGTCGCCATCGCCCGCCAGCATCGTCGAACCCGCCGAGATCAGCAGACCGACGGCGCCCAGGCTGCCGTAGATCAGCATGACCCGCTTACGACCGATCTTGTCGGCCAGCCAGGCCGAGGAGAGCCGGCCGAGCAGATCCGCCAGCGAGACCAGCATGAACAGGTTGGCGACCATGCCGGTGTCGAACTTGTAGGCGCCGCCCAGGATCGACTGGCCCCAGGACTGGATGACCGAGGCGCCGAAGATGAAGCTGAACGAACCCAGCGAGACGATGATCAGGCTCTTGAGGTACCTGGAGAAGATCAGCTGGTAGGAGGCGGACTGCTGCTTCGGCCCGGCTTCGGGCAGGGTGCCGACCTCGTCGACCGGCATCTCCAGCGCCCAGGCGATGGCCTCGCGGGCCTCCTGGGTGCGGCCCTTGGCCTGCAGGAAGCGCGGCGACTC
>JAPUEM010000110.1 GCA_027492575.1 Propionicimonas sp.
GCCTACACCATCATCAACGTCTGGCAGTCGAACCAGTCCTGCGCCTACCTGAACGCCGGCCCCCGCTGCTACGAGGTGCGGGACCCGCTCGACCTGGCCGCGGTCTCGATCGCCCTGGCCGCCGCCTGCTTCGGCTTCCTGTGGTGGAACGCCAGCCCGGCCAAGATCTTCATGGGCGACACCGGCTCGCTGGCGATCGGCGGCGGCCTGGCCGCGCTGTCGATCTTCACCCGCACCGAACTGCTGATGCTGATCGTCGGCGGGCTCTTCTTCATCATCACCATGTCGGTGGTGCTGCAGGTCGGCTGGTTCAAGCTCAGCAAGGGCAAACGGCTGTTCAAGATGGCCCCGCTGCAACACCACTTCGAGTTGCTGGGGTGGAAGGAAGTGACCATCACGATCCGGTTCTGGATCATCTGCGGGCTCTTCGTCGCCTTCGGCATCGGATTGTTCTACGCCGAATGGGTGGTGGCCCGGTGAAGCCCTGGCTGGCGACCGCCGACCGGCTCTCGCCGTGGCCGCAGGCCCGGGTGGTGGTGGCCGGGCTGGGCGCCTCCGGCTTCGCCGCCGCGGACGGCCTGCTCGACCTGGGTGCCCGGGTGATCGTGCTCGACGAATCCGAGACCCCGGAGAACCTGGAAAAGGCCGGCCTGCTGGAATTCCTGGACGCCGAGGTGCGACTCGGCCCCGGCTCGACCGCCGCCCTGCCCGAGGACGCCGACCTGGTGGTCACCTCGCCGGGCTGGCGTCCCTCCGCCCCGCTGCTGCGGCAGGCGGCGCTGCGGGGCGTCCCGATCTGGGGAGAGGTCGAACTGGCCTGGCGGATGAGCCTGCCCGACCGGGCCGTCCCCTGGCTGGCGGTCACCGGCACCAACGGCAAGACCACCACCACCTCGATGCTCGAGTCGATGCTCACCGCCGCCGGGCTGAAGACCACCGCGGTGGGCAATATCGGCCGTCCGATCGTCGAAGCGGTGCTGGACGAGGAGCGCTACGACGTCCTGGCCGTGGAGCTCTCCAGCTTCCAGCTGCACTGGACGAACTCCCTCTCGCTGCACTCCGCGGCCGTGCTGAACCTGGCCCCCGACCACCTGGAGTGGTACGCGCAGGAGTCCGACCCGATGGCTGCCTACGCCGCCGACAAGGCGCTGATCTACGAGCGGATCCGGCACTCCTGCGTCTACAACGTCGACGACCGGGCCACCGAACGCATGGTCGAGGAGGCCGAGGTGATCGAGGGCGCCCGCGCCATCGGCTTCACCCTGGGCATCCCCGCGCCGTCCATGGTGGGCGTGGTGGACGATCTGCTGGTCGACCGGGCGTTCATCCCGCAGCGGCGGGATTCGGCCGTCGAGCTGGCCAAGGTCTCCGACGTGGTGCCGGCCGCTCCGCACAACATCGCCAATGCGCTGGCCGCGGCGGCGCTGGCCCGTTCCTACGGGGTGCCGCCGCAGGCGGTCGCCGAGGGCCTGAAACGGCTCCGGTTCGGTGACCATCGCATCCAGCAGGTGGCCGAGCGGGCCGGCGTCCGCTTCATCGACGACTCCAAGGCGACCAACCCGCACGCCGCGGCCGCGTCCCTGGCGGCCTTCGATTCCGTGGTGTGGATCGCGGGCGGGCAGGCCAAGGGAACCACCTTCGACGACCTGGTCGAGCGCTTCGCCGGCAGGCTGCGGGCGGTCGCCCTGCTGGGGGTCGATCGGCAGGTGATCGCCGACGCACTGGCCCGACACGCCCCGGATGTGCCGGTCTTCGTCACCGATGCCGTCGATGATGGGGCAATGCGACAGCTGGTGACATGGGCCGCGGACCGGGCCAACCCCGGCGACGTGGTGCTGCTCGCCCCCGGCTGCGCCAGCAAGGACATGTACCCCGACTACGCGGCCCGCGGCGACGCCTTCGCTGCCGCGGTCGCCGCCCTGGAGACCTGAGAGGAGGGTCCAAGCCAGATGGCGATCCTTACTTCCCCGCTCATGGATCGCCGCGAGACCTCGCAGCCCGGTGCCCGCACCGAGCGTCGTCGCAGTCTCGTGGTCGAATGGCTGGGACATCCGCAGGCCAGCTTCTACCTGGTGCTGGCCCCCACCGTGCTCCTGCTGCTGCTGGGCAGCCTGATGGTGCTCTCGGCCTCCAGCGTCTACGGCCAGGTGCAGTTCGGCGACGCCTACTACTTCGTCAAGCGGCACCTGATCTTCCTGGGGGTCGGTGGGCTGGCAGCCTGGTTCCTGGCCAGCAGTTCCGCACAACGGCTCAAGGTGCTGGCCTGGCTGGCCGTGGTCGGTGCCGCCGGCCTGCAGATCCTGACTTTCACCCCCTTGGGGTGGTCGAAGAACGGCAACCAGAACTGGGTCGATCTGGGCGCGCTGGGCCGCATCCAGCCCTCGGAGTTCGCCAAGCTCGCGATCGTGCTGTGGGGCGCCGACGTGCTGGCTCGCAAGTATCACAAGCTGGACGAGCCCAAGCATCTGCTGGTGCCCTTCCTGCCGGTCTCCGGTCTGCTGATCGGCCTGGTGGTGCTGGGACGCGACCTGGGCACCGGCATGGTGCTGGGCGCGATCGTGATGGCCGTGCTGTGGTTCGTCGGCGCGCCCTGGAAGGTGCTCGGCTCGATGGTCGCCGCGGTCGCGGCGGCCGTCGGCGCTCTCGTGCTCACCTCCGGCAACCGGATGACCCGCATCCTGGGCTTCCTGAGCCCCGACGCCGATCCGCTGGGCGTCAACCACCAGCCGATCAAGGGCATGTTCGCGCTCGCCTCGGGCGGCTGGTGGGGCCTCGGCCTGGGTGCCAGCCGGCAGAAGTGGGGCGGCCTGGTGCAATCCCACACCGACTACGTGCTGGCCGTGATCGGCGAGGAACTGGGATTGGTGGGCACGCTGTCGGTGCTGTCGCTGCTGCTGATCCTGGGTTTCGGCGGGTTCCGGATCGCGATGCGCTCCGACATCCTCTTCTGCCGGTTCGCCGCCGGCGGCGTCTCCGCCTGGCTGATGATCCAGGCTCTGCTCAACATCGCCGTGGTGCTGCGGATGGCGCCGGTGATCGGCGTCCCGCTGCCGCTGCTCTCGTACGGCGGGTCGGCGCTGATCGCCAACCTGTGCGGGGTCGGCATCCTGCTCGCCTGCGCCCGGCTGGAACCCCAGGCGCGCGCCCTGACCGGGCGCCGCAAGCGCCGCCGCGCCACCCGGGTGACGGCCGTCGTGGGCGCCTCCCGGTAGCCTGTCGGGCGTGAACATCGTCCTCGCGGGCGGCGGGACGGCCGGCCACACCTCGCCGCTGATCGCCACCGCCCAGCAGCTCTCCCGGCTGGCGCCCGACTCGGAACTGCTGTGCGTCGGCACCCCGCGCGGGCTGGAGACCCAGGTGATCCCCGCGGCCGGGCTGGAGCTTGCGCTGATCCCGCCGGTGCCGCTGCCGCGCCGGCTCACCGTCGACCTGCTGAAGGTGCCCTGGCGGCTGTGGGACGCGGTGCGCCAGGCCGGCGGCATCCTGCGCCGGCACCGCGCCGACGTCGTGGTCGGCTTCGGCGGCTACGTCTCGCTGCCGGTCTATCTGGCCGCGCGCAAGGCGAAGCTGCCGATCGTGCTGCACGAGCAGAACGCCCTCCCCGGGCTGGCCAACCGGATCGCCGCCCGGTTCACCGACCATGTCGGGGTCTCCTTCCCCGACACGGTGCTGCCGCACGCGCAGTACCTCGGCCTGCCGGTGCGCGAGGCGATCGCCGGGCTCGACCGGGCCGCCGCGGCCCCCGCCGCCCGCGCCGCCTTCGGGCTGCCGCCGCAGGGTCCGGTGCTGCTGGTGAGCGGTGGTTCGCAGGGCGCCCGCTCGATCAACCTCGCCGTCGCCGGGGCTCTGGACGACCTGCTGGCCGCCGGGGTCAGCGTGCTGCACGTGCTGGGCCGGGCGAACTTCACCGACGACCACGTGGCCCGCGACCACCCCGGCGGCGCGGTCTACCGTCCGCTGGCCTACGCGGAGGCGATGGAGGACGTCTACGCCGCCGCCGACCTCATGGTCGGACGGTCCGGTGCCGGCACCGTCATGGAGACCGCCATGGTCGGGCTGCCGACCGTCTTCGTCCCGCTGCCGCACGGCAACGGCGAGCAGGCCCGCAACGCCGGCTTCCTGGTCGAGGCGGAGGCGGCCGTTCTGGTCCGGGACGCCGATCTCACCCCGCGGACCCTCGCCGACCTCGTCCTCGGCCTGGTCGGCGACCCCGGACGGCTCTCGGCGATGTCCGCCCGCTGCCGCGAACTGGTGCCCGCCGGGGCAGCCGAGGCGCTCGCCCGGCTGGTGCTGAGCGCGGCGAAGGGGGCCTGACGTGCCCCTGGTCCCACCGGTCCCGCTCGAGCCCGTCGCCGACCTGGGCGGCGTCCACTTCATCGCCATCGGCGGCGCGGGGATGAGCCCGATCGCCTCCCTCTACGCCGAACTCGGGGTGCCGGTCACCGGCAGCGACCAGGCCGATTCGGCGACCCTGCGGCAACTGCGCGAGCAGGGCATCACCGCCCACCTCGGCCATGACGCCGGCCATCTCGGCGACGCCGGGACGGTCGTGGTCTCGTCCGCGGTCCGCGAGAGCAACCCGGAACTGGCGCAGGCTCGCCGGCGCGGGCTCCGGGTCTGGCACCGCAGCGCGGCCCTGGGCGCCCTCATGCTCGACCGCACCGGGGTCGCGGTGACCGGAACCCACGGCAAGACCACCACCAGCGCGATGATCGCGGTGCTGCTGGCCGAGTGCGGGGCCGACCCGTCCTATGTGATCGGTTCGCCGCTGACCGGCTCGGGCCGCGGCTCCCGGCTCGGCGCCGGCGACGCCTTCGTGATCGAGGCGGACGAATCCGACGGCTCCTTCCTGCAGTACCCCGCGCAGATCGTGGTGATCACCAACATCGAGGCCGATCACCTCGACAACTGGGGCACCCCGCAGGCCTACGCCGACGGCTTCCTGCGGCTGGCCCTGCAGCCCACCGTGACGACGGTGATCCTCGACGCCGACGACCCCGGGACGCGAGCCCTGGCCGGGGCGCTGGAAGGCTCCGGCAAGCAGGTCGTCCTGGTGGGGGAGGCCGCGGACGCGGACGTCCGGATCGGCGACTTCGGCTTCGCCGGCGACGGCGCCCACGCGCTGCTGCAGGCCGACGGCGACCTGGGGCCGCTGGAACTGGCCGTCCCGGGCCGGCACAACCTGCACAACGCCGCGCTGGCCTACGCCACCGGCCGGGCGCTGGGCGTGGCCGGAGCGCGGCTGCGGGCTGCCGCCGCGGCGTTCAACGGCACCCACCGGCGGTTCCAGCAGATCGCCGAGGTCGGCGGCGTCACGATCGTGGACGACTACGCCCACCACCCGACCGAGGTGGTCGCCACCCTCACCGCGGCGCGGGTCTACGCCGGCGAGCGGCGCCTGGTGGCCTGCTTCCAGCCGCACCTGTTCACCCGCACCCGGGATTTCGCCGCCGACTTCGCCCAGGCCCTCTCGCTGGCCGACCAGGTGGTCGTGCTGGGCATCTACCCGGCCCGGGAGGATCCGATCCCCGGTGTCACCGGCCACCTGGTGGCCGACGCCGCCCGTGAGCTGGCCGGAACTGACCGGGTGCACTACGTCGAATCGGTCGCCGACGCCCCCGCCGAACTGGCGAGCCTGGTCCGCCCGGGGGATCTGCTGGTCACCCTGGGCGCCGGGGACGTCACCACGGTCGGCCCGGCGCTCGCGGAGCGGCTGCGGGAGCGCGCATGACGCTGGACGCCACCACCCGGCTGGCGATCCGCCGGCGCACCCAGCGCCGCCGGCGGTGGGTGCGGTGGCTGTGGCTCGGCCTGGCCGTCGCCGTGCTCGCCGGCGCGGTCTACCTGGTCGGCTTCTCACCGGTGCTCGCGGTCGCCAAGGTCAAGGTCACCGGCACAGAGGTCGCCTCCAAGCGTGAGGTGACCGAGGCCGCGGCAGTGGAACTCGGCACCCCGCTGGTGCGCCTCGACGTTGCCGGCATCGCCCAGCGGGTGGCCGGCCTGCCGCCGGTGGCGGAGGTCACCGTCACCCGCGAGTGGCCCGACCAGGTCGTGATCGCGATCACCGAACGCGAGGCCCGGCTCATGATCCCCTCCGGCAGCGGCTACCTGATCGCCGACGCCACCGGAGTGGTCTTCGACTCGACCACCTCCCGGCCCAGGGGCCTGATCGAGGTGGAGGGCAACCCGCGCGACCAGCAGACCCTCGCCGACGCCGGCACGGTCTTCTCGTCCCTGAGCGAGAAGACCCAGGAGCTGGTCTCGGTGATTCAGGCCCGCGGCCGGGATTCGATCACCCTGCGGCTGAAGGACGGCACCCGGGTCTTCTGGGGGAGCGCGGAGCAGTCGGCGCTGAAGGCCGAGGTCGTCGACCTGATGCTGGAGCAGGAGGGCAGGTACATCGACGTGTCGGCGCCCTCGCGTCCGACCCGTAGGTGAGAGTTGCGGAGTCTCAACCCTGAACCATTGGTTGAGGTACACGCCGAGGGATGCCGGGGTGCTTGGTGAACCCCTTGGCGGTCTCATAGCCTTTCGAGCGCCGAGCGGGAATGGTTGTGCCTTCCCCCGATTTCGACTGCTCTTCCGCCGCGGCACCAGATCTGGAACAGAAGGTGGGTTAATCCGGTGGCGACTGCATCACAGAATTACTTGGCGGTCATCAAGGTGGTCGGCGTCGGCGGGGGCGGTGTGAACGCCGTCAACCGCATGATCGAGTCGGGCCTGCGGGGGGTCGAGTTCATCGCGGTCAACACCGACGCCCAGGCGCTGTTGATGAGCGATGCCGACGTCAAGCTCGACATCGGACGTGACCTGACCCGTGGCCTCGGCGCCGGCGCCGATCCGGCGAAGGGACGCCAGGCCGCCGACGACCACGCCGACGAGATCGAGGAGGTCCTCCGCGGCGCCGACATGGTCTTCGTGACCGCCGGCGAGGGCGGTGGCACCGGCACCGGTGGCGCACCGGTGGTGGCCCGCGTCGCCCGTTCGCTCGGCGCGCTGACCATCGGCGTGGTCACCCGTCCGTTCTCCTTCGAGGGCAAGCGCCGCTCGACCCAGGCCGAGGACGGCATCGCCGCGCTGCGCGAAGAGGTCGACACCCTGATCGTCATCCCCAACGACAAGCTGCTGGAGATGACCGACCACCAGGTGGCGATCCTGGACGCCTTCAAGCAGGCCGACCAGGTGCTGATGCAGGGCGTCTCGGGCATCACCGACCTGATCACCACCCCGGGCCTGATCAACCTCGACTTCGCCGACGTGAAGGCGATCATGCAGAACGCCGGCTCGGCGCTGATGGGCATCGGCTCCGCCCGTGGTGAGGACCGTGCCCGCGCCGCCGCCGAGATGGCGGTCTCCTCGCCGCTGCTGGAGGCCAGCATCGAGGGCGCCCACGGTGTGCTGCTGTCGATCGCCGGCGGCTCCGACCTGGGCCTCTTCGAGGTCTCCGCCGCCGCGCAGCTCATCGAGCAGTCGGCGCACGAGGATGCCAACATCATCTTCGGCACCGTCATCGACGACTCGCTGGGCGACGAGGTGCGGATCACCGTCATCGCGGCCGGCTTCGACGGCGGGTCGCTGCCCAAGCAGCGTCCGCGTCCGGTGGTGACCCGTGAGCCCGTCGCCCCGGTGGCCAAGCCCGAGGCGCCGGCCGTCGCCGCGCCGGTGGCCGAGCCGGCCGCCCCGGCGCCGAGCCAGCAGTGGGTGCCCTCCGACGACGATCTCGACGTCCCCGACTTCCTGAAGTAACCGGACCCCGGCTGGGAGGTCGGAGTGTTCTCCTACCGCAACGACCCGGCCGGGGGAGTCGGCATCGCCTTCACCGACCGGGAGGACGGCTTCTCCGCCGGGCCGCTCGGCCCGCTCAACCTGGGGCGCACCGACCTCGACGACCCCGATGCCCTGCGGGCGAACCTCGCCGCCGTGCGGGCCGCGCTGGGCGTGACGAGGGTGGTCACCGTCCATCAGGTGCACGGGATCGACGTTCTCGACGTGGACGACACATCGCTGGCCGGCTGGGGCGCCGACTCCTGGCTGGGCGACGCCGTCCCCGGAGCCCCCGCGCTTCCCCTGGCGGACGCGCTGGTGACCACCCGGCGCGGCGTGGCGCTCGCCGTCCGGGTGGCCGACTGCCTGCCCGTCCTGCTCGCCGACGCGGAGGCGGGCGTAGCGGCCGCCGCGCACGCCGGCCGGGTCGGCCTGGCCGCCGGGGTGCTGCCCGCCACGCTGGCCCGCATGACCGCGCTGGGCGCGCGCCGGATCACCGCCTGGATCGGGCCGCACGTCTGCGCGGGCTGCTACGAGGTGCCGGCCGCCATGCGCGAGGAGGTGGCCGCCGGGCTGCCCGCCGCCTGGGCGGCGACCACCTGGGGGACGCCCGCGCTCGACCTTGCCGGGGCCGCTGCCGTCCAGCTGACCGGGGCCGGCTGCCGGGTGATCCGGGAGGATCCGTGCACCCGGGAGACCCCCTCCCTGCACTCCCACCGTCGCGACGGCGACCGGGCCGGCCGGCAGGCCGGCATCGTCTGGCTACCTGACTGAGCTGCGCGTGTCCTGCGCCGTGCGGCGCGGGCCTCCGGTTAGCCTTTTGGGGAATCTGCAACGAGGAGTGACGAGATGGCTGACCGGTTGAAGAAGGCCGCGGTGTGGCTCGGGCTGGTGTCCGATCAGGATTACCGCGATGAGGTCGCCGAACCGGTCGATGACGTCACCGAGGAGGTGCCGGCGGCAGGCTCCGGCGCGCCCGCGACCGTCACCGAACTGGAATCCCGACGCATCGTGACCCCCGTCCCGAAGACCGCCGATCTCAGCCGCATCGTGACCGTCCACCCGCGCACCTACAACGAGGCGCGCACCATCGGCGAGAACTTCCGCGACGGCGTCCCGGTGATCATGAACCTCTCCGACATGGAGGACGCCGACGCCAAGCGGCTGGTCGACTTCTCCGCCGGCCTCATCTTCGGCCTCCAGGGCAGCATCGAGCGGATCACCAGCAAGGTCTTCCTGCTCTCCCCGCAGAACGTCAACGTGGCCGCGGAGGACAAGCAGCGGATCGCCGGAGGCTTCTTCAACCAGTCCTAGCGACTCACGTCAGCCTTCTTTCTTGGATTCGCGCGCGCCCCTGCATTAGCCTGATGGCCGAATCGTCCCGCCGGATACGGCGAGGACGGCCGTAACGACACGAGGTGGACGATGACCCTGACGCTCGAGCAGGTCCGGCAGACCCGCTTTCACCTGGCTCGCCGCAATGGCTACGAGCCAGTCGACGTGGACAACTTCGTCGACAAGGTCGAGGCGACGCTGTCACAGCTGACCGAGGAGAACGAGACCCTGCGTCAGCAGGTGGAGGCACTCAGTTCGAGTGAGCCGTCCAATATCTTCGTTCCCGCACCGGTGCCGGTCGAGGCCGGTGGCGACAGCGACGGTCTGCGCGAAGAGCTCAACGCGCGCCAGGGCGAGCTGGAGAGCGCCCGTGGCGAGGCCGATGCCCTGCGTGCGCAGTTCCAGGCCAAGGACGACGAGGTCGATCAGCTGCGCTCCGAGCTGGCCGCCCGCACCCGTGAACTCGAAGCCGCCCAGTCCGAACTGTCGCGGCTGCAGCCGCCGGCAGACGGCGAGACCCCGAAGGCAAGCGTGGAGAACATCGTGGTGACCGCCGCCGCCGACGCCTCCCCGGCGGTCGCGCGGCTGCTGCAGATGGCCACCGAGCAGGCCGAGCGCCTGGTCGGCGAGTCCCAGGTCGAGGCGCAGCGCCTGGTGGGCGACGCCCGGGCCGAGGCGGAGGGCGTCATCGACAACGCCAACCGCAAGGCGCACGAGACCCTCACCGACGCCCGCACCCGCGCCGACCGGATCGAATCCGAGGCGCGCGTGAACGCCGAGCGGGTCACCAACGACGCGCTGGGCCGGGCCGAGGCCGTCAACGCCGAGGCCGATCAGCGTCGCAGCGAGCTCTTCACCCAGCTCGAGCAGGAGCGGGACGCGCTGCGCCACCGGGTCGACAAGCTGCGCAGCTTCGAGTCGTCCTTCCGCAGCAACCTGACCAACCAGCTGCAGGGCCAGATCCGCTCCCTGGAGGAGGCTGTCCTGGAGCCCGGCGGCGCCCCCGATCTGCTGGACGAGCCGAGCCCCGAGTCGGCGACTCCGCGTCTGGACGCGCTGCTCGGCGACTGAGCTTTCACGCGACTTCACACGGTGCCCTCGGCGAGTCCGCCGGGGGCACCGTGTCTTGTTGTGACCAAGTGATACTCTCCCTGCTCACGACCATCACGAAGGAGTCAGGCAGCGATGGCAACTCTCGATTCGGATCGAGCGCGGACGGCTGACGCGACGTCCTTCCCCGTCGCCGAAGGTGAGGATCCCTGGACCGCCGAAGAGGTCGAGGAGATCCGCGAGGAGTTGCTGTCCGACATCAAGCGGATGGAACGGGCGATCGAGATCGCCGAGGCCGGGCTCGCCGACCTCTTCCAGGAAGGCTCCGACGGCGCCGGACGCGATCCGGCCGACGTCGGCTCGTCCAACTTCGAACGCGACCAGGAGATGTCGCTGGCGCAGAACGCCCGCGACATGCTCGAGCAGGCGCAGCTGGCGCTGCGGCTGTTCGAATCCGGTCAGTACGGCTGGTGTGAATCCTGCGGCAACCCGATCGGCAAGGACCGGCTGCAGGTCTTCCCGCGCGCGACCATGTGCGTCGCCTGCAAGCAGCGGGAGGAACGGCGATAGCCACCCAGGAAGAGCCGGTCGCGACCGGCTCCCCAGCGCGCTTCCGGCTGCTCGCGGCCGGCATCGCGGTCGCCGGCGTCGCCCTCGACCAGATCACCAAGGCCCTGGCGATCGCCCATCTCGACCCGGCCGAGCCGATCCGGCTGCTGGGCGGTCTGCTCACGTTGCAGTTGATCCGCAACCCGGGTGCGGCCTTCTCGATGGGGGAGCAGTTCACCGCGGTCTTCACCGGCATCGCCGTCGTCGCCCTGATCGGCGTGGCGGGCTGGCTGCTGCCGCGGGTGCGGCATACCGGCTGGGCGGTCGCCACCGGTTGCCTGCTGGCCGGGATCGTCGGGAACCTGCTCGACCGGCTGTTCCGCGAGCCCGCGCCCTTCCACGGTCACGTCATCGACTTCCTGCAACTGCCGAACTTCGCGATCTTCAACGTGGCCGACATGTTCATCACCGCCGCGGCCGCGCTCGTGATCTGGCTGTCGCTGATCACCCAGGTGAGCGTGGCCGGCATCCGGCTGAAGCAGGCCGAGAAGCCGGCCGATGGCTAGCGTCTGGCTGGTGCCGGACGGTCTGGACGGTGAGCGGGTGGATGCCGCCGCCGCCCGGATGAGCGGGCTGAGCCGCAGCCGGGTCGAGACGCTGATCGCCGAGGGTGCGGTGTGGCTGGGCGGCCGCCCGGTCGCCAAATCTGAACGCGTGCGCGCCGGCGACCTGCTGGAGGTCGAGATCCCCGCCGAGCCCCGGGTAGCGGTCCGGCCGCGCGAGGTGGCGGGGATGGCGATCGTCCACGACGACGCCGACATCGTGGTGGTCGACAAGCCCGCCGGGGTCGCCGCCCACCCCAGCCTGGGCTGGGACGGGCCGTCGGTGGTCGAACATCTCGCCGCCGCCGGCTTCCGGATCTCGACCTCGGGAGCGGCCGAGCGGCAGGGGATCGTGCAGCGGCTGGACGTCGGCACCTCCGGGCTGATGGTGGTCGCCAAGAGCGAGCCGGCCTACACCGCGCTGAAGCGGGCCTTCAAGGCGCGCACCGTCCGCAAGATCTACCACACCCTCGTCCAGGGGCACCCCGACCCCTTCGAGGGCACCATCGACGCCCCGATCGGCCGCCATCCGGGGGCGGAGTGGCGGATGGCGGTGATCGACGGCGGACGCCATTCGGTCACCCACTACGCCATGATCGAGGCCTTCCGGGCGGTCACCCTGCTCGAGGTGCACCTGGAGACCGGACGCACCCACCAGATCCGGGTGCACATGCAGGCGATCCGGCACCCCTGCGTCGGCGACCCGACCTACGGCGGCGACCCCGTCCTGGCCGCCCGGCTCGGGCTGGAGCGGCAGTGGCTGCACGCCGTCGAGCTCGGCTTCACCCACCCGGGCAGCGGGGAATGGGTCGACTTCCACTCCGGGTACCCGGCCGATCTGGCGCACGCGCTCGACCTGGTGGGTGGCCAGCCGGTAACAACCGTGTGAATTCGTGGGCCGATCCGTCCCATCCGGCCCGGTCCGGTCAATCCCGGCCGGACGATCCGAGTAAGGTCTTCCCCGTGCGTAGAGCGAAGATCGTGTGCACGATCGGTCCGGCCACAGATTCCCCGGAGATGATCGTCGAGTTGGTGAAAGCGGGCATGAACGTCGCCCGCCTCAATATGAGCCATGGGGACCA
>JAPUEM010000111.1 GCA_027492575.1 Propionicimonas sp.
CGCCGCTGATGCCCCTGCCCCGGTGGAGCAGCCTCCAGCCAGCTGAGCAGGGCGGTGATCGCCTCCGGGGTCATGGACGCCTCCCAGGTGCGTCCGTCGTCGCGTCGCAGCTGGATCACCCGCTGATCCTCCAGCAGCAACAGGGCCTCGATCTCGTCCGGCGCACGCTGCGGGCCGACCGTGGTGTCCTCGCGGGGGAAGACCAGCTTCGGCCACAGTGAGAGCGAGAAGGAGCGGAACCACTCCATGCGTCCCTGCCGGTAACGCGCGACTCCGAGCACCCAGCCGGTACCCGGAGTCGTCGTCTTCAGGCGCACGCAACAGTCGAACAGGGCGCCGCCGCGGGAAAGCCAGCGGCGGCGGGCGATCAACCAGGCCAACGGCAGCAGGATGACGGCAGCGATGACCAGCGCGATGACTTCGGTCACCGCCAGCCAGTCCATCGTGCCCCCCGCTGAGTCTCAGGCGTGTTCGCGAGCCAGGCGGGCGGCCTTCACCTGCGCGCTCGCGCGGCGGAAGTGCTGCTGGGTCTCCTCGTCGGTTTCGCCCTCGTTCAACCGCTTCTCCGCCGCCGCCAGTTCGTGCTCGGCGGCGTCGAGGTCGATCTCCTTGGCGATCCGGGCGAACTCGCTGAGCAGCGAGACCCGGTTGTCGGCCACCGAGATCAACCCACCGTTCAGAGCGACGATCTCCCGGCGCCCGTCGACGGTCAGCACCTCCGCGGCACACGGTACCAGGCCGGCCAGAAAAGGCTCATGGTCGGGCATGATGCCGATGTCGCCCTCCGTGGTGCGGGCGATCACGCTCAGCGCCTCGCCCTCCCAGGCGATGCCGGTGGGCGAGACCACCTCGACCGTCAGCGGACCGGCCATCTCAGCCTTCCTTCTGGATCTTCGCCCAGTTCTCCATGACCATGTCCATGCCACCGACGTTGAAGAAGGCCTGCTCGGCGACGTGGTCGACCTCGCCGTCGCAGATCATCTTGAAGCTCTCGATGGTGTCCGCCAGCGGCACGGTCGAACCCGGCACGTTGGTGAACTTCTCGGCCATGTAGGTGTTCTGGGAGAGGAACTGCTGGATGCGCCGCGCCCGGGCGACCATGATCTTGTCCTCTTCGGAGAGCTCGTCGACGCCGAGGATCGCGATGATGTCCTGCAACTCCTTGTTGCGCTGCAGGATCTGCTTCACCCGGATGGCGGTGTCGTAGTGCTCCTGCCCGATGAACTGCGGGTCGAGGATGCGGCTGGTCGAGCTCAGCGGATCCACCGCCGGGTACAGACCGCGCGAGGCGATGTCGCGGGAGAGCTCGGTGGTGGCGTCCAGGTGGGCGAAGGTGGTCGCCGGGGCCGGGTCGGTGTAGTCGTCGGCCGGGACGTAGATCGCCTGCATCGAAGTGATCGAGTGGCCCCGGGTCGAGGTGATCCGCTCCTGCAACTGGCCCATCTCATCGGCCAGGTTCGGCTGGTAGCCCACCGCGGAGGGCATCCGGCCCAGCAGGGTGGAGACCTCCGAGCCGGCCTGGGTGAACCGGAAGATGTTGTCGATGAAGAGCAGCACGTCCTGGTTCTGCACGTCGCGGAAGTACTCCGCCATGGTGAGGGCCGACAGCGCGACCCGCAGGCGGGTGCCCGGCGGCTCGTCCATCTGGCCGAAGACCAGGGCGGTGTCCTTCATGACGCCGGCCTCGATCATCTCGTGGATCAGGTCGTTGCCCTCACGGGTGCGCTCCCCCACGCCGGCGAAGACCGAGGTGCCGCCGAAGTTGTGGGCGATCCGGTAGATCATCTCCTGGATGAGGACGGTCTTGCCGACGCCGGCGCCGCCGAACAGGCCGATCTTGCCGCCCTGCACGTACGGGGTGAGCAGGTCGAGCACCTTGATGCCGGTGTGCAGCATCTGGGTCCGCGGCTCCAGCGCATCGAAGGCCGGGGCCGCGCGGTGAATCGGCCAGCGCTCGGTGATCTCGAAGCCGGAGGCGTCCTCGTTGAGGCAGTCGCCGGTCACGTTCCACACCCGGCCCTTGGTGACATCGCCCACCGGGACGCTGATCGGCGCGCCGGTGTCGCGCACCTTGGTGCCGCGGCGCATGCCGTCGGTCGGCTTCAGCGAGATCGCCCGGACGATGTTGTCACCCACGTGCAGCGCCACCTCGGCGGTGATGGTGCGGGTGCCCTCATCGGTCTCGATGTCGATCAGCAGGGCGTTGTTCAGGTCGGGCATCTCGTCGGCGGCGAACTCCACGTCCACCACGGGGCCGATCACCCGGGCCACCCGCCCGATCCCAGCAGTCTGGGCGAGCGGGGTATCGATCGTCACGGTCATGGCTTCCTCGTCCTATTCCTGTTCGGCCAGCGCACTGGCGCCGCCGACGATTTCGCTGATTTCCTGGGTGATCTCCGCCTGGCGGGCCTGGTTGGCCTCGCGGGTCAGCCGCTCGATGAGCTGCTGGGCGTTGTCGGTGGCCGACTTCATGGCTCGTTGCTGGCTGGCCAGCTGGGAGGCTGCCGATTGCAGCAGGTAGAACCAGATGCGGCTGCGCACGTAGACCGGCAGCAGCCCGTCCAGCACCGTCTCCGGATCCGGTTCGAACCAGTACTCGGGGATCAGATCCCCCTCGCCCACCTCATGGACGCCCTCGACGACCTCCAGCGGCAGCACCCGGCGCACCCGCGGAGTCTGCGAGATCATCGAATCCATCCGGGTGTAGACCGCCCAGATCTCGTCGACGCCACCCTCCTCGGTCGGCTTGAGGAAGTCCTCCACCAGCCGGTCGGCGATCTCGGTCGCGTGCGCGAAGGTCGGCGAATCGGAGAAGCCGTCCCAGCTCGCCTCGATCGGCAGGCCGCGGAACTGGACGTAACCGATGCCCTTGCGGCCCACGATGTAGCGGACCGCCTCCTTGCCCTCCTCCTGCAGCCGCTGGCGGAAGCTCGCCACCGCCTTGATGACATTCGAGGAGTAGGCGCCGTTCATGCCGCGGTCGGAGGTGATGAAGAAGATCGCGATCCGCTTCGGCTCGACGCTGTCGGAGACCAGCGGGTGCTGGAGGTGGGAGTACGCCGCCACCGCCGACACCGCGCGGTTCAGCTCACGGGTGAACGGCAGTACCCGAGCGGCAGCCTGCTGCGCCTTGATGATCCGCGACGAAGCGATCAACTCCATCGCCCGGGTGATCTTCTTGGTCGCCATCACCGATTGTCGACGCTGGCGCAGCTCGCGCAGGCTGGCTCCCATCGATCAGGCCCTCTTCTTCTTCACGACGATCTGCTCGGCCTCCAGGTCGGCTGCCGCGATGGCGTCCGCCGCCTGCTCCCCGCTCACCAGCGGCTTGCCGTCGCCGGTGATGAAGCCCAGCTTGAAGGCGTCGATCACGTCGCCGGTGGCCTTGGCCAGATCGTCGTCCCAGGCGCCGGTCTCGGCGATGGTGGTGAGGATCGGCGTGTGGTGGCGCAGGTGCTCGAGCAATTCGGATTCGAAGCGCAGCACATCGGAGACCGGGACGTCGTCCAGGTAGCCGTTGGTGCCGGCCCAGACCATGACCACCTGGTCGGCGACCGGGTACGGCGAGTACTGCGGCTGGCGCAGCAGCTCGACCAGGCGCTGCCCCCGCTCCAGCTGACGGCGGGAGGCGGCGTCGAGATCGGAGGCGAACATCGCGAAGGCCTGCATGTCGCGGTACTGCGCCAGGCCGATCTTCAGCGTGCCGGAGACCTTCTTCATGGCCTTGATCTGGGCGTCGCCACCCACGCGGGAGACCGAGATGCCGACGTCGATGGCCGGACGCTGGTTGGCGTTGAAGAGGTCGGACTGCAGGAAGATCTGACCGTCGGTGATCGAGATCACGTTGGTCGGGATGTAGGCCGAGACGTCGTTGGCCTTGGTCTCGATGATCGGAAGACCGGTCATCGAGCCGGCGCCCAGCTCGTCCGACAGCTTGGCGCAGCGCTCCAGCAGGCGGGAGTGCAGGTAGAAGACGTCGCCGGGGTAGGCCTCGCGGCCCGGCGGGCGGCGCAGCAGCAGCGACATCGAGCGGTAGGCCTCGGCCTGCTTGGTCAGGTCGTCGAAGATGATCAGCACGTGCTTGCCGGCGTACATCCAGTGCTGGCCGATGGCCGAGCCGGTGTAGGCCGAGATGTACTTGAAGCCGGCCGGATCCGAGGCGGGGGCATGGACGATGGTGGTGTACTCCATCGCGCCGGCCTCCTCCAGGGTGGTCCGCAGCGCGGCGATGGTGGAGCCCTTCTGGCCGATCGCCACGTAGATGCAGCGCACCTGCTTGGTCGGATCGCCGCTGGCCCAGTTCGCCTTCTGGTTGATGATCGTGTCGACGGCGATCGCGGTCTTGCCGGTCTTGCGGTCGCCGATGATCAGCTGGCGCTGGCCGCGGCCGATCGGGGTCATCGCGTCGATCGCCTTGATGCCGGTCTGCAGCGGCTCCTTGACGCTCTGGCGGTCCATGACGCCGGCCGCCTGCAGCTCCAGCGCACGGCGTCCGTCGATGCCCTTGATCTCACCGAGGCCGTCGATCGGCTCGCCCATCGCGTTCACCACGCGGCCGAGGTAGCCGTCGCCGACCGGCACCGACAGCACCTCGCCGGTGCGCTTCACGGTGGAGCCCTCTTCGATGCCCTCGGATTCGCCCAGCACCACGACGCCGATCTCGCGCACGTCGAGGTTCAGCGCGATGCCCTGGGTGCCGTTGGCGAACTCCAGCAGCTCGTTGGCCATGGCCGAGGGCAACCCCTCGACGCGGGCGATGCCGTCGCCGGAGGTCACCACCGTGCCGATCTCGTCCCGGCTGGCGGTCTCGGGACTGAAGTTGGACACGAAACGATCCAGCGCGTCCCTAATCTCTTCGGGACGAATCGTCAGTTCCGCCATCTGCGCACCCTGTTCTCTCGTTGTCTTTGCACGGCCTCTGAAGGCCGGGTAGTCAGTTCAGTTGTCTTTCGGCGGCCTGCAGCCGCCCGGCAACGGTGCCTTCGATGACCTCGTCGCCCAGCTGGACCCGCACCCCGCCCAGTACGGACGGATCGACGCTCACCTGCAGGCTGACCTCGCGGCCGGCCTGGGCCGACAGCGCGGCCCGCAGCCGGTCGGCCTGAGCGGCGGTGAGCGGACGGGCCACGGTGACCTCGGCGATCGCCCGCCGGCGTTGCTCGGCGGCCAACTGGAGATAGTTCTCCAGGGTGAGTTCGAACGTGCGCATCGTCGCCCGCACCGCCCGCTGCGCGAGCGTGTCGGTGACCTCCAGGGCCTTGCCGCGCAACAGGTCGGCGACCAGTTGCTGGCGGCCCGGCAGGCTCGCCGCGCGATCCTCGAGGGCCACCCGCAGCGCCCGGTCCGCCACCACGATGCGGGAGAAGCGGAAGAGCTCCTCCTCCACCTGGTCGAGCTGGCCGGCCGTCTGCGCGGTGCGCAGCAGCGTCCGGATGCCCTGGCGTTCCAGCGCGCTGACCAGCGCTCCGGAGGTCGCCCAGCGCAGACCCGCGGCACCCTTGACCACCGCGACGGCGGCCTTCGACACCTGGCCGCCCAGCAGGCCGGTGGCCAGCTGCTCGCGGGCGGAGGCCGGCGCGGTCAGGTCGGAGAGGGCGTTGCGCAGGGTCGGCTGGGATTCCAGCAGACCGACCACCGCGAACAGCTCGTCGGCCAGCGCCCGGCTCGGATCCTGGGCGTCCAGGATCCGGTCGAGTTCGGCCTGGCGGGCTTCCGTGGCAGCGCTCATGCGGTCGCCGCCTGGGATTCCATCTCGGCCAGGAAGCGCTCGACGCTGCGCTGCGCGCGGGCGTCGTCGTCCAGCGACTCACCGACGATCTTGCCGGCCAGCTGGGTGGCCAGCCCACCGATCTCGCCGCGCAACTGCTGGACGGCCTGGGCCCGTTCGGCCTCGATCTGCGTCCGGGCGTGCTCGATCAGCCGGGCCGACTCCTCCTGAGCGGCCTGCCGGATCTCGGCGGCCGCCGCGGCGGCCTGCGCCTTGGCGTCCTCACGGATCTTCGAGGCCTCCTCGCGAGCCGTGGCCAGCTGGGCACGGTACTCGGCCAGCGCCGCGGCGGCTTCCGCCTGGGCGGCCTCGGCCTTCTCGATCCCACCGGCGATCTGGTCGGCCCGGTCGGCGTAGGTCTTCTCGAAGACCGGAACGACCTTCTTGGCCACGACGAACCAGATGATCAGCGCCAGCCCGATACCGGCGAAGAGTTCGCTGAGGTGTTCGGGCAGCAGCGGGCCGAGATTGATCTCGAGGGGCAGCATGCCCGACCTCACCCGAGGACGAATGCCAGCGCGATAGCGATGATGGCCAGCGCCTCGACCACGGCGAAGCCGAGGATGGCGGTCGACATCATGGCCCCACGAGCCTCAGGCTGACGCGCGGTGCCGTTGATCACCGAAGCGAAGATCCAGGCAACGCCGATCGCCGGGCCGAGAGTCGCCAGCGCGTAGCCGATCATGTTGATCGAGCCAGTGATTTCCATTGGGTGTTTCCTTTCGGTGGCTTCGAGGACGAAGTCGGTCAGTGCTCCTCAGCGATTGCCGAGGAGATGTATTGGGCGGTCAGGACAGTGAAGATGTAGGCCTGCAGGATCGCGACCAGGATCTCCAGGGCGAAGATCGCCAGGCTGAACAGCAGCGAGACCACGCCGGCGGTGTTCAGCAGCGGGACGGGGAAGCCGGCGGCCGGCTCCGTCATGGTGAGCAGCATGCTGCCGCCGACCACGAAGACCATGATCACCAGGTGGCCGGCGAACAGGTTGCCGAAGAGTCGCATGGCCAGGGTGACCGGGCGGACGATGAAGTTGGAGAGGAATTCCAGCGGGATGATCAGCGGCCACAGCGCCACCGGCACGCCTTCGGGCAGGGTCATCCGGCGCATGTAGTTGCCGAAGCCGTACTTCGCGATGCCGGCCGCGTTGTAGACGACGTAGCTCAGGATCGCCAGGCCGTAGGCGTAGCCGATCTTGGAGAAGGTCGGGAACATGAACAGGAAGAGCTGCCCGAACAGGTTGTTGACCAGGATGAAGCTGAACAGCGCCACCAGGTAGGGCAGGAACTTGCGGAAGTCGTGGCCCAGGATGTCGCGGGCGATCGTATTGCGCAGCAGGTTGTAGAAGGACTCGCCCAGGAACTGCTTCTTGCCGGGCACCACCTGCTGACCCTTGGCCATCCACAGCCAGAACCCGATCACCAGCGCGGCGCCGATGATGGCCTGGATCAAGTGGTTGTTAAGCCACGCCCATTCCTCGCCCAGGCCCGGAAAGAGCGGCCGGGAATTGAAGCTGTGCACCCCGGGCGGCCAGCCGTGCTCATCGCCCTCCATGGGTATCAACAGTGGGACCATCCCCGAGAACCCTCCCGTGCTCACTGTGACCTACCGAACTTGACGACCACGTAGTAGACGCCCAGCCCGATCCCGAGGATCAGGCCGACGGGCAAAAACCACGCCGTCCCCAGCCAGCGATCCAGCAGCCAGCCGAGCCCGCCGTAAGCGATCAGTCCGGCGATCATGATGCTCAGGATCCGATAACCCTGGTCTGCACCGCCCTGGTCGCTCATAGCGAGTCGGACTCTAGCAAGAATCTGTGGCTGAGTTCACCTGCTGTCTCGCCGTGTCCGGCACCAGGTGGCCTTCTTGATGAAATCACTCCGCGGTTTCGGTGGAGTCGAAGGCCGGAATCCGCAGCCGGGTGAAGGCGATCACCTCTCCGGTGATCCAGCCGATCGTCGCCGCCAGCGTCGTCCACAGCACCGAACCGGCGTCCAGATCGGTGGGCTTCGGACCGAGCAGGACGGACGAGAGCACCGCGCCGAGCAGCACGACCCGCAGCGCGTAGGAAGCCAGCGCGACGAAGAGCGCGATCCGCGGCGAAGCGTCCGCCACCGCCCACTGCAGGGACTGGCCGAGGGTGAAGAAGATGCCGACGACGCAGGCGGCGCCGGTGGCCGCGACCAGCCCCGCCTGGCCGGCGAGCAGCCAGCTGAGCAGTGCGGCCGGAACGGAGCCGGCGAGCCAGCCCAGCAGTCCCCCGCTGAGCAGCCGCCAGGCGCGCTGCCGCTGCGGCGTCACCCGGCCGCCTTCCGGGCGGTCAGCCGGCTGCGGACGGCCGGGCCCCAGGTCAGCAAGGCGGTGATCAGCAGCGCGAGCAGCCAGCCGGCCAGGGTGAGCGCGTGCGGGTACAGGCCCAGCACCACCACGCCGAAGGCCGCCAGCGCCGACCAGAGCCACAGCAGGGCGACCGCCCGGCGGTGCGGGTGGCCGAGATTGAGCATCCGGTGATGCAGGTGCTGCTTGTCGGCGTGGTACCACATCTGACCGCGCAGGGTGCGGCGGGTGTAGGCCAGGAAGAGATCCAGCAGCGGGAAGGCCAGCACCGCGAAGGGCAGCAGCAGCGGCAGGTAGGCGGCCACCGCGCCGAAGCCGAGGCTGTCGAGGCTGGCCGGGTCGAGCTGGCCGGAGAGGCTGATCACCGAGGTCGCCATCAGGAAGCCCAGCAGCATCGCGCCGGAGTCTCCCATGAACATCCGGGCCCGGTGGATGTTGTAGGGCAGGAAGCCCAGGCAGATGCCGACGGTGGCGACGGTCACCAGGCTGGAGGTCGTCGCGCGCACCAGACCGTGCTCGAAGGAGAGTAGATATGCGTACGTGAAGAAGGCCCCGGCACCGACCGCGACCACGCCGGCGGCCAGGCCGTCCAGGCCGTCGATCAGATTGACGGCGTTCACCGCGAAGAAGATCAGCAGCACGGTCACCACGATGCTGGCACCCTCGTCAAGGGAGACGATGGCGTCCGGCAGCGGGATCCAGTAGACCTTGACACCGTTCATCACCGCGACCCCGGCGGCCAGCAATTGACCGGCGATCTTGGCCACCGCGCCGAGTTCGACCACGTCGTCCACGGTGCCCACCAGGCAGATGAGCCCGCCGGCCACCAGCACGGCGGTGGCGTCGTGCCGGACCACCTCGAAACTGCCCAGCCAGGGCAGCTGGGCGGCCACCAGGAAGGCGGCGGCCAGGCCGAACCACATCGCCACGCCGCCGAAGTACGGGACCGGCTTGGTGTGGACGTCGCGGTCGCGCACCATGGCCACCGCGTTGTACCGGAAGGCCAGCCGGCGGCACAGGCCGCTGAGCAGGTAGGTGACCCCGGCCGCGATGAGCGCTACGAGCAGGTATTCGCGCATCGGCTACTCCGCGAGCGCCCCGACCACCGCGAGCAGTTCGTCGCGGGTGATCCGGCCTTCGCGCAAGACCCGCGGCGGGTCGCAGGTGACGTCGACGATGGTGGACGGCACCGGGCTGCTGCCGGCGCCGGCGTCCAGGTAGACCGCCACGGTGTCGCCCAGTTGCTCCAGGGCCTCGGCGGCGGTGTTCGCCGCCGGGTTGCCGTGGGTGTTGGCGCTGCTGACCGCCAGCGGCCCGGTGGCGCGGAGCAGTTCCCGGGTGAAGTCGTGGTCGGGGATGCGCACGGCGATGGTGTCGCCGCGATCGCCCAGATCCATCCGCAGATTCGCCGGCGCGGCCACCACCAGGGTGAGTGCGCCCGGCCAGAAGGCCGCCGCCAGCGCGGCGGTCGCCTCGCTCACCTCGGCCGCCAGCGACCGCAGCATGGCCGGCTCGGCGATCAGCACCGGCGGTGGCAGATCCCGTCCGCGCTGCTTGGCGTCCAGCAGCCGTTGCACGGCCGCGGCGGAAAGCGCGTCCGCCCCGATGCCATAGACCGTGTCCGTCGGCAGGACGAGGCACTCCCCCGCCTCGATCGCCGCCACGGCGAGGTCGATTCCGCGGGCCGGCTCCGCCGTCACGTCGATCAGCTTGCTCACGGTGTCATCCTGCCAGGCCGCTCATCCGATCGTGGCGAGCCGCTCCGCCAGATCGGCGGCCTGCAAGGCGTCGATGACGGCCTGCAGGTTGCCGGCGAGCACCTGGTCGAGGTTGTACGCCTTGAAACCGATCCGGTGGTCGGCGATCCGGTTCTCCGGAAAGTTGTAGGTGCGGATCCGCTCGGAGCGGTCGACGGTGCGCACCTGGGAACGCCGGGCGGCGGAGGCGGCGTCGGCGGCCTCCTCCTCGGCGCGGGCGACCAGACGGGCCCGGAGCATGCGCATGGCCTGCTCCTTGTTCTGCAGCTGGGAGCGCTCGTTCTGACAGGAGACCACGATGCCGGTCGGCAGGTGGGTTATCCGGACGGCGGAGTCGGTGGTGTTGACCCCCTGACCGCCCGGGCCGGAGCTGCGGTAGACGTCGATCCGCAGGTCGTCGTCGTTGATCTCGGTCTCGGTCGCTTCGACCTCGGGCATCACCAGGACGCCCGCCGCCGAGGTGTGCACCCGTCCCTGGGATTCGGTGACCGGCACCCGTTGCACCCGGTGGACGCCGCCCTCGAACTTCAGCACCCCGTAGGGCATGTTGTCGGGGTCGGCCGTGGAACCGGCCTTCACCGCCACCGTCACGCTCTTGAAGCCGCCCAGGTCGGTCTCCTGGGAGTCGAGCACCTCGACCTTCCAGCCGCGGGTCTCGGCGTAGCGGGTGTACATCCGCAGCAGATCGCCGGCGAAGAGGGCGGATTCCTCGCCGCCCTCGCCGGACTTGATCTCGATCAGGCAGTCGGCGGAATCGTTGGGGTCGCGCGGGGCGAGCAGCCGGGTGAGCTGCTCGGTGACCTCGGCCAGGTCGGCGGAGAGGGTCTCCGCCTCGGCGGCAAAGGCCGGGTCGGCCTCGGCCAGTTCGCCGGCCGCCTCCAGGTCGTCGCCGAGACGGCGGTAGGCGTCCATCGCCTTCACGATCGGGGTGAGCTCGGCGTAGCGCCGTCCGATCCGTCGGGATTTAGCCAGGTCGGAGTGCGTGGCGGGGTCGGCCAGCTGGCGTTCCAGCTCGGCGAACTCCGCCAGCAGCGGTTCAGCCGCTTCGAACATCACTCCTCCTCAACTGCTGAGACGGCGCCGGTGGGACAGGGGACGGTTCCTTGTCCCACCGGGCGGGGCAAGGAACCGTCCCCTGTCCCGCTCGGCGTCGAACACGATCAACGAAACAGCGCCGGGGCCAGCGATGTGCTGGTACCCCGGCGCTGCCGTTGAGCTACTTCTGCTTCGCGTAGCGGCGCTCGAAGCGAGCGACCCGGCCACCGGTGTCGAGGATCTTCTGCTTGCCGGTGTAGAACGGGTGGCAGGCCGCGCAGACCTCGGCGTGGATGACGCCGTTCTTCGCGGTGCTGCGGGTGGTGAAGGTGTTGCCGCAGGTGCAGCTCACCTCGGTCACCACGTAATCGGGATGGATCCCTTGCTTCATCATTTCTCCTGTTCGCTGGCGCCGGGTCGTCTCTGCTGGTGGGGGTGGATGGACCCCTGGACGTGAACCGGAACCGACTGTCTATTCTGCCTGATCACCGCGTTGGGCACCAAACCGGAGGACGCACCGCCCCCGTTTCCGTCATCCCGGGCGAAGACCCGGGATCTAGGACTGATCCCACGAGAGTCGTGAGATCCCGGATCAAGTC
>JAPUEM010000112.1 GCA_027492575.1 Propionicimonas sp.
AGCGGCGATCAGCGAGCGCACGCGGCGTCGTCGGGGTTGGTTGATGGTCATGGTCAGTCTCCTTGGGTCGGTGTGGTGGTTGGCGCCGCGGCCCCGGCGTAGGCCGGCTCCGCGGAGAGGATGATGGTGGAATGCGGTGCGTCGAAGATCTGGCGGTCGAGTTGGGCCTCCTGCTGGGCGACGATCGTGGCGGCCACCATGGCCGCTGTGACATTGGTGGCGGTCCGCCCGGTGTCGGCGATGGCGGAGATCGGAATCGTGAGCACCATCACCTCCAGCGGCAGGCCGACAGCGGCCAGCACGCTGGCCGTGACGACCGTCGCCGTGCCGGGCACCCCCGCGGTGCCGAGCGAGACGAAGAGCGCCATCACGGCGAGGATCAGGTAGTCCTGAAGGGAGTACTCGATGCCCAGCCCGTGCACGGCGTAGATCGCCGTCAGCACCGGCCAGATGCCCGCGCAGCCCGGCATGCCGATGGTGGTGCCCAGTGGTGCGGTGAAGTTCGCCACCTCGGGGCTCACCCCGACCCGGTCGGTCAGCACACGGGTGGTCACCGGCAGGGTGCCGGTGCTCGACTGGGTCGAGAAGGCGACGACCTGGGCCGGGACGACCTTCTTGAAGAAGGCCAGCGGTGAGACCTTCGCGAAGGCCGACAGCAGCACCCCGTGCAGCCCCCAGGTCTGGATCGCGAAGGCGACGAAGGCGACGATGAGCATCAGCAGCAGCGACCAGATGATGCCGGTGTTGCTGAAGCCGCGTGAGGTCTGCACCGCCACCAGGGAGAGCACGGCGTACGGGGTCAGCCCGATGATGAAGGTCACCGCCTTGTAGATGATCGCCTTCAGCGCCTCGACGAGATCCTTGAAGACAGCCACCTTCTGCGGGTTGCGATTGGCGACCAGCACGTAGGAGACCGCGATGAGGACGGTGAACAGGATCACCGGGATGATCCGGTCGCGGCTGGCGTCGTTGACGATGTTGTTGGGGAAGAAGCCGATCAGCACCTCCTGGAAGGTGACGGTCGCGCCCTCGAAGTTGCTGGCGTCCACCCCGTCGATCTCCAGGTTGGAGCGCTTGCCCACCCCGAAGGCCAGGCCGAGGCCGATGGTCAGCACGATCGCCAAGGCGTTGGTGACCATCAGCCAGAGCACCGACTTCAGCCCGATCCCCTTCAGCTGTTGCACCGACCCCAGCGAGGTGACGCTGCTGAGGATGGAGATGGCGATCAGCGGGATGACGATCGCGCCCAGCACGGTGACGTAGATCTTGCCCAGCGGGCCCACCCAGTCGGTGTGGCCCTGGAAGACGAAGCCGACGACGGCGCCGGCGGCCATCGCGCCCAGGATGGTGAGGGTGAAGTTGGCGCGGCGTTTCCGCAGCTGGAAGATCACGACGTAGAGCGCCGCAACGGTCGCCAGCGCGGCTGCCGAGAGGTAGTCGAAGGACATGTGATTCACTTTCCGGCGCCTGCCCGGCTCCGCGCTGGGCGGAGCCGGGCGGTGACGCCACGGGGTGGGTCAGCGGACCTTGGCGGTCGCCTTGGCCGTCTTGGTCACGGTCTTGTAGCCGGGCTTGGTGGCGGTCACCTTGAAGGTGATCTTCTTGCCCAGGTGCTCCTCGGTGAGGGTGAACGTGAGGTCCGTCGCACCCTCGATCGGCTGACCGGCCGCGTACCACCCGTAGCTGAAGGTGGTGCCCGACTTCGGCGACCAACTGCCCGGCTTGGCGGTGAGGACGTTGCCCACCACGGCCTTGCCCTTGATCTTCGGCGCCGGCTTCTTGCTGAAGGTGAGGGCGGCCACCTTTTTGGTCGCCTTCGAGGCCTTCGTCACCGTGGTGTAGTTGGCCTTGGCGCCGGTCACCGTGACGGTGATCTTCTTGCCGACCAGTTCCGGGGCGATCTTGTAGCTCGACTTCGTGGCGTCCGCGATGGGTTCGCCATCGGCGTTCCACTGGTAGCTGAAGGCGACCTTCGGGCTCCACGTCCCGGTCTTCACCTTGAGCTTCTTGCCCACCTTCGCCGTGCCCGTGATCTTCGGGGCCGGGGTCTTCTTCAGCTTGCTGAGCGCACCGATGGTGAACGCGTCCGAGACGCTGGTGACCGGCTGATAGCCGGCCCGGGTGCCGGTGAGGGCGAAGCTGACCTTCTTGCCGGCATCCTGCGCGGTCACCGTGTAGACGTCGGAGGTCGCTCCCGGGATCGGCGCGCCGTCCGCGAGCCACTGGTAGGTGAGCGTCGGGTTGTGGCTCCACTCATCCCAGAAGCCCTCCAGCGTGCCGCCCACCTTCGCCTGGCCGTCGATCGTCGGCTTCGGGACGGTGGTGAAGGTGTGATCCGGCTGATCCTGACCGGTCAGCACCCCCTTCAGAGCGGTCACGGCCTCGGCGGCGAACTCCGCCTTGGTGAGCCCGTTGCGTCCGGTGCTGCGTCCGGTGTCGGCCAGGTTCTTCGCGGTCCGCCAGACCCAGGCCAGTTCGAGCATGTATTCGGTGTAGGTCTGCGGGGCGCCTTCGGCCACCTGATCGGTGTGCAGCCAGTGGCTGACGATCGGGCCGTCCGCGGCGTCCTTGTTGTAGCGGACGAGGGTCGGCACCTGAAGGCGGGTCGCATTGCCCGCCTGGGTGGCGGGGTCGAAGCCGTCCGCGTAGGGGTTCACCGAGGACGGCTCGCCGAGCACCGCGTTGGGATAGTAGGCCACCGAGTTGTTCCGCTTGGAGGAGTTCTCGGTGATCCACTCCGGGCCGAAGTACTCCGCGATCTTGCCGTACAGGTAGGAGTAGCCGTAGCGGTAGGGGCTCGACGTGGCGAGGGCCGCGCTGCCGGAGCGGATCCACAGGCCACCGGTGGCGCTGTTCCCCAGGGCCGTGTCGATCTCGTCGCCGGTGCCGAACTTCACGTTCGAATCCAGGGCGAAGTCGACGACGTAGACGACCGGGGTGTTCAGCTCCTTGGCGCGTTCGGCGACCGAACCGATGATCGCCTGGGTGTTGTGGCACCCCTGACCGGCGAACAGGATCGGGAACTCTCCGGGCGAGTTCAGCAGGTTGTACAGCTCTTTGACGTCGATCGACTTCAGCCGGAAGTCGGCGGCGTTCGGGTAGTCGGCCGCGTCGAAGATCGTGACCGGGCCGCCGATCCGGTCGGCGGTCTCGTTGGTGCCCTCGGTCTTCGTGGCGCTGGCGTTGTAGAGCCGCTCGAAGAAGTCGAACTGGCTGCGCACCGAGGAGGTGCGGCCGTCGAAGGCGGTCGCGAGGGCCGCTGCCGTGGCGGTCTTCACGCCGGCGGTGTCGGCGGCGAAGGCGGCGGCGTCCGCCTCGGTGACCTCGGCCAGCTTGGTGACGGTCTTGCCGGCGTCCACGTCCTTGCGATTGGTGATCTCGACGTTCAGCAGCAGCGCGGTGTTGCCCGCGTAGTCGTGCAGGGCTCCGCCCGGAGCGATGGCCGAGGCCGGCAGCAGGTTGGTGATCAGCTTCCAGACGTCGCTCAGTTTCGCCGTCCCGCCGAAGTTCACCGAGGTGCCGCCGGTGATGTCGGCGACGCCGTTGGCCAGGGTGGCGTCCAGCTGGTAGCCGTCCACGTAGGGGTCGAAGTGGTAGATCTTCGTGATGCCGTGGGCCTTCGCCTGCTCGTTGATGGTGCCGAGCAGTGCCTGGCTGGCGGGATGCTCGGGGCCGGCGAAGAGGATGTAGTAGTTGCCGTTGCTCGACAGCACGTCGAGCAGGCGGTCGGTGGTGAGGTTTTCGAGGACGTGCCCACTGTCGACGTCGGCGTAGCTGTCGGCGATGTAGTCGCCGGTGCTGGCCACCTTGCTCCACGGGTAGGTGGTCTCGGCGGCCTGGGCCGTCGGGGCCGTCCAGCTGGCGGCGCCCGACAGGGTGAGCGCGGCGATGGCCGCCCAGGCGGTGAATCGTCGACGTGGTGGATGGGCGGTGATCGAGGGTTGCATTTCTGCCTTTCGGGCGCGCTTCAGCGCACGGTGAAATAAGGGGATTGACGGATTGAGGGCACGACGAATCGACATTTCCGCGAACGCAGACAATGCCTATGAAAATGATTGGATCGTGCCGCTCACCAGCCTCGACCATGCGGGAGACGCAGGACGGGACGTGGCGAGCGCAGGTGCGCGACTCCCGGACGCGGGAGGTGCTGATCGTTCGCGGACAGGGTTCCGGCAGGCTCAGTCAGAGTTCACTGAGCGTGTCGAAGGCGCCGTCGATCAGCACTCTTCCCTGAGAAGATGCCGGGGCCGCTACATACAGGTCATACATCGGGGAGCGACGTCAACACGCGTTGCACGCGCCATGATGGCTCCTTTCCCGATGCCGTGACCACAGACGGGTCACCCTGGTGGCGATGAGTATACATATAGTGGAGCCGGTGACTAGGAAGTGAGACGAAGCATTTCAGAATGTCGTGGAAACCGATCATTTTTCGCGTGACACGGCCCCCAACCTGGCGCCCTCGCTGGTCGTTCCGTAGAATCGCGGGAAGGATGCCTGCGGGACGACCCGCCAGGTGACAGACCGAGCAGGGACGGCCCCGCAGAACCCGGACAGACGCCAGTGCGCACCGCATCCACACTCCGTACCGTCCTCACTCCCCTGGTGGGTTTCCGCCTCTTGCTGGGGTGGGGTGCGTTCCTCGTCCTCCTGATCGCCCACCCCGTGCCGGCCGCACCCCTTCCGCCTGCCGCGCTGGTCGTCCTGCTGGCGATCATCGTCGCCGTGATCGTGGTCTGCGCCTTCGGGGTGGTCGATCAGGCCGAGCACCTCGCCGGGAGCCTCGGCGATCCGTACGGCACCCTCGTCCTCACCCTCTCGATCGTCATGATCGAGGTGATCCTGATCTCCGCGGTGATGCTCGGGCCCGGCGATCACACCACCATCGCCCGCGACTCGGTGATGGCCGTGTCGATGATCATCCTCAACCTGGTGATCGGCGTGGCCTTGCTGGTCGGCGGGCTGCGGCATGACGACCTGCGTCCCAACCGCACCGGCGTGTCGGCCTACCTGGCCGTGCTCGTGGCGCTGTCGGCCATTGCCTTCGCCTTCCCCGGCCTGATCGGCGTCGACGGCGCCTACCCCGCCTGGCAGGCCATGGTGATCGCTCTGCTCACCGTCGTCCTCTACGGCTTCTTCCTGGCCAGGCAGATGGGCCCGCAGCGCGCCGACTTCCAGGAGGTGCTCCCCCGCGGTGGCGAGGCTCCGGTGGACGCTGCTCGTCCGCCGATTCGCGTGACGCTGACCGAGCACCGTCCCGAACTCGTCGCGCGCACCGCCGTCCTGATCGTGACCGTGATCCCGATCGTGCTGCTCTCCCACGACATGGCCACACTGCTGGACGACGGACTGGGCCGCGCCGGCGCCCCGGTCGCGCTCTCCGGCCTCCTGATCGCGATGATCGTCTTCCTGCCGGAGACGCTCACCACCGTCCGCGCCGCCCTGGCCGGCGAGATCCAGCGGGTCAGCAACCTCTGCCACGGCGCCCTGGTCTCCACCGTCGGCCTCACCATCCCGGCCGTGCTGATCATCGGCCTGCTGACCGGCCAGACCGTGCTGCTGGCCGAGAACCCCACCAACCTGGTGCTGCTCGGCGTGACCCTCATGCTGACCATCGCCACCTTCTCCGCCAAGCGAGTGACCGCCATCCACGGTGCCACCCACCTGATGGTCTTCGTGGTGTACGCGCTCACCGTTTTCGCTTAGCGCTCAGGGCCGCGAGCCGCGCTGAACGGCAGAGCCACGCACGGTCAGGTCACACCAGCCCGGCCTCGCGTGCCGCGGCCACCGCACCCTCGCGGTCGTGCACGTCGAGCTTGGCGAAGAGGGTAGCGATGTAGTTGCGCACCGTCTTCGCGGCCACCCCCAGGTCGCGAGCGATGCTCTCCGTCGAAAAGCCGCGGGCGAGCAGCAGCAGAATCGAGCGCTCCCGAGGCGTCAACGACGGCAGGATCGCGTCGTCCACCAGAGGGGAGGACGCGAAGAAGGCCTGAAGCCGGGTGGTCACGCCGGGGCTGAAGATGCCCTCGCCCCGGTGCACAGCGTGGATCGCCCGGCTGAGTTCGTCGACGCCGGCCTGCTTGAGCAGGTAGCCCCGCGCACCGGCCCGCAGCGCGGTGAAGACCGAGTCGTCGTCGAACATGGTCAGCACCAGGATCGACGGCGAGCGGTCCGCCTGCCGGATGCGGGCGATGGCCTCCAGGCCACCCATCCCTGGCATCCCCAGATCCATGACGACGACGTCGGGGGCCAGTTCCCGCGCCGCGTCCACGGCGGCCGCGCCGTCGCCCGCCTCGCCGACGACCTCGATATGGGGATCGAAGGCCGCCAGGCTCATCGTCACCCCTTCCCGGTAGAAGGGGTGATCGTCGACGATCAGCACACGCACGCTCACCTCGGCGCACCCCGCAACGGAAGAGTTGCCACCACGACCGTCCCACCGCCGGACGCCACGTCCACCGACAGTGAGCCTCCCACCTCGCGGGCTCGCTCGCGCATCGAACCAAGCCCTACCCCGAGCGGGGCACCCGGCGCGATACCCGGCCCGTCGTCGGCGATCGTCACCCGTAGCCAGCGCCCTTCGGCCCGCATCCGGACGACGCACTGGGTCGCCCCTGCGGCATGGCGCCGGGCATTCGTCACGGCCTCGCTGGTGATGCGGTACGCCGCGAGCTCCACCTCGGCCGGCAGCGGAGGCAGCGCCGTAGGTTCCACGCGCACCCGCGGCGCCACGCCGTCCGGGCCGGTGGCGACCGCCCGGGCGACCGACGCGACCAGGCCCGCGTCGTCCAGACCTGCCGGCCGCAGCCCTTCGACGATCCGCCGGATCTCCGCGATCAGTTCCACCAGTTCCGCCCGAGCCGAGGCCAGCAACTCCGCACTGCGCGCCGGGTCGCGGTCGAGCAGCGTCAGCGCGGTGTCCACCCGCAAGTGGAGGCCGGCGACCGTCGGGCCGAGCCCGTCGTGCAGATCCCGGCCCAGGCGCCGCCGCTCGGTCTCGTGCGCGCGCAACAGCTGCTCACGGGAGCGATCGAGTTCCTCGGAGGTCCGGGCCAGCTGGGCCACCGTTGCGGCATTGGTCGCGATGTCGCCGAGCAACCGGTGATCGGCGGCCCGCAACGGCTCGCCGGCCGGGGCCCACACCCGCATCCGGCCCACCTCGGCACCACCGAAGCGCAGCGGAAACGCGGTCTCGGACGAGGTCCGCGCCACACCGGCCGCCGCGATGACCCGGGCGGAGACGTCGTCACCGGCGAGGTCGATCTCGACGCGGACCGCCCCGAGTTCGTCCACCACGGTATCCGCCAACCGCTGCAACAGCGCAGCCGGGTTCTCGGCATCCGCCAACCGCTCGCCCAGCCGGGAGAGCACGGTGTAAGGATCGTCCCGCCGGCCGTACACCACCCGGTTGGCCAGCCTGGTCAGTCGGCTCCGCAGCGGCTGCAGGAGCAGCGCGGCGGCCGCGGTCGCCACGACGGCCGCTCCTCCGGGCTGCCAGACGAGCCCGACGCCGGTCACGACCAGGGCATAGACCGCGAAGATCGCCACCACCAGCGCCACGTGGGCGATGGCGCGGCTCATCCAGGCGTCGGCGTCGAAAAGCCGGTAGCGCAGCACCGCAACAGCGATGCAGACCGCGGTCACCGCGCCTAGCAGGTAGCTGAACGTTGTCATCCCCAGGTACACCGGAAGCGCGATGTCCCGCGGCCAGCGCGCGGGCCCGCCGGCGATCGTGTGCAGCAGCAGGGTGACGATCTGGTAGCCGACCCGCACCACCAGCGCCACAGCGACCCACATCGTCTGCCGCCGCTCCGACCGCGACGAGAACCGGCGATGGCCGGATAACCTGGGCGACCGCGGCCAGCCCGACCAGCATCACCACGCACGCGGTGCCAAGGGCATCGGCCGCCCCACTCGCCAGCCACCAGGGATCGACCATCACCCAGACCACGAGCGGCACCCAGCAGGCCGCCGTCCAGCGGCTCCAGCCGGGGACGAACCGTCCGCTCGGGAACAGATAGGCCAACGCGACGTAGGCGGCCAGGCCGACGAACTCCGCCTGGGTCTGCGCGACGGCTCCTCCGGTGAGGGTAACGCTCAGCGCGACCGCACCGATGCCGGTGGCGACGGGCGCGCCCACCAGCACCACCGCGACGGCGCTGCCGAACCCATCAGGCCGCCGCCGCGCCAGGACGAGGGATGCCGCCACCACGCTCGTGCCGACCAGCAGCAGTTCCAACAGCACCCGGAACCCGATGTAAGCCGCCAGCGGGACGCCGAGCGCCGCCAAACCGGTGACCACCGCCACGCTGTCGGATTCCACCAGGGCAGGGATGCTCGCGGACCTGGTCGCGAACAGCCAGAGCCCGGCGACCTCGGCCGCCAGGAAGACACGATCGCCGCGATCGAGGCGACCGTCATCGCGCGCCGCGTCGGCACGGGTTGCATGGCCAGACTTTACGACACGGCGTCCGGGCGCCGGGAGGTCGCCGGCCGCATCGCGGCCACGGCGAAGACCACCGCGAGGATCGCCACGACGAACGGTGGCAGCGCGATCGAGGCGACAGCAACCACCAGCGATACGACCGCCAGCAGCTTTGACCTCAGCGCCCCCGTCCGGCGCCAGGCGACTGCCAGGAACAGCAACGCGAGCGCGACGCCCACTGTGGCGACGAAGCCGGCCACGTAAGCGACCCAGAACAGCGGGTTATCCCCCAAGGTCGGCTCGGTGAACCGCACCGTGGCGACGTAGCCGTACACATAGAGGATTGACGCGACGAGAGCGACGACGGGCGCGATTCGCGAGGCCGGTGCCCATGGCCGCGCCGCGGCGTCCGGCAGTCCACGGGCGAGCAGCAGCGTCCCGACCGCGATCAGCGCGTTCCCCAGCCCGATCGTGATCGCCGCCAGCAACCAGAGCCCGGCCTGAGGGTCGAGTTCGGACCGCACTGTTTCCCAGAACCATTGGCGGCTGAAACCGGGGGCCGCAGCCATCCGGGCGTAGACCGCCACTGCGAACACCGGGAACGAACCGCACAGCAGCACCAGCGCCGCCCGGGCGTTCCCGGCTGTCGCCGCGTGGGTCTGCACCGCGTCCGGCAAGGGCGTACGTTTCATAGCGGGCTCCTCGACTCAGCGAACTGGCCCGCCAACGTTCTACCGCCCGACGTCCCGGGCGGTAGAGCAATCCATTCGGCATCCGCACCCAGTCCCGCCGATCCGGCACGGGTTGCGGGGTTCGAGGAGGTGCTGCGGTGAGGACTCTCGTCCTGGACTCACAGGCGATCAGCGAAGTCGCCCGCGCCAAGGACGGCGCACTGCCAAGCGTCGTGCTGTCAGCGCTCAAAGCGGCGCCGCGGGCCGACAGCGATGGGTCAAGGCCATCTGACGACGGTCACGAAGCCCAGGCGTTCAGGACCGTGTCGAGCGCGACCACGATCCGCTCGAAGGTGGCGTCAAGATTCCGCGGCTGCTTGAAGCCGCCGCTGAGTTCCAGGGAGACGAACCCGTGCAGGGTGCTCCGCAGGAAGCGGATCGCGTCGGTCAGATCGTCCCCGTTGAGGTCGTAGGCGCGCAGCGCCGGGCCCAGCACGGCGAGCAGTTCATCGGAGGCCGCCACCCCTTCGGCGTCGTCGGGGTGGGGAGCGATCTGCAGGGCTGCGTATCGTCCGGGGTGGGCGATCGCCCAGTTGCGCAGGGTCTCGGCCAGCGCGGCCAGCGCGTCCCGCCCGGAGAGTCCGGCGCACGCCGCCGACAGAACCCTGGCCACCTCGCGCGCGGCCGCTTGACCGATCGCGCCGCGCAGATCGTCCAGATCCACGACGTGCCGGTAGACACCCGGAGGCGCGATGCCGAGGGAACGCCCGAGCTTGGTGATCGTCACTGCGTCCAGCCCGATCTCGTCCGCGAGCAGGGCCGCGCGCTCGACCACCGCAACCCGGGTCAGCCGCTCAGCCATGCGATCCGCCTCGAACGGTCGCCTTGTGAAGGAAGGCCAGCACCGCGTCCAGCACCTCGGCAGACTGTTCGGCCATCGGGTAGTGCCCGGCGCCGGCGACCATCCGGAACTCGCCATCCAGCGCTTCAGCGACCCAGGCAGCTTCGGCCCGCGGATCGGGGAAGTCGCGATCGCGGTCCCCCATGACCACCAGGGTGGCCGCGGACACGCCCGCCAGCGCGGCCTCGGCGGGTGCGTGCGAGGTGCGCGCGGTCGCCTGGAAGGCGCGCCACCTTTCCGGACGCTGCAACAACGCCAGCGCGTGGGCGACATGCTCGTCATGGTCGGCAGGCCGACGCTCTCCGAAGAGGGACGTGTAGTAGCCGTGCCACACCGCCGGCCCCCACGGACGAGCGAGCGCCAGACGCATGACCAGCCCCATGACCAGCCGGACGGCAGCCGGCCCGTGATCGCGCACGAACGGACCGATCAGCACCAGCTTCCCGATCGCCTCCGGACGGGTGGAGGCCGCAATCACCGCTGCCGCGGCACCCATCGAGTTGCCCACGACCGTCGCCGGCGCACCGCCGAGCGCCTCGATCACCGCGAGGATGTCACTGGCCGCGGCCGGATCGTCGTAAGCGTCGAAGTCGGCCGAACTCTCGCCGTGACCACGGAGATCCATCACCGCCACCCGGTAGCCTGCGCCGACCAGACCCGGCGTCAGATGGCGGAAGGACGCACGCGACTCCCCCATGCCCGGCACGCACAGCACCAGCGGCCCCGACCCAGCCACCTCGACGGCGATCTGCCCGGCCTCGCGCCGCACCTTGATAACATCCATGTTATGGATCATAACATTGATGTTATGTCTCATAACTAGCGATCTTCTGCCTTCTTCCGGGCTCAACGGAGAGCGTCGAGGGCGTCCCTCACTCGCGCTCGGGCGTCGGCTGCCGCGACCTCGTCGTGACGTGGGTCCGCGGGATCGAGTGCGAACCCGTGATCGGCCTGCTCGTAGACGATCACCTCACCAGGGTTCGGCGCCTGCGACGCGGCGGCGCTCAGCGTTTCCAGCTGGGCGCGAGGGGTGAGCGGATCCCGTCCGCCGTAGAAGCCGAGCCAGGGAACGCTCAGGCGGGCGGCAAGGTCTGGGCCTGAGGGCATTCCGGACCAGTACGGCTTGGCGATCCCGCCGCCGTAGTAGGTGACGGCCAGGTCGACGGGCAGGGTGGTGGCCGCCCAGAGCGCGATCGCTCCGCCCATCGAATAGCCGATCACCACGACACGAGTGGCCCCCGCCTCCTGGACGACATCGATCGCGCCCTGGAGGCCGGCGTGGATGCCGTCCAGAGTCAGAGCATCGCGCAGAGTGGACGCGGACCGGTACGTGTGGACGACCGCACCCCCATAGAAGTCGGCGACAGCCACATCGTGCCCGG
>JAPUEM010000113.1 GCA_027492575.1 Propionicimonas sp.
CGCAGGTTCGAGTCCTGTCGCCCCGACTGCTGAGGTGCTGGCTAGAGAAGCTAGATGTTTCGTTTGGCGTAAGTTATATTTCAGTTATGAGAACTGAGGCTCCAGCGCTGCTGCCGATCTTTCGCAGCCAGGCACAGGCCGAGCTTCTGACCTGGCTGTATCTTCACCCCGGCCAAGAGTTCAGTCTGACCGAGCTTGCGCGGCGAGTCAGCGTGTCCGTGCCGACGATCCATCGTGAAGCCGAGCGGCTCGTGGAGTCGAAGCTGGTCACCGAGACCATCCTCGGCCGGAATCGGCTCCTCGGTGCCAACCTGGCGCATCCGGCGGCGGAGTCGCTGAGTCGGCTTCTGGAGGTGACTTTCGGGCCCCTCCAGGTGGTCGCAGAGGAGTTCGCAGGGGTTCCGGGTGCGGATCAGATTTTCATCTTCGGGTCGTGGGCGGCCCGTTACTCCGGCGAGACGGGCCATACCCCGAACGACATTGACGTGATGGTGATCGGTGACAGTGTCGATCGCGGTGATCTCTACGCCGCCGGCGACCGGGCCCAACAGCGACTGGGCATTCCGGTCAACCCTGTGATGCGCACGCACGAGCAGTGGGAGGATCCGTCCGATCGGCTGGCGGCGCAGGTTCGCACCCAACCGCTGGTCGACGTGATGATCCACGGGATGGAGGCTTAGGTGGCCCGCTGGAAACGTGGAGAGGCAACCATTGAGCGACTGCTTGCGGCGGGCGAACTCGACAGTATCGGCAAGTCTGCATCGGACGGTTCACCTGTACTGAAGCAGGCGAGGCGTCGGCTGAAGATCGCCCAAGCCGCGCTGGAGATCGACCCGGACGGTGCCTATACGAACGCCTACGATGCGGCCCGCCTTGCCGCCACGTCGCTGCTGACCCAGCAGGGCTTGCGCCCGACGCAGGCCGGTGGGCACAGGGCAGTTGAGGAAGCACTCCTGGCACAGTTCGGACCGGGATTCGCCAGGTTCAGCGTGCTTCGGCGCCGACGCCACGAACTCGACTACCCCGATACCTCCTACAGCGAAGCCTCCGACAACGAGGCGCGGGACGCCGTGAGTACAGCCAAGTTGTTCGTCGAGACGACGGCCAAGATCTTGCCTGAGCTCGGTTTCTTCAGCGACGAACCGACGTAGTCAGGCTGTCCGAGCAGCCTCAGCTGTGTCTGGTCCCGTCCGGCTCGTGCTCGGCGATGTGCTCGGTCTCGATCTGGAAGGTCGAGTGGTGGACGGACACCTCGAAGTGCTCGGCGACGCACTCCCGGACCTCGTGCAGCATCTCGGCGGCGTGGCCGTCGGTGAAGCAGCGGTCGTCGACCACGACGTGGGCGGTCAGGGTGGGGAGCCCGGTCGCCACCGTTGACGCGTGCAGGTCGTGGACGTCCTTGACGTGGTCGAGGGCGAGGAGGTGGCGGCGCACCTCGTCCAGATCGAGGCCGGGCGGGGTGAACTCCATCAGCACGCTCGTGGTCTCGCGCATCAGGACGAACGCACGGGGCATGATCAGGGCGGTGATGAACAGGCCGGCGATGGCGTCGGCCTGCTGGAACCCGGTGGTGGCGATGACGACCGCGGCGACGATCACGCCGAGCGAGCCGAGGGCGTCGTTGAGCACTTCCAGGAAGGCCGCGCGCATGTTGAAGTTCGCCCCGCGGCTGGAGGCCAGGATGGTGATCGCGAGGGCGTTCGCGACGAGCCCCACAACGCCGAAGGCCAGTAATTCGGTGGCGGGCACCGCCGGCGGTTCGAACAGGCGCCGGACGCCCTCGACCGCCGCGTAGAGGCCCACCGCGAGCAACAGGGTGGCCTGACCCAGCGCGGCGATCACCTCGATGCGGCGGAAGCCCCAGGTCCGCTTGGAGTCCGCCGGCTTGAGCATGAGCGTGGCGGCGATCAGCGCGACGAGCAGGCCGGACGCGTCGGCGACGGCGTGGGCGGTGTCGGTCAGCAGGGCGAGGCTGCCGGTGACGACCGAACCCACTGCCTGTGCCACCACGATCGTCGCGGTGATCGAGAACGCGATCCAGAGCTTCTTGCGGAAGTCGCCCGGGTGTCCCGTCCCGTCCGCGGGAGCGTGGTGGTGCCCGGCGCCCATGGTTACGACCCTTTCGATGGTCCGGTGCGATGTGGCTCGCTACGTTACCCTCGGGCCCCGGGCCGGGGCGGGGATCACGTGGTGATGCTCCGGAATCCGCGCAGGCGCAGGCTGTTGCCGACCACGAAGACGCTGGAGAAGGCCATCGCCGCGCCGGCCAGCATCGGGTTGAGCATGCCCAGCGCCGCGATCGGGATGGCGGCCACGTTGTACGCGAAAGCCCAGAACAGGTTGGTCTTGATCGTGCCCAGCGTTCGACGGGAGAGCCGGATCGCGTCCACCGCCGAGCGTAGGTCGCCGCGGACCAGGGTGAGGTCGGACGCCTCGATGGCGACGTCGGCGCCGGTGCCCATCGCCAGGCCAAGGTCGGCCTGGGCCAGGGCGGGGGCGTCGTTGACGCCGTCCCCGACCATCGCGACGACCCGCCCCTCGCGCTGCAGCCGGGCGACGACGTCGACCTTGTCCTTGGGAAGCACCTCGGCGATCACCTGGTCGATGCCGACCTCGGCGGCGATCTGGCGGGCGACGGCCTCGTTGTCGCCGGTCAGCAGCACCGGGGTCAGGCCGAGCTGCTTGAGCTGGACGATGGCCTCGGCGCTGGTGGGCTTCACGGTGTCGGCGACCACCAGGACGCCGCGCGCCTGCCCGTCCCAGCCCGCGGCGACGACCGTCCGGCCCGCGCTCTCGGCCGTGGCCTTCGCGGCGGCGACCTCGGGGGAGAGGTGGAGCGACCAGTCGGCCAGCAGCGACTCGCGTCCGACGATCACCGCGTGACCGTCCGCGACCCCCTGGACGCCTTTGCCTTCGACGTTGGCGAAATCCTCCGGGGTCGGCAGTTGGCCGATCTCCTGAGTGGCGCTCTTGGCGATCGCCTGGGCGATCGGGTGCTCGGAGGCGTCCTCCAACGCCCCGGCGAGCCGCAGCAGTTCGGCGCGACTCACACCGGGCTCGGTGATCACGTCGACCAGGGTCATCCGGCCGGTGGTGACGGTCCCGGTCTTGTCGAGGACGACCGTGTCGACCCGGCGGGTGGATTCCAGCACCTCCGGACCCTTGATCAGGATGCCCAGCTGAGCGCCCCGTCCGGTGCCGACCAGCAGCGCGGTCGGGGTGGCCAGGCCGAGCGCGCAGGGGCAGGCGATCACCAGCACCGCGACGGCCGCGGTGAACGCGGCGGCGGCCGGGAAGCCGGCCCCCAGCCAGGCCCCGAGGGTGACGACCGCGATCACGATCACGATCGGGACGAAGACGCCGGAGATCCGGTCGGCCAGGCGCTGCACCTCGGCCTTGCCGGTCTGGGCGTCCTCGACCAGCTTCGCCATCTGCGCCAGCTGGGTGTCGGCGCCGATCCGGGTGGCCCGCACGACGAGGCGTCCGCCCGCGTTGACGGTGGCGCCGGTCACCGGGTCGCTTTCGCCGACCTCGACCGGAACGGATTCCCCGGTCAGCATCGAGGCGTCGACGGCCGAGGCGCCGGAGATCACCACGCCGTCGGTCGCGATCTTCTCGCCGGGGCGGACGATGAACTCGTCCCCGACTCGCAGCTCCTCGACCGCGATCTTGACCTCGGCGCCGCCCCGCAGGACGGAGACCTCCTTCGCGCCGAGCTCCAGCAAGGCGCGCAGCGCAGCCCCCGCCTGCTTCTTGGAGCGCTTCTCGAAGTAGCGTCCGGCGAGGATGAACATCGTGACGCCGGCGCCGACCTCGAGGTAGATGTTCGCCGCGCCGTCGGAGGGTCCGATGGTGAGCTCGAAGGGGTGCGTCATGCCGGGCATCCCCGCGGTGCCGAAGAAGAGCGCATACAGCGACCACAGGAAGGCGGCACCGGTGCCCATCGAGATCAGCGTGTCCATGGTGGCCGTGCCGTGCTTGAGGTTCGCCCAGGCGGCCTTGTGGAAGGGCCACGCCCCCCACACGATCACCGGGGCGGCCAAGGCGAGCGAGGCCCACTGCCAGTAGGTGAACTGCAGCGCCGGGACCATCGCCATCGCGATCACCGGAACGGTGAGCACGATCGAGCCGATCAGCCGGTGCCGCAGCGAGGTCAGCTCGGGGTCGGCCTCGTCCCCGGAAGCCTGCTCGGGCCGGGCCTTCTTCGGCTTCGGCAGGGCGGCGGTGTACCCGGTCTTCTCGACCTCGGCGATCAGCAGCGCCGGGTCGTACCCGTCGGGCACCCGCACCTTGGCCTTCTCGGTGGCGTAATTCACGGTCGCGGAGACACCGTCGAGCTTGTTCAGCTTCTTCTCGATCCGGTTCGCGCAGGAGGCGCAGGTCATCCCGCCGATCTCCAGTTCGATGGCAGGCACCAGGGGTGTTGAGGTCGGGCTCATGGCGTCACCGCCCGCTCTCGTGCTCGCCGGCGGGGGTGTCGTGGGTGTCGCTTCCCTCGACCCACGCGGTCACGACGCTCTCCGGGACGATCGCGTCGGCCAGCCAATAGGCTCCGCCGAAGGCCACCGCCAGTCCGAGCCCGTAGAGGGCGAGCCGCATGCCGGCCGTCATCTGACGTGCACCTCCATCCCTCGCCCGCTGATACCCCCACTGGGTATCTCTGACACGCTCAACGGTATACCCCAGGTAGGTATTCCACAAGGCGCGGGGATTGGCCTGCCCAGCTCAGAGCGCCGAGGCGGCCTCCGCGTCCACGACCAGCGTGATGTCGGGATGCACGGTCAGCAGGGTGGCCGGACGATCCTCACCGACCGGGCCGTCGACCAGCCGCTTGACCATCTGGGCCTTGGCGGTTCCGCTGGCGATCACCAGCAGCTTGCGCACCGCCATGATGCTCCTGGGGCCCATGGTCACGTAGAAGTCGGGACGCTTGGCGATGTCGCCGCCCACCGAGCGGAGAATGCGCTCCGGCAGCCCCGGGACGGAGTGGATGTCCACCCGTGTGGTCAGGTCGCCGAAGGAGGTGGTGCCGGGCAGGTTCCCGCAGAAGTGGCCGTCGTCGCCGATGCCCAGCAGCACCAGATCGAGACCGCCGTCGGCGGCGAGCCGCTCGTCCCAGGTCTCGTAGTTCGTCTGGTCGAGCACGTGGACGCGGCCGCGGTCGATGCCGGCCGGGTCGAAGTAGAGGTCGTTCAGGTGGGTCATGGTGACCCCGAAGCCGCCCTCCTGGCCGCGATAGGGGACCTCGTCGAAGTTGTAGTAGTGCACGTTTTCGAAGTACGGCTTGTCCTTGACCAGCGGCACCAGGATCTCGTAGACCCCCTTGGGGGTGGAGCCCGCCGTGATGGAGAGGTTCACCCGGTGCTGGCTGTGCATGGTGCCCAGCAGCTGCTGGACGGCCACGGCGCTCATCTCCTGGTAGTCCTTCGTGACGATCAGCTTCACGCTCGTTCCCTTTCGCGGCTTGGCTTTCAGGGCATTCTGGCCCATCCCGCGGGAGCGGGGCCATTCGGCCGCGGCGGTCAGCGGGAGAACAGCGAGGACAGGAATCCGCTCGGCTTGGTCGTCTCGTGGCCGGCGCACCATTGTGAGGCGGGGACGGACCGCTTGACCTGGTCGATGTGGCGGCCGCAGCCGGCCCAGGTGGTCTTTCCGCAGGTGCGGCAGGTGACGGGTGAGCACATGGCGAGATCCTCTCGTCGGTTCTAGTGGGAGGGGCTGGTGAGGGCCGGGTGGCCGGGTTCGATCAGGTGAGCCTGGCCGGAGCCGAGCGCGGCACGCAGGGTGAGCATTCCGCCGGAAAGGGTCGCCGAGTCGAAACCGGCGGCCGCCAGCACCCGGTGGGCGAGGTAGGAGCGCATCCCCGACAGGCACATGACCCGGACCGGACGTCCGTCGGCGGCCTCGCGGATCTCGTCGAGGCGTCCGCGAACCTCGGTGTGGGGGATGTTGAGCGCCCCCGGCAGGTGTCCGGCGGCGAACTCCTCGCCGCCGCGGCAGTCGAGCACGAGTGCGGAGGTGAGCACCTCGTCGACCTGCCATGGGTACCACAGGGTCGTGGTGCCGGTGAGCACGTTGTCGCCCATCAGGCCGGCCATGGTGACCGGATCCTTGGCGTTGCCGTAGGGCGGGGCGTAGGCGAGGTCGAGGTCGATCAGGTCGGTGACCGACATCCGGTTGCGCAGCGCGGTGGCCAGCACGTCGATGCGCTTGTCGACACCGTCCGCCCCGACGGCCTGGGCGCCGAGCAGCAGTCCGTCCGAGTCCCGGAAATGGACGACCAGGTGGATCTTGGCAGCGCCCGGGAAGTAGCCGGCGTGCTGGTTGGGGTGCAGGTGCAGCGTGTGGTGGGCGATGCCGGCGGCGGTCAGCGTCGCCCGGTTGGCGCCGGTCAGGGCCGCGGTGAGCTCACCGACGCGGACGATCGCGGTGCCCAGCGGCTGCGGGATCGGACGGGCGGTCGCCGGCCGCAGGATGTCGTCGGCGACCAGCCGTCCGGCCCGGTTCGCGGGGCCGGCCAGCGCGACCGGGCGACGGAGCCCGGTGACCGCGTCGGTGCTCACGGTGGCATCGCCGACCGCCCAGATGCCGGGGAGGTTGGTGCGGCCGTGCTCGTCGGTGACGATGGCGCCGCGCTCGCAGGCGATCCCGGCCGCTTCGAAGGCGGCCGTGTCCGGACGCACGCCGACCGACAGCACGATCAGGTCGGCCTCGATCCGGGTGTCGTCGGCCAGCACCACCGTGTCGTGGCCGGCTCCAGGCTCGATGGCGGAGGCCGCCACCCGGTCGCGGACGTCGATGCCGAGCCGGCGCAGTTCGTCGGCGACCAGGCTCGCCAGTTCCGGCTCGAGCGGCGGCAGCACGTGGTCGGCGAGTTCGACCACGGTCACCCGCAGGCCGCGGCCGGCCAGCGCCTCCGCGGCCTCCAGCCCGATGAAGCCGGCACCGAGCACCACGGCCCGCCGGGCGCCGTCGCCGACGAGGTCGTGCAGCGCGACCGCGTCCCCCACCGTGCGCAGGGTGCGGACGCGCGGCGAATCCAGCCCCGGGATCGGCGGGCGGACGGCCTGGGCGCCGGGGGAGAGCACCAATGCGTCGTAGCTCAGCGTGTCGACGGCGTCCTCGGTGCGGACGGTGACCGTCCGAGCGTCGGGGTCGAGCCCGATCACGTCGTGCCGGGTGCGCACGTCGAGGTTGAGCGCGGCCTTCAGCGATGCCGGGGTCTGAACGAGCAGGTCGGCCTGGTCGGTGATCTCGCCGCCCACGTAGTAGGGCAGGCCGCAGTTGGCGAAGGAGACGTGGTCGCCGCGGTCGAGGACGATGATCTCCGCGTGCTCGTCGAGCCGGCGGGCGCGGGCGGCGCAGCTCATGCCGCCGGCGACGCCGCCCACCACGACGATCCGCGTCGAGGGCAGGTGCTGGTCGATCTCAGGTTCAGGCATGGCTCGAATATACCCCCGGGGGTATGTGGTCGCGCAAGTCGGGCCCCGTACTCTTGCCCTGAGGAGGCGCTCATGGCGGTGGACGGCGGCCAGACGGTGGTGGTTGACGGGCATCCCGTCCGGCTCACCAACCTGGACAAGGTGCTCTACCCCGAGACCGGCACCACGAAGGCCGAGGTGATCTCTTACTACGCGCAGGTCGCCGAGGTGATGCTGCCGCTGCTGTGGCAGCGTCCGGTCACCCGCAAGCGCTGGCCGGACGGCGTCGGGGCGACCGCCGCCAGCCAGGTCTTCTTCGCCAAGGATCTGCCCAAGGGGACGCCGGAGTGGGTTCGCCGCTACGCGATCCAGCATTCGACGCGGGCCAACGAGTATCCGGTGGTGGACGACCTGGCCACGCTGACCTGGCTCGCGCAGCTGGCCGCCCTGGAGCTGCACGTGCCGCAGTGGCGGTTCGACGCGGACGGCAGCCCGCTGCGGCCAGATCGGCTGGTGCTGGATCTCGACCCTGGTGAGGGGGTGACGCTGGCGGAGTGCGCGGAGGTGGCGGGCTGGGTGCGGGAGGTGCTGGCCGGGCTGGGGCACGAGCCGGTGCCGGTGACCTCGGGAAGCAAGGGGATCCATCTCTACGCGCCGCTGGACGGATCGCTGACCAGCGCGGAGGCCAGCGAGCTGGCACGGCAGCTCGCGCTGGGCCTGCAGGCCGAGCACGCCGACCGGGTGACCGCCACCATGGAGCGGGTCGCGCGGCCCGGCAAGGTCTTCCTGGATTGGAGCCAGAACAACGGCGCCAAGACCACCATCTCGCCGTACTCGCTGCGCGGCCGCGAGCGTCCGTGGGTCGCGGCGCCGCGCACCTGGGCGGAGCTGGCCGACCCCGATCTGCGGCAGTTGGAGCACCACGAGGTGGTCGAGCGGATCGCGACCCTCGGCGACCCGATGGCTCACTTCGCCGGTCCGCCGGACCGGCTCACCAAGTACCGCAGCATGCGCGACCCCGCGAAGACTCCCGAGCCGGATCTCTCCGCCGAGCCGCCGGCTGGGGACGGCTTCCCGCAGCCCGTCCATCCCATGCTGGCGACGCTGGCCACCGCGTCCGGACTCGGCGACGAGCGCGACTGGGCGTTCGAGATGAAGTGGGACGGCGTCCGCATCATCGCCTACCTCGCCGGCGGCCGGGTCAAGCTGCTCAGCCGGCGCGGACGGGACGACACCGCCGCCTACGCCGAACTGATCGAGCCGCTGGCCGGGCTGGATTGCGCCCAGGCGGTGCTGGACGGCGAGATCGTGGTGACCGACGCCGCCGGCGTCCCCCGGTTCTCGTTGCTGCAGCCGCGGATCAACCTGACCAAGCCCGCCGAGATCGCCGCTGCCGCCGCCCGGTACCCGGTGCAGCTGATGCTCTTCGACCTGCTGCGACTCGACGGCCGGTCGCTGATCCGGCAGCCCTACGAGGAGCGCCGCCGCCTGCTGGAGGCGCTGGTCGGGTCGCGGCCGGGCTCCCACGTCCAGGCGCCGCCGGTCTTCGAAGGCGACCTCGCCGCCGCTCTGCAGACCAGCCTCTCCCTCGATTTGGAGGGTGTGGTGGCCAAGCGACGCGACTCGATCTACCAGCCCGGCCAGCGCGCGCACACCTGGCTGAAGATCAAGCACCGCCGCACCCAGGCCGTGGTGGTCGGCGGCTGGCGACCCGGGAAGGGCAATCGTGCCGGCGGGATCGGCTCGCTCCTGCTCGCCATCCCGGGTCCGGACGGCCTGCGCTACGCCGGCCGGGCCGGCTCGGGCTTCACCACCCGCGGCCTAGCTGAGGCCGGGCGCAAGCTGGCGTCGCTGGCGCGACCGGAGAACCCGCTGCTCGACGTCCCCGCCGAGGACGCCCGCGACGCGCACTGGGTCGAGCCGACTCTGGTCGGCGAGGTGCACTACAGCGGTGTCACCGACTCCGGCCGGCTGTGGCATCCGGTCTGGCGCGGCTGGCGTCCCGATCTGGAACCAGTTGACGTGACCTGGGAGATCCCGACGTGACCAGGCAGGTCAGGGTGCCGCGGAACCTGGGGAGTTCTGGCGCCAGCCGTCGATCAGGGCGTGAAGGCCGCGGCTGAACTCTTCCTCCGGGGCGAATCCGTAGCCTTCCGCGAGGGCCCGCAGCAGCGTCGGGTGGGTCTGCGTGGTCAGGGAGGTCAGCGCGGCGCCGACGTGTTCGGCGTGGCCGCCGGTCAGGTCGCTGGTCTCGGCCAGCACCTTGCCGATGGTGAAGCCGGAAAGGCAGTCGATCAACTGCATGGCGTCGTTGCCGGTGAGCCCCGCGGCCTCCAGCCGCTGCAGGATGGCCTCGACCAGGCGGAACAGGGCGGGTGTGACCGAGGGTCGGGCGCCGAGGATGGCGACCGCCCGCGGGTGTTCCAGCAGGCGGGTGCGAAAGGCGGTGAAGACGCCGGCCAGCACCTCCTGCCAGCGCTCGTCCGGCTTGGTGGGCGGCAGCCGGACGCCGTCCCACAGCAGTTCGACGATGCCGTCCAGCACGGCCGCCTTGTTGGGCAAGTGATGGTAGACCGCCATCGGATCGACGCCCAGGGCTTGGCCCAGCCGGCGCATGGTGAGGCTCTCGGCGCCGTCGCTGTCGACGATCGCGAGCGCCCGCTCGATGATCTGCTCGCGCGCCAGCGGAACCCGGTGGGTCGCCTTGGCGGTCATGCCCACACTGTGTCACACCCTGGGCGGAATCGACGGCCGGCCGAAGAACAACGCGCGGTCACGGACGACGACGATCGCGGCCACGATCAGCAGCAGCGCGGTCTGGATCAGCTTGCTGTCCTCGTGGGTCAGGAACATCTCGTTGACCACATTGGCGGTGGCGTGGAAGAGCACGGTGATCAGGATGCTGCGTCCGGTCCGGAAGTACAGCCAGTTCATGATCAGCACGAAGGCGATCATCGACAGCGGGAAGTTCAGGGTGTGCAGCCACCCGGTCTCGACGACCTCCTGGTGGTAGTAGCCGTTGATGAACGCCAGCGGAAGGTGCCACAGTGCCCAGATCACCGTGAAGAGCAGGGACGCGGAGAAGACCCGCATCCGCGCGATGAGGGCGTCGGTGCCGTAGCTGTGCCAGGCGACCTCCTCGAAGAGGGCCGCGCCGAGCAGGGTCACCCACACCGGCAGCAGCCCGGCCGAGAAGGTGAAGCCGCCGCGCAGCAGGAACTGGTCGGCGCTGTAGCCGAAGAGCAGCGAGATCGCCTGGGCGGCCAGCAGGCTCCCGAGCAGCAGAAGCAGAGCGCCGGCCACGAATCCCCACCGGATGCCCCGCGGCCACACCAGGCGGCGCTGGATATCCGCCTTCAACGCGGGCCGGTTGCGCACCATCCACACCACGACGAAGACCGGGGCGATCAGGCCGGCCAGGCCGAGCGCCGCCGTCCACCACTGCACGGCAGGAGTCTGCTCGGGCAGGTTGCTGAGGTACGCCGCCGCGAACCAGAACGCCCAGGGGATGGCGGTGGCGAGCACGAAGAAGAGCGCCGGACGGTCGTACTGGCTCGAGACCGGATCGATCGGACGGCCGACTGGTCGCTTCGGTCGCTGGAGGTCGGTGGTCGGCGCAGTGGTCTGGTCGGTCATCTCGATTTCCTCTACGTTGTAGAACATCTCTACACCGTAGAATCCGCGGCCAGGCGGGCTCAACCTGAAGGCACCCCGAGAGACCCCTGGAATCAGGTCGGCGGTGGCTCAGGGTTGCGTGCTCCGCAGGTCGGCGTCGAATGGGGAGTGAGGCGACCAGTCCGCTATGGTGGTCTGCGCGCGGATGTAGCTCAATGGTAGAGCCCCAGTCTTCCAAACTGGCTACGCGGGTTCGATTCCCGTCATCCGCTCCACT
>JAPUEM010000114.1 GCA_027492575.1 Propionicimonas sp.
CGGTACAGGTTGAATCGAAATCGCGCAGGGCGAAGGCACCCAGATTCGCGCTCAGGAGGCGGCCGGCCAGGCCAGCGTCGTAGCGCGCAACGGCATCGTAGAGCTGAGCCAGAAGGCTGTCGACGTCCTCTGCCATACCCCCTCCTCCCCACCGCGGAGTCCGGAAGAGTTTCGCACCGGGGAGGGCACCTCACCCGTCTATGACCCGATTATTCACCCTCTCTTCACCCGCCCCCACCCGCAACGGCAGAACTCGCGTCGGTCAGCCGCCGGCGAAGGGGGGCAGGACGTCCACTCTCGCCTCGGCGCGCAGTGGGAGGGTGGGGTCGGGCACCTGGCGTCCGTCGACCAGGATCGAGCAGCGGGTGAGCACCTTCTCCAGGGCCGGACGGTCGCTGCCGAGGTAGGCGATCAGTTCGTCCACGCTGAGCGGGCCGGGCACCTCCTCGAGGTGGCGGCCGGCCGCCTCGGCGGCACCGGCGTAGAAGCGGATATCCATCCCTCAGCCTCCGATCGAACTCATGGTGCGGACGGGCTGTTCGAAGCCGGGGTCGTCGATGCCGTGGCCGCGGGCCTTGGCGAGGTGGGAGCCGCGCCAGAGCCGGGCCAGTTCCTCGTCGCTCGCGCCGTCTCGCAGGGGGGTGCGCAGGTCGGTCTCGGTCTGGGCGAAGAGGCAGTTGCGCACCTGGCCGTCGGCGGTCAGCCGGGTGCGGTCGCAGGCCCCGCAGAACGGACGGGTGACCGAGGCGATCACGCCGATCCGGCCCCGGGGGGCTCCGTTGGCGTCCAGCACCTGCCAATCCTCGGACGGGGCGGCGCCGCGTCCGGGCAGCGGCTCCAACCGGTAGTGCTGCCGCAACTGGGCGAGCACCTCCTCGGCGGGCACCATGACCGAACGGTCCCAGCCGTGCCGCGGGCCGAGCGGCATCTGTTCGATGAATCGCAGCTCGTAGCCGCGCTCCAGGCAGAACTCGGCCAGCGGCAGCACATCCTGCTCGTTCACCCGGCGCATCACCACGGTGTTGACCTTCACCGGGTGCAGGCCCGCGGCCTCGGCGGCCGCCAGGCCGGCGAGCACCTCGGGCAGCCGGTCGCGGCGGGCGAGGGCGGCGTAGCGCTGCCGGTCGAGGGAATCCAGCGAGATGTTGACCCGCTGCAGGCCGGCGGCCTTCAGTTCGTCCACCCGGGCGTCCAGGCCGATGCCGTTGGTGGTCAGGGCGGTGGCGGGCGGGCCGCCTGCTTCGGTGGTCAGTTCGCGGACGGCGGCGATGATGCCGGCCAGGCCCGGGCGCAACAGCGGCTCGCCACCGGTGAACCGGATGGTGTCGACCCCGAGCAGTTCCACCGCCACCGTCACCAGCCGGACGATCTCGGCGTCGGTGAGGATCGTGCGGCCGGGAAGCCAGGCCAGGCCGTCGGCGGGCATACAGTAGCTGCAACGCAGGTTGCAGCGGTCGGTCAGTGAGACCCGCAGGTCGCGGGCGACCCGTCCGTAGGCGTCACTCAGCCCCAGGAGGGGCTGGGTTGCGAGCGTCACAGTCGTCCCCGATCAATCGGTCGAAGTCGCTGCCACCATAGTGCGGCGTTGTTACGATTGTCTCGTATTTACCGGGAGAGCGCATGACTGTGACAGGTGAGCGGGTTCGCCACTCCCGCATGGGCGCGACCCGGGCCGAGGTGCTCACCGAACTCCGCTCCGCCGGCCAGCCGCTGCCGGTCACCACGGTGGCCGACGCCCTCGGGCTGCACCCCAACAGCGCCCGCTTCCACCTGGACGCCCTGGTCGAGCAGGGCCTGGCGCTCCGCGAGGACGAGCAACGGGATCGTCCGGGGCGTCCGAAGGTGCTGTACCGGGTGGCGCAGCAGCGTCCCTCCGAGGCCGAATCCCTGCAGACGGTCGCCCGGGTGCTGGTGCGTCATCTGGGCCGGCTGGAGGGCGGTTCAGGCGAACAGGCCGAGGCCGCCGGCCGGATGTGGGGCGAGGAACTCGCGGCCGCCTCCGGCGTGGCGCCGATGGAGCGGCTGGTCACCACGCTCGACCTGCTGGGCTACCAACCCAGGCCGGACGCCGCCGGCGGGGTCATCGTCCTCGCGCCCTGCCCGCTGGCCCGGCTGCTGGACGAGGCCGGCCCCGGCGGGCTGCCGACCATCTGCCGGTTGCATCTGGGCCTGATGCGCGGACTGGTCGCCGACGACCCCGGCTACGCCGTGACCGGGCTGGAGGCGCTGGTCACCCCCGACACCTGCATCGCCCACGTCCTACGCCGTCCGGTCGATGCGACGACGACCCTTCGCGACGATCACCCCGCGTGGCGTCCTGACGAGCGGCCCGAGCCGCGTCCGGACCTCGGGGCCGGGCCCGGCGAGAGCGAGCGGGCCGGTGACTGAGGCCCACGCCGACGGTGCGGAGCCTCGCGGCCGCACCCCCGAACTCACCCGCGTGAAGCTGACCGCCGAGGAGTACCTCGCCGAACTGCTGGCGCTGGTCTCCCCCAGCCCGCGGACCGCGCAGGTCGCACTGGACGAGGCGATCGGACGCGTGCTGGCGGCAGGCCTCGCCGCGCGCGTGCCGAACCCCGCCTTCACCAACTCGGCCATGGACGGCTACGCGGTGCGGGCCACCGACGTGGCGAGCCTGCCGGCCCGGCTGCGGGTGGTCGGCGACGTGCCCGCGGGCAGCAGCCTCGACCCCGGGTTGGGCGCCGGGGAGTGCGTGCGGATCATGACCGGCGCCGCACTGCCGAGCGCGGCCGACACGGTCGTCCCGGTGGAGGAGACCGACGGCGGCACCGAGTACGTCGAGATCCGGGCGGCCGCGCCCGGGCGTCACGTGCGGCACGCCGGGGAGGACTATCTCGCCGGACGGACGGTGGCCGAGCCCGGAATGCGAGTCAGCCCGGGTGTTCTGGGTGCCATCGCCGCGGCGGGGGCCACGTCCGTGACGGTCCGCGAGGCGCCGGTGGTGGCGGTCTGCGCGACCGGTGACGAACTGGTCGCCGACGGCGCCGAGTTGGCGCGAGGGCAGCTGTACGAGTCGAACTCCCACGTGCTGGCGGGGGCCCTGCGCCGCGACGGCGCCCGGGTGATCCGCGGCGGGCCGGTGCCCGATCGTCCGGATTCCCTGGCGGCGTGGCTGGATTCGGTGGCTCCGGTGGCGGATCTGATCGTGGTGACCGGCGGCGCCAGCGTCGGGGCCTACGACGTCGTGCGCGACCTGCTGACCGAACGGGCCGGCGGGGTCTTCCGGCATGTCGCCGTGCAGCCGGGCAAGCCGCAGGGCTGGGCGCGCTGGGCCGGGAGGCGGCCCGTTCCGCCTCTCGATTCCCGTGATGAACTCTTCCTCGGACCGCCGGTGACGGCCCTCGTCGAGGCTCCTCCCCTCCCGCTCACGCGGCCTGGCGGTGGTCGTCCGGAGCACCAGGAACCGCCCCCCGGGTCGCAGGGGACTCCGGTGATCGCCCTGCCGGGTAATCCGCTCTCGGCGTCGCTGTGTTATGAGTTCTTCGTCCGGCCGGTGGTCGAGCGGCTGCTGGGCACCCCGGGGCCGGCCGAGTTCACCGCTGTGGCGGGGGCCGACTGGGGTTGCCCGCCGGGACGGATGCAGTTGCTGCCGGTCCGGCTGAGCACCGGCGAGGACGGACGCCTGCTGGCGACCCCCGTCCATGCGCGCGGCTCGGCCTCGCACCTGACCTCCGCCCTCGGCGGGGCGGACGCGATCGGGCTGGTGCCCGCCGAGACCGACCGGGTCGTCGCCGGCGACCTGCTGCGGGTGCGGCTCTTCGCATGATCGACTTCGACGCCGTGGTGCTGGCCGGCGGCCGCGGCAGCCGGCTGGGCGGCGTCCGCAAACCCGAACTCGCCGTCGACGGCCGGCGGCTGGTCGATCGTGCCCTCGCCGCCGTGTCGGGTGCGCGGCGCGTGATCGTGGTGGGCGACGCCGAGGTGCCCGAGGGCGTGCCGCATACCCGCGAGGATCCGCCCTACGGCGGCCCGGTCGAGGCCCTCGCCGCCGGGCTGGCCTTCCTCGCCGGTGGAGCACCGGGGACGGTTCCTGGTGTCTCAGCCTCGGCGGCGGTCGTCCGCTGGACGCTGGTGCTCGCCAGCGATCTGCCCGAGGTGGAGGCCGCCGTCGTCCGGCTCCTGGCCGAAGACCCGCGGGACGAGGATGACGGCGTCTGCCTGACCGGCGAGGACGGACGCCTGCAATGGCTGCTCGGCTACTACCGGACGGAGGCCCTGCTGGCCCGGCTGGCCGATCGTGGCGATCCGCCGCTCACCGCCATGCACCGTCTGCTCGCCCCGCTGCGATTGCGCGGGATCGCCGTCGAGCCGGGCCTGACCGCCGACATCGACACCCCGGACGACGCCAGCCACTGGGGCGTCGACCTCCCCCCTTCTCCGGTGGCTACCGACCCGCGATGAGAGCCGATCGCCGCACCCACAAGCCTGGAAACGCGGGCATCGCGGACGAGAGCGACACCCCGCTGGTGCGTCGTGCGCTCCGCGCGCTGGCGACCCCGACCGATCAGCTGAGCCCTGGGCAGATCCGCCTGCTGATCGGTCAGCAGGCCGAGTACGAACGGCTGGTTCCCGCCGCCCTCGTACTGCTGAGGGACGACCCTCTGCTGGAGACCGATTTCTACCCCGGCGACCTGCTGGCGGCGGTCTGCCGGCTGCCGGCCGAGCATTGGTCCGCCCATCCCGACCAGGTGGCCGAGGTGCGCCGCCTGACCGGGTTGGCGACCGCGAGTCCCGATTGGCTCTCCGCGGAACGCCCGTCGGACAGGCAGGTGCGGGCGGACCTGGCGGCCTTCCGGCAGGCCACCGGCGGCGGTTCCGACGCGCTAGCCTGACGCAGTCAGTTCACCCCAGGGGGTCCGATGTCGCAGTTCACTCATCTCGACGGCGCCGGGAGCGCGCGAATGGTCGACGTGACGGGCAAGCAGCCCACCGTCCGCAGCGCGACCGCGGCAGGCTTCGTCCGGTGCCCGGCGAAGGTCGTGGCCGCCTTGCGGGCCGACGACGTCCCCAAGGGCGATGTGCTGGCTGTGGCCCGGATCGCCGGCATCGCCGCCGCCAAGCGCACCCCCGACCTGCTGCCGCTGGCCCACGTGATCGGCGTCCACGGGGTCACCGTCGACCTCGACGTGACCGACGAGGGCGTGGCGGTCACCGCCACCGTCCGCACCGCCGACCGCACCGGTGTCGAGATGGAAGCGCTGACCGCCGTCTCCGTGGCCTGCCTGGCCGTCATCGACATGGTGAAGGGCCTCGACAAGAACGTCGAGATCGAGTCGATCCGGCTGCTCGCGAAATCCGGCGGCCGCTCCGGCGATTGGGTGCGTCCGGCCTAGCTGGCCCTGGTCGCTTGCGGCGCCGCTGGATGTCCGGATCGCTCGTGGCGGCGGCCGCTCAGGACTTCTCGGCGATGCCCTCGACGACGTAGCGTCGCTCGATTCCCTTCGTGGCGCGACCCCACTCGCTGGCCGCCACCCGGCGCTGATGGGTCTCGAAGGCTGCCGCGTCGAGGAAGCGTTCCTCGACCTGCCAGACCAGCGGATCGTCCGTCTGCCTCACGTCGAACAGCAGACAGCCCGGCTCGTCCACCGTGAGCGACAGATGAAGCGGCAGATGCTGCCTGACGACCGCCGCCTCCGCCGCGGACGAGCAGACCAGCTGCCCGCTCAGCCGGACTTCGGACACGACGATCCCCCTTCGATTGATGGGCGCCAGGCTACCGCCCTGAGGCACCCTCCCTCCTGTCGAGCCCGCTCAGCCTGCCCTGGCCGGTGGCCTGGCGAAGCGCTGGTGCCGTAGCGGGGCGTCACCGAGCCGGGCGAACGGCGGTGATCAACCCCGTAGACGTCGGCGATGACGACCAGGTCACAGGCTGTGCCCTATCGGTCCATGGCGGCGAGGCTCGCCATGATGGCGCGCCAGTGGGCTTGGGTGGCGGGGTCGAAGTCGGCGAAGACCGCTTCGAGGAGTTGCGTCTGGGCGCCGGTGAGTTCCGCTTCGAGTTGGGCTCCCTCCGGGGTGACCGTGAGACGGCGGACGCGCCTGTCCTCGTCGTCCGGGGCGAGGGTGAGAAGCCCCAGCGATTCGAGTTCCCTGACCGGACGGTGGATGGCCTGCTTGGTGACCTTCAGCAGCCCGAGCAGGTCGCCCATGGAGATCTTCGGCCGGCGCTGGACGAAGTAGAGAATGCGGTGGTGGGCACGGCCGAGGCCGCGGTCGGCGAGGATGCGATCCGGCAGCGAGGTGAACGCGCGGTACCCGAAGTACAGCGCCTCCACGTCCTGGCGGAGTTCGATCTCCCGATTTGCGTCAATCATCTTGACCTACTCAATCCCGACCGGCATTCTTGGGTCAAGTGTATTGACCTAGCTTCAGGTGGTGTCGTGTTCTCCCAGCGTGTCGCGGGCCTTCGTCCGTCGCCGATCCGGTCGATCCTGAACGTGATCGACCGCCCGGGAATGATCTCCTTCGCCGGCGGCCTGCCGGCCACCGACATGCTGCCGGAATGGTCGGGCACCGTGCCGTCCACAGCTCTGCAGTACGGCCCCAGCGAGGGCGAACCCGAGTTGCGCGCCGCGGTCTCCGAGCACCTGCGCGGCCTCGGCGTGGACGCCCCGCCGGAGCGGGTGATGATCCTCTCCGGCAGCCAGCAGGGCATCGACCTCGCCGCCAAGCTCTTCGTCGATCCGGGCACGACGGTCGCCGTCGAGTACCCCACCTACCTGGCCGCCTTGCAGGTGCTGCGCTTCTACGGCGCCCGGTTCGCCGACCTCGCCACACCCGCGGCCGAGGAAGCCCGGCTCGCCTACGTCGTCCCCACCTTCGCCAACCCGACCGGCGCCTGCGCGACGGACGCGGCCCGCGACCGGCTCGCCGAACTCTGCCTGCGCACCGGAACCGTCCTCTTCGAGGACGACCCGTACCGCGACCTGGTGTACGAGCCCTGCGACCGAACCCCGATCGCCGCGCGGATGGGCAGCGGCTCCTGGATCTACCAGGGGTCGTTCTCCAAGACCTTCGCACCCGGTCTGCGGCTCGGCTTCCTCGCCGCCTCTGCGGATCTCTTCGGCCACCTGGTGGTCGTCAAGCAGGCCACCGATCTGCACAGCTCACGCCTCTCCCAGCGCATCGTCCATGAGGCCATCACCGCCCCCGGCTGGGCGGACCGGCTGGCTTCCCTGGCCGCCTTCTACCGCAGCCGCCGCGACACCTTCGAAGCCGCCCTGCGCCGCCACTTCGAGGATCTCGCGTCATGGGAGACCCCCAAGGGCGGGCTCTTCTTCTGGCTCCGTCTGCACCACCGGACGGACACCCGCACCCTGCTCGACGACGCGATCGGACGCGGGGTCGCCTTCATGCCCGGCGAGGAGTTCTCCCCGGACGAGCCCGATCTGGGCACGATGCGGCTGAACTTCAGCCACGCCGCCCCCGAGCAGGCGGAACGTGGCCTCGCGGCGCTCGCCGGGGTCGTGCGCGGCGCCTGAAGCTTTGACCCCCGACCCAGTTAGGAAGCGCTGATCAGCGGTTCCTTAACCGCGATCGTCCGGCGGCACCGGGGCGGACGGCGACACCGGACCCGAAGGCGGAGTGGGACCCGAAGGCGGGCCGGTGTACGGGGGCACCGGGCCGGCCTGGGGTGGCTGAGCGGCCGGCCCCCGCTGGACGACCGCAGGGGCGGCCGCGCGGCGACGCCGTCGCCACCACAGCAAGGGGCCACCGATGATCGCGGCGAGCGCCGCCCAGGGCAGCAGCCAGCCGACCGCCGTCAGCGCGGCCTGCCCGGCCGCCACCATGGCCGCCCAGCCGGCGGCCAGCCCCCCGAGGAAGCCCGGAGCGGGGGCCTCGTCAGCCAACTCGGGAGGGTAGAGCACAACCGTGATCGGGGACATCGCGACCCGGTTCTGCAGGTTCTTCTGCTGGGCGAGCAGGGATTCCAGCTCGGCCTGGCGGCGACTCAGCTCGGCCTCCACGGCGGCGATGTCGGCGACCGACCCCGCCCGCGTCATGAGCTCCTGCAGCCGGGCGATCGACTCGCGCAAGGTCTTCACGCGGGCGTCGACGTCCAGCACCGCGTCCGTCACGTCCACCGACTCGATGCTGCGCTGCCGCACCTCTCCGAGGGCGCCGATCACATCCAGGGAATGGTCCAGCATCTCGGCGGGGACGGAGACCACCAGCTGGGAGTAACCCGACCACTCCTCGTCCGCGCCCGGCAACGAGAGGTTCTCCGCGGTGACCAGCCCGCCGACCGTTGCGGCGACCTCGCGGAGTTTGATCGCGGCTTTCTCGACATCCTCGACGACCAGAGTGATGGACGCGGTGCGCGCCAACTGCCGCTCACCGGGATCCGCGGGCTGATCCGGCTCGGCCGGCATCCCCTCGGGCATCGGGGCAGCGCCGCCACTCTCTGGCGCCGAGGCGCCGCCGGCGCCACATCCTGTCACCAGCAAGAGCCCGGCCACCGCGGCCGCCACCCATCGCATCATCGCCATGACCTGCTCCAACCTGTGCGTCGCCTGTCTTGCCGACAGCCTATTGGGCACCGCCAACAGGCCCCGCAAAACACCGCTGACAAGGGATTAGACAAGCCTAAGCTTGCTTGCGGAGGCCGGAATCGAGGCCGACAATCGGCTTATGACACACCCCGGCGAACAACACAGGAACGGCATCAGCCAGAAGCTCAACTGGCTGCGCGCCGGCGTGCTCGGGGCGAACGACGGCATCGTGTCGACGGCCGGCGTGGTGATCGGAGTCGCCGCGGCCGCCCCGGGCAACGTCCCGGCGATCGCCACGGCGGGCATCGCCGCACTGGTCGCCGGGGCCCTGTCGATGGCGGGCGGCGAGTACGTCTCGGTGAGCACCCAGCGCGACACCGAGCGGGCACTCATCGAGAAGGAGAGGCGGGAACTCGCCGAACAGCCCGCCGAGGAACTGCTGGAACTGGCCGGTTTCTACCGCGACCGCGGGCTCTCCGCCGGCCTGGCCCAGCAGGTCGCCGAGGAACTGACCGCCCACGACGCGCTCGCCGCCCACGCCGAGGTGGAACTGGGCATCGACCACGAGGAGTTCACCAGCCCCTGGCTGGCCGCGGGTTCGTCCTTCGTCTCGTTCGCGGTCGGCGCGGCGATCCCGCTGGGGATGATCCTGCTGCCTTTCGGCGAGCATCGAGTGTGGGCGGCGGCGCTCGCGGTGGTCGCCGGACTCCTCCTGACCGGCTGGATCAGCGCCACCCTCGGCGACGCCCCACGCGGCCGGGCCATCGCGCGCAATGTGGTGATGGGGACGCTGACCATGGCCGCCACGTACCTCATCGGCACGATCTTCGGCGTCGCGATCGCCTGACTCCCCGGCGGCGCCGGACCGCCGGGAGATCCCCGCCTTCGCGGGAATGACGGACGAAGGCGGGACGGCCGGACGACGGGAAGGCGGGACGACAGGGGGAAGGCGGCGGATGACAGAAGCAGGAAGCCCTAGCCGTCCAGACCCGACCAGTGGTGGGTGCCGTCCGCTTCGAACTGCTGCTTCCAGATCGGCAGGTGCTGCTTGACCCGCTCGACCACCAGTTCGCAGAGGTCGAAGGCCTGGGCGCGATGGGCGGACGAGACCGCGACCACGAAGGCGACCTCGCCGACCCCGAGGCTCCCGATCCGGTGGACGGCGGCGACCCGCGCGTCCGCGCCGTCCGCACCCCACTCGACGAGGGCGTCGCTGACGATCTCGATGATCCGCTCCGGCGCCGAGGGGTGGCTGGTGTAGTCGAGCCCGACCACCTCGCCGGCGGCCTGCGGATCGTGGTCGCGGACGGTCCCCACGAAGAGCACCGACGCGCCGGCGGTGCCCTGCGCGACCGACGCGAGCACCAGCGCCGGGTCGATCGGTTCCGCACTGACCTCGGCGCGGACGATGCGGGCGTCCATCAGTGATCGCCGCCTTCCAGCTGGGCCAGCACGTGGTCGACCAGCGCCAGGACGGTCGGGATCGAGTCGCGCACCGCGGCGGGACTGCCCGGCAGGTTCACCACGAACGCGCCCGGATGGCCGGCCCGGGCGTCCACCACGCCGGCGATCCCCCGGCTCAGCGCGGCGTGGGGCGAGACGGCCACGCCGATCGACCGCAGCAACTCGGCCACCCCGGGCAGCTCCCGGTCGATGGCGAACCGGGTTCCCTCCGGCGTCCGGTCGCGGGGGGCGACCCCCGTCCCACCGGTGGTCACCACCAGTCGCGCGCCGTCGACGATGGCGGCCCGGACCGCCTCCGAGACCGGCTCCTCACCGTCCGGGATCACCCGAGCGGTCACCTGGTGCCCCGCGCCGGCCAGCGCCTGAACAAGGGCCGGCCCGGAGCGGTCCTCCGCCAGCCCGGCCGCGCACCGATCGGAGACCGTGATCACAGCGCTCACGACCATCGCCCACCTCCTGTCGCCCCACCCTAGGGCCAGCCCGGCATCATGTCGCGGTCGATGCCCTCGGACGACTGATGGGCGGCTGGACGGAATCCGAGCCCTCCCCGGCTCCGTCCACGCCCCGGAACTCGCCGTCGAATTCACGAACATTTCGTGAAAACGCGTCTGGCCCCGTAGTTGCGGCGCTAGAGTCGCCTTCGTGACGCACCTGAGGATCAAGGACGCCGCCGGCCTGCTCGGCGTGAGCGACGACACCGTCCGCCGCTGGGTGGACAGCGGAGCTCTCCCCCACCAGACCGACGAGCACAACCGCATGGTCATCGACGGACGGGCGCTGGCCGAGTTCGCCAAGGCCCAGGCCACGCCGCCGCCCGATCCGTCCAGCATCGGACGCTCGGCGCGCAACCGCTTCGTCGGGCTGGTCACCGAGGTGATCTCCGACACCGTGATGTCGCAGGTCGAGATCCAGTGCGGCCCCTACCGGGTCGTCTCGCTCATGAGCACCGAGGCCGTCCGCGAGCTCAAGCTCGAACCGGGCAAGGTCGCCGTCGCCGTCGTCAAAGCCACCACGGTCATCGTGGAAACCCCCGAAAGGAACCCTGAATGAAGCACCTCACCCGCCTGCTGGCCGGAGCGGCCGCCCTGAGCCTGGCCCTGGCCGGCTGCGCGAGCCCCACTCCGTCCCCCGCCCCGAGCCAGACCTCGGCCGCACCGGAGACCTCCGCGCCGACCGAGACCACGCTGACCGTCTTCGCCGCGGCCTCCCTCACCAAGACCTTCACCGAACTCGGCAAGACCTTCGAGGCCGAGCATCCCGGCGTCACCGTCAGCTTCAACTTCGCCGGCTCCTCCGATCTGGTCGCGCAGATCCAGCAGGGCGCTCCGGC
>JAPUEM010000115.1 GCA_027492575.1 Propionicimonas sp.
TCGACCGTAGGACGTCTGATCCCCTGACGAATCTAGGCTCGACCACTCGCGCGTTCCGTTCCACTGACCACTTTCAGTTCGAAGGACACGCCGATCTCGACTCCGTTTCCGTCGCCCTGCTCCCCCGCGTCCACAACTGACCGACTGAGCTGCCGGGGCGCCACGCGACCGCCGCATTTGTCGTTGCCAGCGGGCTGGTCAGGGTGGTCGGCCATCCGACCGCCGTTGATGTCGTTGTCAGGCCGTATTCGGCTGGCATGGCGACAACAGCGGCGGTTCGTTTCGCGACTGGTCTTCGACCGGACCTGACATCGACAAGAACGGCGGTTTGAGCTAATTGTCGATCTCGTCCTGAGTCACACTGGCTCCTCGGCATCGAGTTGGCTGCCCACGGGATCGTGGGTGGGGACGCCGAGGGTTTCGGCGGCCTGGGCCATCGTGAGGTCGTGCGTGATCAGAGTCACACCCTCGCCGAGTTGCAGGCAGGTGGCCAGGTGAATCGAGTCCAGCGTCTTCACATGGGGTTCGATCGCGGCCGCAGCTCGCAGGGTGAAGCCGTCCACGCTGATCAAGTTGAGCCGGTCGAGAACCGCACGTCCGTCGGTCAGGTCAAGGGACTCTCGCCGCAGAACCCGCGCGATCTCCAGTTCGATCAGCGCCGAGGAGAAGAGTTCGTCCGCCTCATCCACCGACTCGAACCACGCGATCGCACGCACGTCACCGCCGGGCAGAAGGGCATGGAGGGCGACCGAAGTATCGACGTAGTAGCGCATCAGTGATCGCCGCGCATTTCCTGGTAGCGGGCGTCAACATCGGCGGGGGTGCGTCCCTGGGCATTGCGCAGCGGCCAAACCGCCGGCTCCTTCCGGGCCGGACGGATCCGTCCTTCGGCCCGCAACCGTTCAACCGGGTCGGGATGCACATCGATCGCCTCGATCCGCCAGCGAGGAATGCCGCGCTCGGTGACCACCACCGGGCCGTTCACGGCGTCCGCAAGCACCTCAGCGGTGTGCTGGTTCAACTGTCGCTTGGTGACCGTACCCATGAGAAAGATTGTACTACTCATGACAGACATTGTCGTGGAGCAAACTCGCGGGGAGGCTTCCACGCTCGCCGCGTGGACGAATACCAGAGCGGCGAGACGGAGCTCGTCGACGCCGACCAGCACTTCGCCCAGATCAGGGCCCGACTGGCGGCCCATCAGTAGTGGCGCTGCGCAGGCGCGTCTCGACTCTGGAACTCACCCCGCCGGCTGACCCCAGGGCCTGGGTAGGGTGGCGGGATGCAGCGGTGGACGGTCGAGCGGGTCATGGCGCTGGCTCCCGATTCCGCGTCGCAGGTGGCGGGGCGCAAGCTCGCCAACCCCAAGCCGTGGTCGGACGTGGGGTGGGCCGGGACGCTGCTGTGGGGCTCCTGTCAGGGGTCGGGGCGCACTCCGTACCAGGTGGCGATCGAGACCTCGGGGCCGACCTACAAGTGCAGTTGTCCGTCGCGGAAGTTCCCCTGCAAGCACACCCTGGCGCTGCTCTTTCTGTGGGCGGAGGGGCACGTCGCCGAGCGCGGCGGGATGTCGGAGTTCGCTCGCGACTGGACGGCCAAGCAGCGTCCCAAGACTGAGGGCGAATCGGACGAGCCCGCTGAGCAGACCGCCGAACAGCGCGCCCAGGCCGAAGCCCGCGCCGCCCAGCGGGCCGAGCGGGTGGCCGCCGGGCTGGCCGAACTGGATCGCTGGCTGGCCGATCAGGTGACGATCGGGCTGGTCAGCGCCACGACCGGCGGCTTCCAGGCGGCCGATCGGCTGGCGGCGCGGATGGTGGACGCCCAGGTGCCCGGGGTGGCCGCGCGCCTGCGGGACCTGCCCCGCGGTGGCACCGGAGGCTTCGAGGCGCTGCTGGGTGAGCTGGCGCTGATCCGGCTGCTGAGCACGGCCAACTCCGCCGACCTGCCGGACGACCTGCGGGCCTCCGTCCGCAACCATCTGGGCTACTCAGTGCCGCGTTCGGTCGCTCTGGAGAGCGAACCGGTGGCCGATCGCTGGCTGGTCACCGGCATGAAGGACGCCGACACCGAGCAGGTCTCCACCCGCCGGGTCTGGCTGCACGGCCACGCCACCGGACGCACCGCGCTGGTGCTCTCGTTCGCCGGCTACGGCGGAGCCCTCGACGACTCGCTGCTGCCCGGCATGGTGGTGGACGCCGATCTGCACTTCTACCCCGGACGCCCGCAGGTCCGCGCCGCCGTGGGCGAGCGCCGCGCGGAACTCGCCCTCGACTGGGTTCCCGAGGGCGGGGATGTGGCCGCGGCCGCAAGCACCTGGAAGCGGGCACTGGTCGACGATCCGTGGATCTCGGAGTGGCCGGTGGCGATCACCGGGACGCTGCACGCCCGCCCGAACTGGACGCTGCGCGATCTGGCCGGCGAGACCGTTCGCGTGTGGGGGGCACCCGATGGCCTCGCCCAGTTCCTCGCGCTGGCCGGGCCTGCGCCCACCGTGTGGTTCGGCGAGATCGGGCGGGCCGGGTTCGCGCCGACCGCGGCGTTGATTGGCGGTCAGGTGGTGGCGGGGTGAGCTTCCACGAGTTGGCGACTACGGCGGCGATCGGGGTCGGGCAGCGTCCATTCCGGGCGGACGACCTGCCGCCGGCCCTTTTGCCGCTGATCGACTCCGGCGCCGAGCCGGCGCTGCAACTGCTCGATGCGGCGGCGGGGTGGGAGGCAGTGCGCCGAACCGAGGTTCCGTCCGGTGCGGAGCCACAGGAGGTCGCCGAGGCGCCGGAAAGCCGGCCGGAGCCGTCCCCCAGCCTCACCTCCCTGCTACGGCGCATCATCGAACTGCCCGACGGCGACGACGTCCTCCTTGAGACCTGCTCGGCGCTGCACGCCGCCGGGTTGCGGCTCCCGCACCGGCTGCTGATGCCGGTGCTGAACCGGCTCCGCAAGGACGATGCCGCCCTGGCGACGGCGCGTCCGGCGCTCGGCGCACGCGGCGAATGGCTGCTGCAGGCGCTCCCCCGGCTGACCCGGCGCCAGCCCGTTGAGCCGCGGGCCACAGACTGGGACGACGGGACGGTGCCGCAACGCACCGAGTGGCTCCGCCGGCTGAACCGCACCGACCCGGCGGCCGCGGTGGCGCTGCTCGAAGCGAGCTGGAAGAGCGAGCCGCTGGAAAACCGGGTGGCCTTCCTCGGCATCTTCGAAGAAGCGCCGCACCCGGCCCAGGTCGACTTCCTGGAGGCCGCGCTGCTCGATCGCTCGGAAAAGGTCGCCGTGGTGGCCCGCGCCGGGCTCGCGAAGCTACCGGCCAGCCCGTGGCGGACGCGGATGCTGGGCTATGCCGCTGCGCTGCGGGTCGATGGCAGCGACCTCGTCCTGACCGAAACTCCTGGCGGGAAGCAGGCCACCCGCGACGGCGCCACCGGAGCGGGAGCACTGCGTGCGATCGCCTCGGCCGTCCCACCCGCGGAATGGCCCCGGCTGGTCGGCCTCTCCGCTCCAGCCCTGCTGGAATGCTGTGGGGCGGAAGGCGCGACGCTGGCCCGGGCGACCGTGGTCGCGCTGGGCAGATCGTCGATCGCTTTCCGGGACGTCCCGCTGGCCGCCCTCGTCCTGGCTCAGTTGGAAACCATCCCGGAAGCGGCCTTGGCCGACGATCTGGTCGCGGTGCTCGACGTCCCCACCCGGTTGCTGGTGGCGCAACGCTCCGGCAACCCGCGGATCGGCCTGGCCGCGCTGAAGAGCCTGCCGGCGCCCTGGCCGCAACAGGTGGTCGACGTCGCGCTCACCCGGCTCGACCAGTGGCGCATCGGCAAACGCCTCGAGGCCGAAGCCGCCTTCAAACTGATCGAGCAGGCGGTCTCGCCCTGGCTGGCCGCCGCCGCGATCCGCCGGATCAACCCCGAACCGCGCTACCCCACCGAACCCACCAGGCGGGCCAGCCGGCTGATCACCGTGCTCACCCTGCGCGCCGCCGTCGCCGAAGAGATCCGCCCCTACCTCAACCAGGAGAACCGATGACCGACCAGGCCCCTGAACTGCTCCGCCCTTCCGCCGAACAGCAGTTCGCCGCCGAACTGGCCGCGCTCGCGGCGGCGGACGACCGTCCCCGGCCGCAGCGCTGGAAGCTGTCGCCCTGGGCGGTGGTGGATTACCTGATGGGCACCACGCTGCCCGACGGCACCGTGATCTCGCCGAAGTACGTGGGCCAGCGGCGGCTGATCGAGACCGCGGTGGCGACGGTCGCCACCGACCGGGCGCTGCTGCTGCTCGGCGTCCCCGGCACCGCCAAGTCGTGGGTCTCGGAGCACCTGGCCGCCGCGATCTCCGGCGACTCGACGCTGCTCGTCCAGGGCACCGCCGGCACCGCCGAGGAGGCCGTCCGGTACGGCTGGAACTACGCCCGGCTGCTGACCGAGGGCCCGTCGCGGGCCGCGCTGGTGCCGTCGCCGGTGATGGTGGCCATGGAGACCGGGGCGATCGCACGCGTCGAGGAGCTGACCCGCATCCCGTCCGATGTGCAGGACGCGCTGATCACGATCCTGTCCGAGAAATCGCTGCCGGTGCCCGAGCTGGGCTTCAGCGCGCAGGCCCGGCAGGGGTTCAATGTGATTGCCACCGCCAACGACCGCGACCGGGGCGTGAACGACCTCTCCAGCGCGCTGCGCCGCCGGTTCAACACGGTGGTGCTGCCGCTGCCGTCCTCTACGGAAGAAGAGGTGGCGATCGTCACCAAGCGCGTCGCCGAACTGGGCAGCAGCCTGCAGTTGCCGCCCACCGACGGCGCCGAGGCCGAGATCCGCCGGGTGGTCACCGTCTTCCGCGAGCTGCGGGCCGGGGTGACCAGCGACGGCAAGACCTCGCTGAAGTCGCCCTCGGGGACGCTGTCGACCGCCGAGGCGATCTCGGTGGTGACCGGTGGTCTCGCCCTGGCCGCCCACTTCGGGGACGGTGTGCTGCGGGCCGCCGACGTGGCCGCCGGCATTCAGGGCTCGGTCGTCCGCGACCCGGTCGCCGACGCCACCATCTGGGCGGAGTACCTGGAAACCGTCATCCGCGAACGAGACGGCTGGCGCGACTTCTACCGCGCCGCCCGAGACCTTCGATGAGCGATCCTGCCGCTGCCCTGGAGATCCCGGGTCAAGCCCGGGATGACGTGGCTGGGAGCAGCCACTCAACCACCGTCACCCCAGACGACGACCGCCACGGCGGGAGTGGAGGAGTCTTGACGCGGGCCGCGACAGCGGACCAAGGAACAGAGACCGTCGAGGTCGCGCGGCCGGCCCTTCGGGTGCTCGGCGTCCGGCACCACGGACCGGGCTCGGCCCGGGCGGTCGTGCGCGCCCTGGAGGCGCAGGATCCGCAGATCGTCCTGATCGAGGGCCCGCCCGAGGCCGACGTACTGGTCGAGTGGGTCGGACGCGGCCTGGTGCCGCCGGTCGCCCTGCTGGCCTACGACCAGGCCGCCCCGCAACGCGCGAGCTTCTGGCCGTTCGCCGAGTTCAGCCCCGAATGGCAAGCCCTCGCCTGGGCCGTCCGCAACCGCCGCGAGGTGCGCTTCTGCGACCTCCCCGCCGTCCACAGCCTCGCCTCACGCGAGGACGATGAGGACGCCGACCCTTCGACAAGCTCAGGGATCGGAAAGGATGACGCCGAACCAGGGACGATCCCTGAGCCTGTCGAAGGGCCGTCCGGCGATCCTGATGTCGACCTGCCCGAAACGATCCCTGAGCCTGTCGAAGGGCCGTCCGGCAACGAGCCCCACCTCCGCACCGACCCGATCGCCGTGCTCGCGCGCACCGCCGGCTACGACGACCCCGAGCGGTGGTGGGAGGACGTCATCGAAGCCCGCACCGACGGCGACCCCTTCGACGCCCTCACCGAGGCGATGGCCGAGCTGCGGACGGCGGAGCTCCGTCCGGTCTCCGAACAGGAACAGCTCACCGAGCAGCGCCGCGAAGCCGCGATGCGCCAGGCCCTGCGCAAGGCCACCAAAGCTGCCGAACGGGTGGCGGTGGTCTGCGGCGCCTGGCACGCTCCGGCGCTCAGCGGGAAGCTGCCGCCGGCCACGGCCGATGCGGCCATCCTGCGCGGGCTGCCGAAGGTGAAGGTCACCACCGCCTGGGTTCCCTGGACGCATTCGCGGCTCGCCTTCGCCTCGGGCTACGGTGCCGGCGTCGACTCCCCAGGCTGGTACCACCACCTCTTCACCAGCACGGACGCGGTCATCGAGCGCTGGATGACCGCGGTCGCCCAGGTGCTGCGGAAGCACGATCTGGCGGTCTCCTCCGCCCACGCCATCGAGGCGACCCGGCTGGCCCAGGCGCTGGCCGTGATGCGCGGACGTCCGCTGCCCGGCCTGGCGGAGGTGCAGGAAGCCGCCCTCGCCGTCCTCTGCGAGGGCCGCCACCAGACCCTGGGCTGGGTGACGTCCGATCTGGTGGTCGGCGAGAAGCTCGGCGAGGTGCCCGCCGAGGCTCCGATGGTGCCGCTGGAGGCCGACCTGCGCCGGCTGGCGAAGTCGGCCCGGCTCACGTTGAGCCCCACACCGAAGACTCTCGTGCTCGACCTGCGCAAGGAGACCGACCGCGCCAAGTCGGTGCTGCTGCGCCGCCTGGGCATCCTCGGCATCGGCTGGGGCGCCCCCGCGGCGGTGAGCGGCACCGGCACCTTCAAGGAGGGCTGGGAGATCGCCTGGGAGCCCGAGTTCGCGCTGGCGATCGTCCTCGCCTCCCGGTTCGGGACGACCGTCGCCGGCGCGGCCGCGTCCGCCATCGTCACCGACCTGGGCAACCTCGCCGACATCACCGGACGGATCGAGGAGGCGCTGGCCGCCGAACTCGACGCCACCCTGCCTGAACTGCTCAGCGTCTTGGACGAGCGGGCCGCCCACACCGCCGACATCGCGCACCTGCTGGACGCCCTGCCGGCCCTGGTGCGGGCGCAACGCTACGGCGACGTCCGCGGCACCGACACCTCCTCGTTGGGCGTGGTGGCCGAGGCGATCCTGGCCCGCGCCTGCGCCGGCCTGCCCGCCGCCGCGTCCGGGCTGAGCGAGGAGGCGGCCGCCGAACTCCGCAAGCATGTGGACGCCGTCCAGCTCGTGATCGGACTGATGGGCGAGGAATCCCGCGAGCTCTGGCTGGACGCGCTGGGCCGGCTGATCGACACCGGCGACGTCCCCGGCCTGCTGGCCGGACGGGCCACCCGGCTGCTCTTCGACGCCGACGTCCTGGCCCCCGCGGACGCCTCCGCACGGGTCTCGCAAGCACTCTCCCACGGCCCATCGGTGGCCGACCGGGCAGCCTTCGCCGAGGGCTACCTGGCCGGCGGCGCCCTGCTGCTGGTGCACGACGAGCACCTGCTGCCCATCATCGACGAGTGGATCGCCAGCCTGCACGGCGAGGACTTCCTGGAGACCCTGCCCTCCCTGCGCCGCGCCTTCGGCAGCTACTCCAAGCCCGAGCGCCGCCAGCTCTCCGAACGCATCTCCCGCGGGAGTGGCCCTGTGGTGGCGTCCGAGGAGATCGACTGGGACGCAGCCGCCGCCCTGCTCGACACCGTAGCCACCCTGCTCGGGAGGAAGTCATGAGCGACCACCACACAGAGATCCCGGGTCAAGCCCGGGATGACGGAGTTGGGTTTGTCACCCAACGCGAGAAGACCGCAGACCCAATCATCGTCATCCCGGACTCCGATCCGGGATCTCGTCCCGACCCCAGCGAGACCGCGGCCGAACAGGCTCGCCGGTGGCGGCTCCTCCTGGGAACTGCCGCCGAAGATGTCACGCTCAGCGCCTCCGACACCGCGATCGACGAGGCGCTGGCGGCGGTCTACGAGCCGGGGAAGGCCGGGCTGGGCGGCTCGGCGCCCAAGGTGGCGCAGTGGCTGGGCGACATCCGCAATTACTTCCCGCGCAGCGTGGTGCAGGTGCTGCAGACCGACGCGATCGAGCGGCTCGGCCTGCGCCGGCTGCTGCTGGAGCCCGAGGTGCTGGAGACGGTCGAGCCGGACGTCCACCTGGTCGCGACCCTGGTGTCGCTGAAGTCGGCGATCCCGAACAAGGCCAAGGCGACCGCCCGCGAGGTGGTGGCGAAGGTGGTCGCCGACCTCGAGAAGCGGCTGGCCGACAGCGTCCGCCAGTCGGTGCGGGGCGCGCTGAACCGGGCGCTGCGCAGCCGCCGTCCCAAGCAGGCCGACATCGACTGGCAGCGGACGATCCGCGCGAATCTGCGCAACTGGCTGCCGGAGTACCGGACGATCGTGCCCGAGCGCCTGATCGGTTTCGGACGCCGCAACCCCGGCTTCGCCAAGGAGGTCATCCTCTGCGTCGACCAGTCGGGTTCGATGGCGAGTTCGGTGGTGTACGCGTCCATCTTCGCCTGCGTGCTGGCGTCGATCCGCAGCCTCTCCACCCGCTTCGTCTGCTACGACACCTCCGTCGTCGACCTGACCGATGAGCTCTCCGACCCGGTGGAGGTGATCTTCGGGACGCAGCTGGGCGGCGGCACCGACACCACGCCCGCCCTGCGTTACTGCGCCCAGCTCATGACGCGCCCGTCCGACACCGTGCTGGTGCTGATCTCCGACCTCTACGACAGCGACCCCGAGGCGATGCTCGCCGAACTGGCCCGCTTCACCGCCGCGGGCGCGAAGGTCGTCGTGCTGCTCGCGCTCGCCGACGACGGCACCCCGTCCTACAGCCGCGAGGTGGCCGCCGAACTCACCGACCTGCAGATCCCGGCCTTCGGCTGCACCCCCGACCGCTTCGGCGAACTGATGTCCCACGCCTTGTCAGGGGCCGATGTCGCCACCTGGGCCGCCGCGGAACAGGCCGCCGCGTCAGCCGGACGGTAGCGTCGTCCCGGCCCAAGCGACCGCTCCCCTTCCCGCCGAGCGCCAATCTTCACGCCGGCCGCTTGGCCCAAGGGCCGGGCGCTCGACGACGAGAGTGGCGCTCGGCGGTGAGGGTGGGCTTCGACGCCGAGAGTGGCCGTTGGAGAGGGTGGTGGAGCGACCCGCCGGGGCGTGCGGACCCGTTTCTAGTACGGTCAAGGCCATGAAACGACTCAGTTCCACCCTCCTGGTCGCCCTGCTCCTCCTGCTGGTAGCACCCCGCGCCCTCGCCGCCGACACCTCCTGGACCCTTCCCGACGCCAACCTCAGCCTCTCGCTGCCCAGCGATTACGCCGTGGTCACGCGTGAGGGCATCCAGTCCCATCCCGAGGTCTTCGAGGGCTTCGGGCTCGACAACGAAGCGCTCCAGGGCATCCTCGCCTCGACGCAGGGCTACCTCAACGGGGTCGCTCCGGACGCGTCCTCGGAGTACATGGTGATCGTCGTCGATCCGGTGCCCGGCGAGAAGCGGGTGTGGAACTTCAGCAACCTCTCCGATGATCTCCTCAAGCAGGCCTCCGTGGAGATCATCAAGGAGGTCGAGAAGATCGGCTACAAGGGTGCCTTCGAGAAGGTCCACCGCGTCGGGGACATCACGTTCATGGTGCTGACCGGCGAGGCCCCGGACGGCAGCGACTACTACCGCCAGTACTTCACCACCGTCAACAGCCGCATGACCTCCGTCACGATGCACTCCTACAACGGTCCGATCACCGACGAGCAGGCTGCCGCCCATCTGCAGGCGGTCGATTCGGTCAGCTTCCTGAGCGTCGAAACCGACCCCAACCCCGAACTGGATCCCAGTGGCCTCGCCACCACCGCGGCAAATCTGGGGCCGATCCTGCGCGGTGTCGGCATCGGCGTCGTTGTGGCGATCGTCAGCACCACCGTCCTGCTGATTCAGCGCGGCAGGAAGAAGAAGGCGGCTGCGGCCGCAGCCGCCGAGGGCTACGCCCCGCCCCAACCGGGCCAGCCGATGCCCTACCAGCCCATGCCCGGCCAGCCGATGCCCGACCAGCCGCCGGCGCCCACCGTCGGCTACCCGCCCGTGCAGCCGGGCCCGACCCAGCAGCCGCCCGTCCCAGGCACCCCGCCGGCTCCGCCCGGACCGGTGCCGCCGGTCGACCAGCCGCCCGCCGGATAGCCGCCGGGGTACGGGTAAGGTCCACCCGTGCACCTGTTCGTCGTCTCGGTCACCCTGCGGAACGCCGCCGGTGATCTGCTGATCGTCCGCAAGCGCGGCACCTCGGTCTTCATGCTGCCCGGCGGCAAGGTCGAGCCCGGTGAGTCGCACGCCCAGGCCGCCCTCCGCGAGGTTGCGGAGGAGGTCGGCGTCGTCCTCGACCCCGTCACCGTCGCACTGCTCGGCCACTGGACCGCCCCCGCCGCCAACGAGCCCGGCTGGACGATCACCTCGGACGTCTTCACCGCCCCGCACACCGGCGAACCCATCGCGTCCGCCGAGATCGAGGAGCTCCGCTGGCTCCCGCTGACCGGGGACG
>JAPUEM010000116.1 GCA_027492575.1 Propionicimonas sp.
GCGGCAGTATCGTGCTTCCAACGTCGTATGTGGCCGAGCATGTCGATCTCGGCTACGCAGTCACCGCGTACCGCGCCCAAGGCATCACGACCGACACCGCGCACGTCCTGGTCGAACCGACCTCGACGAGAGAGACCTTCTACGTCGCGATGACCCGAGGACGGCACGCAAACCACGCCTACGTGACCCTCGACCGCTCCGACGACCATGCCCAGCCGCACCCTGGCGACGACCCGCATGCCACCGCGCGAAGCGTGCTCTACGGAGTTCTGCAGCACAGCGGTGCCGAACTCTCGGCGCACGAGACCATCGTCGCCGAGCAGGAGCAGTGGGGCTCGATCGCCCAGCTCGCCGCCGAGTACGAGACCATTGCCGCCGCAGCCCAACACGACCGCTGGGCTGCCCTCGTCCGCTGCTCCGGGCTCACCGACGAACAGGCCGAGAGCGCCATCGAATCCGAAGCATTCGGCCCCCTTGCCGCTGAACTTCGCCGCGCCGAGGCCAACCACCACAACCTTGATGCGCTCTTGCCGCGCCTCGTGGCCGCGCGAGGATTCGATGACGCCGACGACATCGCCGCCGTCCTCCACTACAGGGTCGAGCGGACGACCGCACGTCCAGCAGGCTCAGGCCGGACTCGCAAGCCAGCCCGACTCATCGCCGGCCTCATCCCGCAGGCGCACGGCGTCATCGACGTCGAGATGCGAGCCGCTCTCGACGAGCGAGAGGAACTTATCGAGGCACGCGCCGACGCCACACTCGAAGCCGCACTTGCCGAGGGTGCACCGTGGACGAAGACACTTGGAACGCCGCCCACCGACCGACGACGAGCCACGACCTGGCGCAAGGCCGCCCGCGTAGTCGCGGCCTACCGAGACCGGTACCGCATCACCGACGACGCGCCCATCGGTGCCCCGCCCGAGTCGGCCGCGCAGAAGATCGACGCCGCCCGAGCGCGCTCCGCGCTCGACAAGGTACGTCAGCTGGTCGCTGATGAGAGCCGTCAGGCAGAGGTCGATCTCCAGGCCGTCAGGCGCGACCAGCCCGGGCCTGGGCGCAGCATCTGACCCTTCCCAATGTCATGACTGGGGCGTAGCCTTGAAGGTGAGGCGGATTTCTCCTTACCTTTGGGCCGCTCGCGGCAGACCTTCGGGTCACTCTCCACGCACCGTCTCGACAACGACTCGCGTGTTGAGAGGAGCCCATCATGATCCGCCTACTGTGGACAGCCAGCGCCGAGGTCCGCTATTTCCTGCGTCGCTACATGCCGAGCAACGTCCTGCTCGACCTGATCCGCACCAGGAAGGGGCTGAAGTGGGGCATGCCAGCGATGCTGCTCGCCGGCCCATATCTGGCCATCGCCTTCTGGTGCACCACACTCATCGAGAACGGCCGCCCAGGATGGCTCCACCTCGTGGTCCTGCTCTGCATCTGGAACGCTCTCAAGATGCTGGCCATCGGCCCCGTGAGTGTCGTTCTCCTCGCAAGGGCTCGTGCCCATGAGTATCGCGCGCAGCGGCAGCAGCAGGAGCTCTCCGAGGGTGTGCCACTGGGTGAGCTCGCTCGAAGCTCTCGCTGAGTTCAGGGCCAGTCGTCCTAACTACCGACTGGCCCGCTAGAGCGTGCGAGTCGGAGCAGGCGAAGGCAGACGGACATGCTCCCTGTCGAGTCGCTCTCGTGACACCTGGCACCGTTCCACCAGCTTGGTGAGGTCCGAAGTGTCCGCCACCAAGGACGCGATGCCATCGCGCAGCAAACGATGCGGCCCAACACTCGCGGCGCTCGTGACTGGACCGGGGACGGCACCGACACGTCGGCCGAGCTCGGTGGCCCGCTGGGCAACCAGCAGTGACCCTGATCGCGCGCCCGCCTCGACGATGACCGACGCGGAGGACAGCGCAGCCATCAGTCGTGCGCGGGCGATGACCCGGTGTCGGGTTGGAACGGCACCGGGCGGAACCTCGCTAACGAGAAGGCCGACATCGGCGACGCGATCGAGCAGGTCGCGATGGCCGACAGGGTACGGGCGATCAACTCCGTTGGCGAAGATGGCGATCGTGTCGCCACCTGCGGCGAGCGCGGCCTGGTGCGACGCGCCCTCGATCCCGTAGGCGCCTCCCGCGACGACAACTCGTTCGTCGGCGGCAACGGAGCTGGCGAGTTCCCCGGCGACGTATTCGCCATAGGAGGTACAGGCCCGAGCGCCTGTGATCGTGACAAGATCGCTCACCGGGCGCGAGAGGAAGGACGACGCGCCGCGAGTCCACAGAACGTAGGGGGCGACTTCACCGAGATCATCGACGGCGGTGGGCCAATCGCTATCGCCTGGGATGAGCGCGCGAACGCCCGATTGCTGCACCTGGTCGATGCGCGCGGTCAGTTCCGTTGCGCCTGGCGCGCTGAGGTGGTCGCGCCAGACCTGCGCGTCCACCGGGCTCAGCCCGCCTACTGCACCGTCGTGTTCAGCCAGCCAAAGCGTTTCGACTGCTCCGAGCCTGGACAAGATGCGTCCTGTCACCGGGTCGTTGGGCTCGACGAGCATCGACAGCACCATCCTCGCGGTGCGCTCGTCGCTCGCGACATCACTCAAACTGGCCATCTTCGGTTCCTCTCGGCGTTCGTTACCGACGAGGTGCGCGGACCGAGCCTCGCGGACACCCACCCTGCTCAGGGGTCCTCTCCCGAGTGAGGCGAAACGGGCGCAGCTACGGAGATTCACCCGGCGGACTCCGAAGAACGGCCTATTCGCGGGAGCGTCCGCGTGGCGAACCACGATGTGATCTGTAACGAGTACTATCCGTAACATGAAGCGTCTAGGCAGCCTGAGTGACGTGGGGCTCACCGAGCTTGATCGCGCGTTACGCCATGAACGCCTACGCCGCCGAGAGGCATGGCGAGATTGCGAGCACTGCGACCAAGCCTTCCTCGGACGAGGTGACGCTCGCTTCTGCTCAGCCCGCTGCCGTGTTGCCGCACACCGGGCAAGGAAGGACTCCAATGACTGACAGCCTGCGTGTCATCGGGTCACGCCGATACGGCACACTCTCACCATTGCGATACCCCGGCGGAAAAGCTGCGCTCGCTGGCTTCTTCGCTGACATCATCGACATTCTTGGCATCAAGGACGCCCGCTACATCGAACCCTACGCCGGAGGTGTGGGCGCGGGGATCGCGCTTCTGCGCGAGGGCATCGTCCAACACTTGGTAGTCAACGACATCGACCCAGCCGTCCACGCCTTCTGGAAGTCCGTCGTTGGCAACAACGCAGAGTTCGTAGAAATGGTGGCGTCAACACCACTCACGATCGACGAGTGGCAGCGCCAGCGCGACGTATATCGCTCACGGGACGAGCGCGATGCACTGCGCCTGGGCTTCGCGTTCTTTTTCTTGAATCGAACCAATCGCTCCGGGATTCTGAACGCCGGCGTTATCGGCGGCCAGCGCCAGGAGGGAAAATACAAGATTGATGCGCGATTCAACCGGCTCACACTCGTCGAGCGGTTGACTGCGATCGGTGCTCTAGCGGATCGAATCACGGTCTCTGATCTGGATGGCCGGACTGTGATCCAGCAGTACTCTCACGATGACCGGTCATTCATGTACATCGACCCGCCCTACGTGCAAGCAGGCTCGCAACTCTATCTCAATGCCTTCGACGGACGAGACCACAAGGCACTCTCGACGATCGTCAACTCCGTTGAAAGTGCACACTGGTTGATGACCTATGACACAGCCCCGCTGATCGAGAAACTGTATCGAGATCAGTTCCAGTGCCGACTGGAACTCACCTACTCCGCCAGGTATCCGGGCCAGGCGGAAGAGCTGCTCGTGGCATCCCCGTCTGTCGCGCGGGCGATCAAGTCGTTGCAGACGACGTCTGCGATGGCGGGCGCAACAAGCGCCTAAGCAGCGGGTTCACGACCTTCCATGCCTGCCGGACGTCATCCGCACTCACGGAAGCATCGGCACTGTGCGCGATGAGGTTGAACCACTGGATCGATCCGTGCTTGTGCGCGTTACCCGACTGGATAGCACTAATGCCTGACTTGAGCGACTTCTCTTGTCCATAGGCCTGCACCACGCGCTTGAATACATCGCTCAACTGTCCAGTGGCGGGGGTTGGAGAGCCCTCGAAATGGACCTTGATGGTGGCCTCCAATACTGAGCGCATGAGGATCGCGGCCGCGATAGGGAGATTCGAGAGGCTGATCTTGCGCAACTCGAAGTATCGCAGCTTGAGATTCAGCGGCGCGTTCTCGTAGTCCAGCCCCGACAGATCAAGCGTGTCCTTCGTGTCTGGATGGTTGGGTCCACGGCTGCCCGTGCCGCCAGGAGGGCCGGGTGGGTTCGGAGCAGCACCACTCCCGCCAGTGTTGGGGCCACCGGGCGCGCCGGACGCGCCACCTTGGGACGGCCCGGATGGCGTCGGTTGCACGGGAGGAGTGGGCGGCGCTGGTTGGGGCGGAGCCGCAGTCGATACGCCGTTGAGGCGATCCACCAGGGACTGATACTCCTGGTTGCGCTTCTTGAACTCTGGTGAGCGAGTGTTGAGACGCCCTGCACGGAACTCGCTGACAAGGTACTCCAAAGCATTGAGCTTCTTCTTCGTCAACTTCACAGCGATCTTCTCAGGCGTCGAGGCCCGCGGCAGAAGCATGCCATCCTTGTCGAACTCGACACCGATCGCGGAGGCAATCTCCTTGCTTCGGTAGGCATACTCGAAGGCCGACATCGCCAGGTCGTCACTTGCGGCGTACTGCCGGAGGGTGTGATCGGAGAATGGCGCTGCGCTGAGGAAGCGCCGCATCACGGCCATCCGCATGAACCTGGCAACCTCGACATCCGGGTACTGTGCCTTCACATCGTCGACCGTGGTCTGCTCGTCGACGAGCGAATAGTAGAAGGTTGCCTGCTGATCGCGACTCCAGCGCCTCTTCGAGATGCCGGTGTGCAACCTCGCGACGTGAGGTGCAGCCGTCGCCCGGTCGGGAGCGACGATGACACGGATTCGTTCGGGGAGATTCTCCGCCTCCACTGCGTACCGCTTCAGCAGCGCGCGAATCTCTGCCTCATGGCCGGGCACGATCGTCGGGTCCTGAAGCGCCTTGAGCGCGCTAACTCGACGGTTGCCTTCCAGCACGGTGTATGGGGAGCTACCGCCGGACGCTGATGCCGACGTCACGATCGGGACTTCGTTGTCGAAGTAGCCGTCACGGAGGATCAGGCGCGCCGCTCCGAGGACGTCCTCGGATGCAAACAGGTACTTCAGCGCACCTGCTTCGTCGTCGCGGCGTGTCGGTATGCGGTAGTTCTCCAGGTCGAGAAGGAGCTGTTCGAGGTCGACCTCGACTATCGGTAGCTGCTCGTAAGCCATATCCAGCCCTGCTCTCGTGCTCCGTCCGGCGATCCACGCCCTCGGTGCCGAACTGGCGAGAGCAGTCGTTCGTCTCCAACGGTAGCTGCACGCCTCGCTCTCCGGGCTGAGACACGTCGGGAGCGACGATGTCCGCCGAAACCCTCTGCGCCATCAGCGGCCCAGAGCGGCGCTACGAACTGCTGGCGGACTCATCCGCAATGAGTCCAGCCTCGACCAGTGCTGCGCGCACGGCCTTGCGGTCCACGCCCATCCGGCGGCCGATCGCGCGCATCGAGACGCCCGCGCGTGCGAGGCGCACGGCCTCGGCCTTCTCGTCGATCCCGAGCCCTGGTCGGCGGCTCGGCACGTTGCGGCGACGTAGGTGAGCGAACACGGTGGCGCGGTGGATACCGTACCTCTCGGCGAGGGCCTTGACGCTCATCCCGGCCAGGTAGTCGCCGACGAGCGCATCCACCTCGGAGGCGGTGAGAAAAGTTTGAGCCGTCTCGACAGTCCTCACGACGGGGCCACGATCGTCCTTCGGAGCGGTATCCTGGGGACGTCGGGAGACCTCGTAGACCCCACGGTCTAGGCGGCTGACCAGGATTTTTGTCTTGGGGGCGGAGTTGCCGAACGTGCTACTCAGGCACCCCAAGTGAAACCCGTTCTGACTAGGTAAAATAGTTGGGGCGGGTTTTCTCGTGCAACATGCGTGCAACAAGGGCCCTCCCTGAGGGGAGCCAACCCGAGCCCGTATGCCCGCGGAGCGTTCTCGGACGAGTACCCTGCGGCGCTGCGGTGAGGGCCGCCAAACCGCCGAAATCGACACGCGATGGACGGCGCTATCTGCGCGCCGCATCGATGCGCTGGATGAACTCGTTGGTCCAGCCAACCGCCTCGTCGACGTCGGCGAGCACGTCCAGGCCGTCGGCAGCTTCTTCGTAGAGGGTGTCCCACTGGTTCCTGGTGACGATGGTCGGCGGCCATTCCTGCCGGTGTCGGTACTCGAACAGGCGCGTGCAGGTCGAGGCGACCTGGGCCAGGTCCAACTCCTCGCCGTGATCGAGGAGTTGGAGGTCGACCAGATCGCGCGCACGCTCGCTGCCATCCTCGGACGCGGCGTGGAGCTTCTGTGCGATCTGGTGATCGGCGCGCATCACGGGCACCGGTTCGGGCGCTGGAAGCCCGACTTCGGTGAACAGGCGGGCGAGATCGGGGGCAAGCTGGTACTCGGGTTCGTCGGCGTCGCCGAGTTCGTTGTGGCCGAGTTCGAAGGCGACCGTGCACCACGAGCGACCCCGGTAGTCGAGCCTCACGTCGAAGGGCTGCATCACGTAGGCGGTCGGCACACCAGCCGGGCGGGGCGCCGCCTTCTCGATCAGCCGTCCGGTGAACCCTGCCCAGCCCGTCGCCAAGGACTCCTCGAAGTCGCTGCGGAATCGGGCCAGTGACTGCACCCTCGCGGCGTCCAGATCCCGGGTGAAGCGGGTTCCGCTGCCGTAGCGCAGCGCCACCGCACTCCCACCCTTGATTGCGCCTTCCGGGAGCATCTGGCCCACCACGACCAGCGCCATCCCGACGCGGCGACGAAGCGCCAGACCGTCGTCACCTTCGAGGTTGCGGATGCGCTGCTCCAGCGAACGCACGCTCGCCGGGGGATCCGAGTAGCTCACGACTGAAGCTCCTTCCACACCCGCTGCCACTCGGTTGTAGTGAGCAAACCCTCGGCGCGCGCCTGCCTCGCCGCCTCCAGGAGGCGTTCGGTCTCGATTCGTCCGCGGCACTCCAGGATCGCGTCGGCAATCGGCTGGGCAGGCAGGGCCTCGTAGAGGGTCGTCGGCAGGCCACCCGCCACCCGGGTCAGCTCGATGAAAGAGGGCAGCTTCGACCGGGCACGCCTGGGGATGGCGACCTTGATCCGCCTCGGGTTGACGTCCGCCAGCCCGAGCAGAGCCAGCACCGACTCGCCGTGCAGGTAGGCACCATCACCCGCTCGCAGCAGGGCCTCCGCGAATTGGTCGAGCGCCGTCACCGGAACGTCAGGTACCCGATACAAGCCGTAGGCCACGTTCTGCAGCCCCCCTCGAGCAGCGAGCTTGGGCAGCTCGATCGCGGGGACGCCCGCGATCACGGCATCCTTGGTGGTGACATACCCGTACCGATCGAGCGCGAGTTCCCGCACGATCTCCCGGTACTTCACCTTTGCGGCCATGCCACAACTATACCGAAAACGGTAGCGTTGTGACTCGTTCACTACCGCGGCCGAGCGAGGCCAGAGACCTGACGCCATCGAGGCGGACGACTCGTCCAGAGAGGATCACCAGCCGGGGCTGAGGTCGGGTCCGGGTGGGCTGAGTCGTGGGGGTTCGCGATGGGGATCGATGCGCATCTGAGCGGGCGGCCGGGGCTTGAGCTGGGCATGGCGGGTCTCGGCGTCCTGCTCGATGGTGGCCCAGCGGCTGGTGAGGGCCTCGGCGCCGTCGTGCCATTGGGCGTTGCCGGCGAGGCGGTCCGCTTGTTGGCCGAGCCAGCTGAGTAGTGGTCGCCGCAGACCCCACAGCCAGCGCTTGTCACTGTCGTGCCAGACGAGGTCGTCGGGGTTGGTGGCGTCGGCGAGGGTGTGCCACTGGCTGGGCGTGGTGAGGTCGGCGAGTTGGCGCTCGTCGTTGATGAGGTCGATGATCGCCCGGGCCGGGTCGGCCGTCTCGCGGGGCTGAGGCTCGGCGAGCCAGCCGTCCCGGAGCGCTTCGAGGTCGGCGCGACTGTAGGTCTGCTGGTACTCCACCCCGGGCAGGGGCATCATCTTGAGGCTGAGCTGGTGCCGGTCGTCTCGCAGCCAGCCGAGTTGGCCTTCGGCGATTCTGACCTCGTCGCTCATCCGGCGGGCGGCTTCCTGCCGGCGTTGGGCGCTCTGGGTGGCTTCGGCGTGACGCGCCCGCTGGCCGGTCTCGGCCTGCCGGGCGTCCCACAGCGTGTGGCGGGCGGCGGCGAGGTCCCGCTCGCGGCCGCTTCGGTTGAACGGGTTCGCGTGCCGGGCCCGCTCCTCGGCGACCTGTACGGCTTCCTGGGCGGCCCGGGTGGCCTGCTCAGCCTCCCGGACCCGCTCCGCAGCACCGGCCACCCGCTGCGCTGCCTGCCGGGTGTCGTCGAGGGACTTGGCGAGCCTGCCGCGCAGCTGCTCCAGGTTCGCCTCCTGCTGGGCGGCTTCGAGCGCCCGCTTCTGCTGGAGTTCGTCGATGTAGGCCAGTGCCTTGTCGTACAGGTGGGGATCGCGAACCTCGTCCGGCCAGTCTGCGTCCCGGGCGATCTGCTCGGCAGCCTCGGCGACCGGGCCCCCACCGATCAGCGGCACGTGGCGGCTGTGCATGTCGACGAGGTCGCCCATGCGTTCCCGGTCAGCCTTGGCGTGGAGGTCTGCTGCTCGCCAGCCGGTGTCGGCGCCAGGCTGGGCGAGGATGTCCTCGATCTGGCGGCGGGCGAGGTCGGGGTCGGCGTTCTCGGCGACCAGGGCGGTCTGGTTGGTGTACCGGCCCCGGGTCGCACCGACATAGAAGCCGGGCCGGTCGGTGCCTTCATCGACCAGCTGGACAGCTTCGTCCACGGTGAGCCCTTGCGCGCCGTAGCCGGTCACCGCGTAGGCCAGCTGGACATGCCGACGGGCCGCCTGCGCGTCCAGGTGCACGGCCCGGGCACCGTCGAGGCTGACCAGACCCAGTCCTCCATCGGCGTCGACGGCACGGACGCGCCAGCGTTCCCGGTTCGCATACCTGGCCCCGTCGGTCCCGGCCGCGTTCACCCGGGTAGCGACCACATCCCCGCCGCTGATCGTCTCCGACGCCCAACGGCCCCCGGACGGGGCGGTCGTGATCGACCGACCCTTGATGGTCCCGGCCGCGGCGAGCTGGTCGCGGATCAGCCCGTTGAGCAGTTGGACCTGCTCGTTCGTCCCGGCGATCACCAGACCGGTACCGGCGTGGGCACGCCCAGCCCAGCTGGCCGCAACCACCGCGGCACGTTCGGCGTCCGAGCTGTACACCTGGGCGTGTTCGATCACGGTCCGGGCGGACTGTTCGGGATCAGCCCCGGTGCGTAGGGCGACGCTGTGCGCCGCGTAGGCCTGGTCCTTCTCGCCGTCGGGCAGCCGGAACCGGTGCACATCGTTGGCGTCATCCAACAGCCACACCCGTCCCGGATCAGCGGCTTGTTTGGCGAGTTCCATGACGCCGCCGACACCGACCGCGCCGAACTGGAACGAGTCCCCTTGGATGCGCAGCTGCCAGCCGTGCCTGATCGCGGTCATCACCAGGGCCCGGGCGGCGTCCTGGCTGACCATCCCGGCCTCGTCGACCACCAGCCGGCCACCCGCCGGCAGCGCGTCGGCCGGCGACTTGGGTTCGCCCCATTCCCAGCCGCCCGCCGGGTTCTTGTCCCAGCCGTAGCGCATCAGGAACCGGTCGATCGTCGACGACTCCACCCCGGCCACCTGGCTGGCGGCCACGTTCGCCGCCGCCCCGGTCGGCGCCACCACCAACACCCGCTGGCCCGCAGCCGACGCAGCCGCGACGTGCTCGGTCAGGCTGGTGGTCTTCCCCACCCCGGCAGCGCCCTCCACCACCGACAGCCGGTCCGCTGTGGCGAGCACCGCCAGGCCTGCGCGGAGCTCGTTCTCCCGGGCGATCACTCCCACCGAGGTGAACCACTTCACCGCCGCCGACGGCACCCCGCCAGCCACTCCCGGCAACAACTGCGACAGCGCCAACGCCCGGGCCGCAACATCAGCGGCGGCCTCATCGATTGCGGCCGGATCGCCGTGGACGCGGCCCTCGACGGCCAGGATCGCGGCCGCCTCCAGGTCAGCCCGTGACCACGCTGACCGCTTCAACCCCTGCGCCTCCACCAACTCCGCCGCGAGCACATCCCGGTCCAGCCGAGCCACAGACACACGATCGTCCAGCGCTGAACCGCCCCGGTGTGTCCGGAGACTCCGATCCTTGGGAAGGATGGAGTCATG
>JAPUEM010000117.1:0-5601 GCA_027492575.1 Propionicimonas sp.
CGCGAGATCTGGTCCTACGGCTCGGGCTACGGCGGCAACGCGCTGCTGGGCAAGAAGTGCTACGCGCTGCGGATCGCGTCCGTCCTGGCTCGCGACGAGGGCTGGCTGGCCGAGCACATGCTGATTCTGCGCATCACCCGCCAGTCGGACGGACGCCGGTTCCACCTCTCCGCGGCCTTCCCATCGGCCTGCGGCAAGACCAACCTCGCCATGCTGCGTCCGACCATTCCGGGCTGGGAGGTCGAGACCATCGGCGACGACATCGCGTGGATGCGTCCCGGACCGGACGGACGGCTGTACGCCATCAACCCCGAGGCCGGCTTCTTCGGGGTCGCCCCGGGCACCTCCGAGACCACCAATCCGACCGCCCTCCACGCCCTCGACCACGACACGATCTTCACCAACGTCGGCCTCACCGACGACGGCGACATCTGGTGGGAAGGCATGACGGACGAGCCTCCGGCCCACCTGATCGACTGGAAGGGCCGCGACTGGACGCCGGGCAACGGCCATCACGCCGCCCACCCGAACAGCCGGTTCACCGTCCACGCCTCGCAGGCCGCGTCGATCTCGCCCGACTGGGAGGCCCCCCAAGGCGTGCCGGTCGACCTGATCCTCTTCGGCGGACGCCGGGCGCACAACGTCCCGCTGATCAGCGAGTCGTACGACTGGAACCACGGCGTCTTCGTAGGCGCGACCGTCTCCTCCGAGCAGACCGCCGCCGCCGAGGGCACCGTCGGGGCGCTGCGTCGCGATCCCTTCGCCATGCTGCCGTTCTGCGGCTACAACATGGCCGACTACTGGGGCCACTGGCTCACCATGGGCGCCCGCCTGGGGTCGCTCGCCCCGCGCATCTTCCAGGTGAACTGGTTCCGCAAAGCCGACGACGGGCACTGGCTGTGGCCCGGCTTCGGCGACAACTCCCGCGCCATCGAGTGGGCGTTGCGGCGGGTCGCGGGCGAACTGGACGCGGTGGACGGCATCTCCGGACGACTGCCCGCCCCGGGTGATCTGAATGTCGCGGGGCTGGCGCTGCCAGAAGGTGATCTGGAGCAGCTCTTCGCCCTCGACCCCGACGCGTGGGCGCGTGAGGCCGATCTCACGCAGGAGTACTTCGACCAGTTCGGTGACCGGCTGCCGGTGGAGCTGGACGCCCAGCTGGCCGCGTTGCGGGAGCGGATCGCGCGAGCTTCGTAGCTCGTAGCGGAGATCCCGCCTTCGCGGGGATGACGGATAGGGCTGCGGCTCGGTGGGCGGGATAGTGCTACGGCTCGGTGGGCGGGATAGTGCTACGGCTCGGTGGGCGGGATAGTGCTACGGCTCGGTGGGCGGATAGTGCTACGGCTCGGTGGGCGGTTCGTCAACGCGTTCGGCCACCTTGAGCCCGCGGGCTGGATCGGCGCTGCGCTGCATGATTGTCGTATTCAGCTGGGTCGCGATGCCCAAACCCGCGCTGCGCTACGGGATTGTGGTTCTGAGCCGTGGCCGCCCCGCCAGATCGACCATCCTGACGCGCAACAGGGTGGCCCGCCTCAGCACTCCCGGCAAAACGACAATCTGGCAGCGCAGCAGCGCGGCCAACGCAACAGCCGTCATCCCGGACTGGATCCGGGCCGAGCCCGATCAGCGACCCCCGGAAGAACCCGCGCCGCCCGAGCTCGCGGCCGGTGGGACGCGACTGCTCCGCTGTCGCTCGGAGGGGTAGACAGGCGGGGCTGGTGCGTGACAGAGTGTTGGTAGATCGATCTAACACTTCTGCGGCAATGGAGGCCCAAGGCATGGCGAGCAACTTCCCTCGGGGGATCGCGATCGCGGGGGTGGGTGACCTCGACTATTCGGCGTTGTACCGGGAGCGGGATGTCGTGGGCGCTCGGGATCCGTACGATCTGGCGATCCAGGCGACCCGGAACGCGCTGGCCGACGCGGGGCTGCAGAAGGACGCGATCGACGGGGTGGTATGCGTCCGGGATGTGCACTACGAGTACTTCTGCTCCAAGTTCGGGCTGCGGCGGCCCCGGTTCGTCAACTACCTGATCGGCGAGGGACGGCAATCCGGCCTGGCGGTGCAGTACGCGGCGATGGCGGTCGCCTCGAAGCTGGCCGAGACCGTCCTGGTGATCTACTCCAACAACGGACGCACCCGCGGCGAGGATTACGGCTCCGAGGGCCAGGGCGCCGACCCGTACGGCCTGCTGCACGGCATGACCTCCCCGGGCGCGCAGGTGGCGTCCATGTTCAACCGGTACCGGCACGACTTCGGCTGCACCCCCGAGCAGCTCGGCCAGGTGGCGGTCTCCAGCCGCCACCACGCGACCCTGAACGAGCGGGCGGTCTTCCGCACCCCGCTGACGATGGACGACTACCTCGGCTCCCGCTTCATCACCGAGCCACTGCGCCTCTTCGACTACTGCCTGATCAATGACGGCGCGGTCGCACTCATCGTCACCACCACCGAACGCGCCCGCGACCTGCGCGCACCGGTCGTCGAGCTCAAGGCAACCGCCTCCTGCGGCGACGTTGGCGCGAGCTACGCCAGCGACGACTTCTTCTTCGGCGCCTCGCAGAGCGCAGCGCGCGACCTGCACGAACAGTCCGGGCTCACCCCGGGCGACGTCGACTGCGTGCAGATCTACAACAACTTCGCCCCCGCCGTCCTGTTCGGCCTGGAGGGCTTCGGCTACTGCGGACGCGGTGAGGCCGGCGCCTACGCCGAGGCCGACGGCCTCACCCTGGGCTCCAGCCGGTGCCCGGTGAACACCAGCGGCGCGCACACCTCCGAGTCGTACATGCAGGGCTTCAACCTGCACGTCGAAGCCGTCCGCCAGCTCCGCGGCGAGTGCGGCGACCGGCAGGTGCCCGACTGCGAGGTCGTCCAGTACATCTGCCCCTCCCCCATCGTCACCTCGCACCTGCTGGCCCGCGCATGACCCGGCCGGCCCCTCGTCACCGCACCCAGAAGGAGCCCTCGCATGCTGGATAGCGAACGCACCTCGGTCGCCCAGTACGCCCCAGCGATCACCCCGGTCAACCAGCCCTACTGGGACGGCCTGGCCCGCGGCGTCCTGAACCTGCAGCGATGCGCCGGCTGCGGCTCCTGGCAGTTCCCGCCGGCCAAGTACTGCCGCGCCTGCCTCGCCGACGACGTCCAGTGGACGCCCAGCGCGGGCACCGGACGGATCTGGTCCTGGGTCCGCTTCCACAAGGCCTACCTGCCGGGCTACCGGGACACCCCCTACTACGTGGCGATGGTCCGGATGGACGAGGGGCCGATGCTCACCACCCGTCTCACCGAGGCGGACGCCCAGGTGCTCGACCTCGACTCGCCGGTGCAGATCACCTTCACCCACTCCGCCGACGGGGTCGTCCTGCTCGGCGCGGCGCCGATCGACGCCTGAGCCCACCAAGCCATCCAACCAACCACCAGCCGAAAGGAAGAACCGTGGTGCCCAGGCACGAAACCGCGGACGTCGAGGGCCCGCTGACCGGGGTCCGGGTACTCGAGGTGGGTGACGAGACCATCGACTACTGCGGCCTGATCCTCGCCGGCCTGGGTGCCGAGGTGATCAAGGTCGAGCCGCCCGAGGGCAGCCCCTCCCGCCGCCTGGGCCCCTTCCTCGGCGATCAGCCCGACCCGGACGCCTCGCTGCACTTCTGGAATTACAACCGCGGCAAGCGCTCCGTCACCCTCGACCGGGACGCCCCGGACGCCGCCGCCAAGCTCGGCGACCTGCTCGCCCAGGCGGACGTCCTGCTCGACAGCACCCCGCTGGCCGACTGGGATGCCCTCGGGCTCCCGCTCACCGCCCTCACCGAGCAGCACCCGCAGCTCGTCGTCGCCCGGCTCACCCCGTTCGGCGACACCGGCCCGTGGAGCGGCTTCCACGGCTCCGACCTGGTGCACCTCGCCCTGGGCGGGGTCGTGATGAACTGTGGCTACGACGCTCTGCCGGACGGCAGCTTCGACCTGCCCCCGGTCGCCCCGCAGGCCTGGCACGCCTACCAGATCGCCGCCGAGCAGCTGATGATGGGCATCGCGGCCGCCCTGCTCTCGCGACGGGAGACCGGCCTGGGTCAGGTGGTCAGCTGCGCGGTGCACGAGGCCGTCGCCAAGACCACCGAGGTCGATCTGATGACCTGGGTGATGCGCCGTGCGCCCATCCACCGCCAGACCTGCCGGCACGCCGCCGAGGCCGAGTCGGCCCCGGTCATCGTCTCGACCAAGGACGGCCGCTGGCTCACCATCGCCATGCAGGACGAACGCCAGCTGGCCCGCACCGGCGACTTCCTCAAGACCCAGACCGAGGATCCGCTGATCCACCTGCAGGTGGACCGCATCCTGGGCGAGATCCCCAGCGACATCCAGACCCAGGCCCGCCGCGTCCCCGGCAGCGGCGGCGAGAGCCTGGACGAACTCAGCCGGCTCTCCCGGATGATGGATCTCTGCCAGCGGTTCGCCTGGCGGTTCACCCTGGACGACCTCCCGTGGCGGGCCGCGCAGGCCGCCGGGCTGCTCTGGGCGCCGCTGCTGAAGCCGCACGAGAACCTCGAGCTCGAGCACTGGCGGCTGCGTGGCACCTTCACCGAGGTCGAGCACCCCGAACTGGGCCGCTCCTTCGACTACGCGACCAGCCGCTGGGTGGCCACCGAGACCGGCTGGGTTCCGGGGAGCCGGGCACCGCTGCTCGCCGAACGGGCCGAGACCACCGGATACCGTCCGCAGGCCCCCGCCGACCGCCGATCCACCGTCCGGATCGGAGGCGTGCCCAGCACCCCCTCCGCGCTCGGCACCCCGTTCCCCCTCAACGGGGTGCGCGTCCTCGATTTCGGCTGGTACCTCGCCTCCGCGGGCGGCACCCGGTTCCTCAGTTCGCTGGGCGCCGAGGTGATCAAGGTCGAGTTCAAGACCAACCCGGATACCCGGATGGCCGCCATGGCGCCGATCGGCGGCCGGGCCGCCCGGGAGGCCGCGACCGGTCCGCTGCCTGGCGTCACCGACCCCGACATGGGTGGTCAGTTCAACAACAAGAACCCGGGCAAGCTCGGCCTCTCGCTCAACGTCCGGCACGCGAAGGGTCTGGAGATCGCCCGGCGGCTGGTCGCCATGTCCGACATCGTCTCCGAGGGCTTCTCCCCCGGCGTCCTGGAGAAGTGGGGCATGGGCTACGACGAGCTGATCAAGCTGAACCCGCGGATCATCGTCGCCAAGCAATCCGGCATGGGCACCCAGGGCTCCTTCGGACGGTTCCGCACCATCGGGCAGGTCGCCGCCGCCTTCAGCGGGCTCTCCGAGCTCTCCGGCTTCCCCGAGCCCGCGCAGCCCGCCGGCTGGGGCTACTCCTACCTCGACTGGATCGCGGCCTACAGCTTCGCCCAGTCCATGCTGACCGCCCTCTACTACCGCGACGTCACCGGCAAGGGCCAGTACATCGACGCCTCGCAGACCGAGAGCGGCATCTACCAGGCCGGCACCGCCGTCCTCGACTGGAGCGTCAACCAGCGCGCCGCGACCCGCACCGGCAACCGCGCCCGCGGCCGGGAGGCCGCCCCGCACGGCATCTACCGCTGCCTCGGCGAGGATCGCTGGATCGCGATCGCCTGCCT
>JAPUEM010000117.1:5701-7341 GCA_027492575.1 Propionicimonas sp.
GCCTGACCGAGCAGCAGTGGACGGCGCTGGCCGCGTCCGCCCCCGACGCCTCGTGGAGCACCGATCCGCGGTTCGCCACCCTGGCCTCCCGGCTGCGCCACCAGGACGAACTCGACCGTCAGCTCAACGCCTGGACAGCCGGCCAGGAGGGGTACCCGCTGATGCACCTGCTGCAGCGGGCCGGCGTGCCCGCCGGGGTCTGCCAGACCGCCGAGGATCGCTGCGACAACGACCCGCAGCTCACCCACCTCGGCTGGCTGACCGAGGTGACCGGCACCAAGATCGGACGCTGGCCGGTCGCCGAGATGGCAGCCCACCTGAGCCGCACCCCCGCCTACGCAGGGGGACGGATCGACCGCGGCGCACCCGGCTACGGCGAGGACAACCACGACATCCTCCGCGAGCTGCTGGGGATGTCGAGCCAGGAGATCTCCGAACTCGAGGACGAGGGCGTCATCTAGCCCTCAGGAAGGCACATCTGTGAACTCGGCAACCTCCGAGCCCTCGGCCGCGCCGTTCGGCAAGACCCTGGCACCCGACCTGGAGTGGCTCGCCAAGGCGGCCCCCGAGGAGATCCTCGACCCGGGCCGCGCGATCGTCGATCCGCACCACCACTTCTGGGTGATCCCCGGCGGCCGCTACCTGAAGCCGGAGTTCCTCGCCGATCTGGACGACGGCCACCGGATCGTCGCCACCGTCCACGGCGAGTGCGCCCACAACTACTTCGAGGACGGGCCGGCGGCCCTGCGTCCGGTCGGGGAGACCGCCTTCGTCACCGCGGTGGCCGAGGACTTCGACCGCGACCCGGCGGTCACCACCCGGGTCTGCGAGGGCATCGTGGGCGCCGCCGACCTCGCCTTGGGCGAGGCTGTCGGCGAGGTGCTGGACGCCCACATCGAGGCCGGCAAGGGCCGGTTCCGCGGGGTGCGGCATTCGGCGACCTGGCATGCCGATCCGGCGGCGGCGAGTTCGACCGTCCCGGCACCGCACGCCTACGACCAGCCCGGCTTCCGCGCCGGCGTCCGGGAGTTGGCGCGGCGGGAGCTCGTCCTGGACGCCTGGGTCTACTACACCCAGCTGGACGACGTAATCCGGCTGGCCCGCAAGCTGCCGGAGCTCGAGATCTGCCTGAACCACCTGGGTGGTCCGCTGGGCATCGGGCCCAACCAGCACCGCCACGCCGAGGTCTTCGCCGAGTGGGCCCGTTCGATGCGCAAGCTCGCCCGGTACCCCAACGTCTCGGTCAAGGCAGGCGCCCTCGTGATGCGGCTGGGAGTCTTTCCCTATATGGGCGACACCGAGCCGCTGGGCTCGGCGGAACTGGCCCGGCTGTGGGGGCCGTGGATCCTGGAGACCATCGACGCCTTCGGCGCCGACCGCTGCATGTTCGAGAGCAACTTCCCCGCCGACAAGATGGCCCTGAGCTACCGGACGCTGTGGAACACCTTCAAGCGCATCGCCGAGGGCGCCTCCGAGGACGAGAAGGACCTGCTCTTCAGCGGCACCGCCCGGCGGGTCTACCGCCTCACCTAAGCCCTGGCGTCGACCCCGCAGCGGTTCCGGGCACCGAGGCGGTGAGCCGCAATTCGGGGGCGATCCGGACGGTGCGGCCGGGGCGCTTGGGATCCTCCAGTTGCGAG
>JAPUEM010000117.1:7441-10236 GCA_027492575.1 Propionicimonas sp.
TTCGGGGGCGATCCGGACGGTGCGGCCGGGGCGCTTGGGATCCTCCAGTTGCGAGAGCAGCAGCAGCACGGCCTCGCGTCCGATGGCGGTGGGTGAGGTGCTGACCGTGGTCAGCTGGGGGCGCAGCACGGTGGAGATGCGGCTCTCGTCGAAGCCGACCACGGCGACATCCCGTCCGGGCACGATCGAGCGGCGGGCGAGTTCGTCGTAGATGCCGAGCGCCACGGTGTCGGTGTAGGCGATGATCGCGTCCGGCAGCGGGCCCTGATCCAGCAGGTGGGCCACCCCTCGGACGCCGGCGTCGGCGTCGAAACCCGTTGTCAGCATGTCGAACCGCACATCCTTGTCGAGTCCGGCGCGCAATCCGGCGACGCGATCCTGGACGTTGCGGCTGTCCGGGTAACCGCCCAGCAGAGCGGCGTGACGCACCCGCAGCGTGCTCAGCAGGTCGCCCAGCTTGCGGGCGCCCTCGGCGTAGTCGGTGCTGACGAAGTCGAACGGGTAGTCGTCGACCCGGCGGCCGATCAGGACGTGGGGCACGTTCTCGCCGTTGAACAGCGCGCGCAGCCCCTCGGCCGTGGTGCCGGGCGAGGGCAGCAGCATCAGGCCGTCCACCTGGCGTTCGAACATCGAGCCGACCAGCCGGTTCTGGCGCACCAGATCGTCCAGGGTGTAGCCGATGAAGAGGCTGTAGCCGGCCTCGTCGAGCTTCTCCTGGATGGCCATCGACACCTCGGCGAAGTGGCTGTCGCGGACATCCGCCAGCACCAGGCCCATCGCCATCGACCGGGCGCTGCGCAGGTTGGCGGCGCTGCGGTTGTAGCGGTAGCCCAGCGCCTTGATGGACTGCCGGACCCGCTTCTTGGTCGCCTCCGAGATCCGCGGGCTCTCCCGCAGCACCAGCGAGACGGTCGCGCGGGAGACCCCGGCGTGATGGGCCACGTCCAGCACCGTGACCCGGGCGTCGGAACTCATCGAAGGCACCGCCCCGGTCGGTCACCGGAATGATCCGGCCGCTCTCCCCTTGATCGCACCCTGAGCCGTTCTGGAGGTGGGTGGAGCTCCGCGAGCCCCGTTGACACCCCTGATCCTGGCAAGGTTGCCCGGCTCTTGTCACGCATCGGTATCAGCCAGGGAGCCGGGGTCGTCCAGCGCCTGATCCAGCGCGGTGCGCATCGCCTGCCGATCGGCCGGGCTGCCGGTCCACTGCTGGATGGCCACGGCCGCCTGATTGACCAGCATGCCGCGTCCGTCCAGCGTGGTGGCGCCGGCCTCATCGGCACGCCGCAGGAACCTGGTCGTGGCCGGATTGGGGATCACATCGGCGACCACCAGACCCGGCCGGAGGGTGCCGTAGTCGAGGTCGGGTTCCAGGTCGCGCTGCGGCGCCATCCCGATCGAGGTGGCATTGACCAGGATCTCCGCATCGGACGGAACCGCAAAGGCGGTCTCCCAGGGGACGTAGGAGGCCTCGGTCTCCCCCACCGACGCCACCAGCGCGGCCAGCTCCCGTCCACGGTCGGCGGACCGGTTGACCACGGTGATCCGGCGGGCTCCCGCCAGCGCGAGCTCGACGGCGATGGCCCTGGCCGCGCCGCCGGCGCCCAGCAGGACGGCGTGCCGCCCGCGGGGATCGATCAGCGGGGTCAGCGATTCCACGAACCCCTTGCCGTCGGTGTTGTCGCCGATGAGGCGCACGGTGTCGTCTGAACGACCCTTCGACAAGCTCAGGGATCGTTCGGGCGTGCTCGGGGATCGTTCGGGCGTGCTCAGGGATCGTTCGGGCGCGCTCGGGGAGGGTTCCCGCACGATCCGGACGCAGTTCACCGCGCCGATCAAGGCCGCCGCGGGGGTCAGCTCGTCCAGGTGGGCCAGGACGGCCTGTTTGTGCGGCAGCGAGCAGTTGAACCCGAGCCAGCCCATGGCCACCGCCCCGCGGACGGCCGCCGCGAGATCGTCCGGAGCCACCTCGCAGTTGACGTACCGGGCGAACTCGCCGGTGGCCCGGAACGAGGCGGCCATGATCGCGCTGGTCGGATTGTCCCCCGCGGGGGTCGAGAAGGAGCCGGTCAGAGCGGGCAGGAAGCCGCTCATGTCAGCGTTCCTCCTTGTGGAGCCGCATGTCGACGGCGATCGCGATCAGCAGGATCATCGCCTTGATGAAGGGCTGCCAGTTCGCGTCGACGTGATCCATGAAGTTCAGGCCGTTGTCGATGGTGACCAGCAGCAGGGCGCCGCCGAGCGCACCCAGCACGCTGCCGCGTCCACCGGTCATGCTGATGCCGCCGATCACCGAGCCCGCGATCGCGTCCATCTCCAGCAGTTCGCCCATCTGCGGGCCGACCGAGCCCAGCCGCGAGGAGAGCAGCGTGGCCAGGATCGCGTAGATGACCCCCAGCAGGACGAAGCCGCCGAAGACCAGCCGCTTGGTGTTGATGCCCGCCAGGTTGGCGGCCTCACGGTTCGCGCCGACGACGTAGTTGTTGCGTCCGATCCGGGTGCGGCCCATGTAGATGTACATCGCGAAGGCGACCGCGGCCACCCAGACGATCGCGGTGGGCACCCGTCCGGTGGTTCCGGCCCAGAGCAGGACGCCGACCGCCAGCAGGGTCATGATGCCCGCCTTCAGCACGCCGCCGGAGAAGCCCTTGCGGCGCACCCGGTTCGACAGCAGCAGCATCACCACGAGCAGGATCACCCCGCCCCCGATGCCGATCACCACCGGCGGCAACGCCATCTCGTTCCAGCGGCAGGCCGGCGACCACCGCGAGGCCGGTGGCCCGTTCCACCTGGAT
>JAPUEM010000118.1 GCA_027492575.1 Propionicimonas sp.
CTAGTGACAGCCTACTGCGACGGCTATTACTACAGATGCCCCTCATGGGTCACCAGCGAACCGATGGACCTGAAGCACCCCACGACAGCGACTGGGCCGATGGGCACTTCCGGCAGCGGTGGCGGCGGAGGTTCGGGCGGAAGTTGGTGAGCAAGCCTCGTGGATGAAAGATGGTCGGAGAGATTGGCCTCCGCGATGGAAATGGAGATCGAGCTCAGAAAGGCCAACCCTGGCCCCGTTCACATCCATCAAATCAGGGCGGTCTCGCGCGAAGTGGTCGAGATCCTGTTTTCGGCCGCATACCTCGACTGGGAGCAAGCAACCATAGTCCTAGATGGTCGCAAACCATTTTCCAAAGATTTCCTCATCTATCCCGAAGAGGGCGAGCACACGCCCATAGATTCTCTCGAACCCGCCGACTTGGCGTGGCGCATCTACACTCTCGGAATCCGCGAGCCTTTCAACCCTGCCGAGTTGGAGCTAGACTTGGCTTCAGGCAGGAAACTACGCCGAATGCAAACCGGCTGACCTTCCGCGCGGCAGTGCCGAGTTTGCACTGGAGGGGCTGAGAGGATCGGGGGTGGGAAATCGACCTGCGTCGTCCCGGACGTGCCGGATGGGTGACGACTCGGCGAGTGTCACCAACTACCTCCGCCACCGCCCGCGCCGCCGGGCGGCGAGCCGTGACTCCCTACAACCCCCTGGGGGAGCGCTGCAGGACCCGCCGGCAGGAACGGATTGCCCACCAGGAGCACAATGGCCACCACGGCGACCAGCGCGAGGGTTCCGACCACAAGCCATCTCATCATGGTTCCAGTATCCAGGAACCGGGTGCGGCAATGCCACCGGATTGACGCGCTATGCGATCCCCGGCTCACGCCCGCAGGCCGGAGGACCCAGGTCGGCTAACCGCGACTACCCGATTTCTCGCACCGCGGTTTCGGTAGGTTAGGCCCGTGGATGACACCCTCGCCGGCTTCCGGGCCGGCTACCCCTTCGCGCTGGACGACTACCAGGTGGCCGCCTGCGAGCATGTCGCGGACGGACGCGGGGTGCTCGTCGCGGCACCGACCGGCGCCGGCAAGACCGTCGTCGGCGAGTTCGCGGTGCACCTGGCCGTGCAGACCGGACGCAAGTGCTTCTACACCACGCCGATCAAGGCGCTGAGCAACCAGAAGTACCACGATCTGGTGGCCCGCTACGGCGAGGAACGGGTCGGCCTACTGACCGGCGACACCACGATCAACGGCGAGGCGCCGGTGGTGGTGATGACCACCGAGGTGCTGCGCAACATGATCTACGCCGGCTCCCGCACCCTGAAGGGCCTCGGCTACGTGGTGATGGACGAGGTGCACTACCTGGCCGACCGGTTCCGCGGCCCGGTCTGGGAAGAAGTCATCATCTCGCTGGCGCCGTCCGTCCAGCTGGTGGCGCTGTCGGCCACGGTGAGCAATGCCGAGGAGTTCGGCGACTGGCTGGACGAGGTCCGCGGCGGGGTCGAGGTGGTCGTCAGCGAGCGGCGTCCGGTGCCGCTCTTCCAGCACGTCGCGGTCGGACGCCGGCTGGTCGACCTCTTTGCCTCGCCTCCCGACGTCAATCCGGAGCTGCTGACCCTGGCCAAGCAGGAAGCCCGCGGCCTGCGCGACGACAGCCGTCGCCCCCGCGGCCAATCCGGACGTGGCAAGAAGACGGTCGCCTACGGCTCAGGACGCTACGGCGGCGGCGCCTCGAGGGGCCGCCAGGAGAGCACCAGCCGCCACCTGGTGCCGCGCCGCGACGGCACCGTCGAACGGCTCGCCGCCGAGAACCTGCTGCCGGCGATCTACTTCATCTTCTCCCGTCAGGGCTGTGACACCGCCGTCGAGCAGCTGATGCGCTCCGGCCTGCAGCTGACCAGCCGGGCCGAGCAGGCGAAGCTGGACGAGATCGCCACCCGCCACGTCCAGGGGCTGAGCCCGGCCGATCTCGCCGCCCTGCAGTACCAGAGCTTCGCCGCCGCCTTCCGCGCCGGGATCGCCGCCCACCACGCCGGCCTGCTGCCCGCCTTCAAGGAGGCCGTCGAGGAAGGTTTCGCCGCCGGCCTGGTCAAGGTCGTCTTCGCCACCGAGACCCTGGCGCTGGGCATCAACATGCCGGCCCGCAGCGTGGTGCTGGAGAAGCTCGTGAAGTACAACGGCGAGACCCACGCCGACATCACCGCCGGCGAGTACACCCAGCTGACCGGACGGGCGGGCCGCCGCGGCATCGACGTCGAAGGCCACGCCGTGGTCTGCTGGCAGCCCGGCCTCGACCCGCGGGCACTCGCCGGGCTCGCCTCCCGGCGCACCTACCCGCTGCACTCCAGCTTCAAGCCGACCTACAACATGGCGGTCAACCTGGTCGCCACCGTCGGACGGGAGCGCGCCCGCGGCCTGCTGGAACAATCCTTCGCGCAATTCCAGGCCGACCGCCGGCTGGCGGCCCGGACGACGCCCAAGCGGCGGCGCAACGACACCGAACGCCTCCCGCGGCCGCGCACCAACACCATCGCGGTGCGCTTCGACCGGATCTGCTCGGTGCTGGAGTCGATGGGCTATCTCACCGAGGGCGGCGAGCAGGTCACCGACGCGGGACGGAAGCTGACCCGGATCTACTCCGAACTCGACCTGGTCACCGCCGAGGCGATCCGGGAGGGCGTCTTCGACCGGCTCGCCGCACCCCAGCTGGCGGCGGTGCTCTCCAGCCTGGTCTACGAGTCCCGGGGCGATCGGCGTCCGAACCGGATGCCTGACCGGGCCAGCGAACGGGCGCAAAGCGCCCTGCGCGCCGTCTGGCGGCAGGTCTCACTGACCGAACGCGACCACCGCCTGCCCTCCCCCACCGAACCCGACATCGGCTTCGCCGAGGCCATCCACCACTGGACGGCGGGCTTCCCGCTGGCCGACGTGCTGGACGTCTCCGGTCTGACCGCCGGCGACTTCGTCCGCTGGGCCCGCCAGGTGATCGATCTGGCCGGCCAGGTCGCCGACGCCAGCGACGGCGACCTGCGAGAGACCTGCCGCGAGGCCATCTTCGGCATCCGCCGAGGGGTCGTGGACGTGTCTCCTTTGGAGGACTGACCCGGGGTGACCGAGCGAGTCGGTCCACTTGCTGCCAAATGGTGGTCCTCCGCGACGTATTTGTCGCGCGGAGCGCCTATATGGCAATGAGTGCACCAGGTCAGGCGGTGTAGACGCTCACGTGGCCGGGGACGGCGCGCAGGCGCAGCGGGACGCGGCCGAGATCTTCGCCGTCGGCCATGCCCCACAGGTCGTCGCCGTCGACGACGACCTCGCTGGCCCGCAGCAGTTCGACCGCCGGATCCTTCACGAAGCCGCCGGTGAACATCGCGGGCAGCAGGCGCAGCAGGGTCATCCGGCTGACCGGGTTGACGATGGTGATGTCGAGCAGTCCGTCGGTCAGATCCGCCCGGGGGCAGGCCCACATGCCGCCGCCGAAGTAGCCGGCGTTGCCGACCGCGATCAGCATGGCGGATTGCTCGCGGTGCACCCCGTCGATCACCAGCCGGTAGTGCACCGGTTCGAAGGTGGTCAGCTCGGCGAGCGCCGTCCAGGCGTAGCTGAGGCCGCCCAGCGACCAGGTGAGCTGGTTGGCGCGGTGGTTGACCCGGGAGTCGTAGCCGGTGGAGACGATCGAGCCGACCCAGCGGCGTTCGGCCCCGCCGGCCAGCTCGCCGGTGGCCTCCATCAGGTCGATCCGCTTGGTGAGCCCGTCGATGATGGCCTGCACCGCCGCCATGGTCTCGGTGGGGACGCCGGCACCGCGGCAGAAGTCGTTGCCGCGTCCGGACGGGATCAACCCGAGCGGCACCTCACTGCCCGCCGCGGCGTTCAGCCCGAGATGCATCATGCCGTCGCCGCCCATCACCAGCAGCGCGTCCGGGCGACGGCCGTCCACCTGCGGCCGGGCGCCCTCCACGGCGGCGATGGTGCGCAGCCGGGCGTCGGCGAAGGAGGTGGTCTGGAAGACCCGCAGGTTCGCCCCGGGCAGCCCGGTGAGCAGCGCGGTGGCGACCTTCGGCAGCCATTTGCGGGCGCGTCCCCGTCCGGCGGTGGGGTTGACCACCAGGGTCAAGGTGGGGCCGTCGTAGCTGCGCAGGGTCATGCGTTGGTGACCTCCTGGATCTGACCGGCGGCCAGCCGACGGTCGTGGAGGCGGGCGATCAGCTCCGCCACGAGGTAGAGCACGGTCATCGGCAGCGCCAGGGCGAGCATCGAGAACGGATCGCTGGAGGGGGTCGCGGCCGCTCCGAAGACGAAGATGCCGAAGATCACATAGGTGCGCGCCTTGGCCAGTTGCGTCGCCTTCACCACGCCCACCAGGTTCAGCCCTACCACCACCACCGGCAGCAGGAAGCCCAGCCCGAAGATCACCATCAGCCGCAGCATCAGTTCCAGGAACGGGCCGACATCGAGCAGGTTGAGCACCGGGACGCTGTCCGGGGTGAAGGCCAGCATCACGGCGATGCCCTGCGGCATGATGTAGTAGCCGACCGCGACCCCCAGCAGGAAGAGCGGCACGGCGGCGCCGAGGAAGGCCAGCGCCCACTTCTTCTCCTTGGCGAGCAGGGCGGGGACGATGAAGGCCCAGATCTGATAGACCCAGATCGGGCTGGCGAGCACCAGCCCGGCCACCGCGCAGACCTTGATGGCCAGCATCAGCGGCTCGGTGACCCCGGAGATCACCGTGGTGGTCTCGATCCCGGGGTGGCTCTGCTTCAGCATCTCGATGGCCTGCAGGTAGGGCAGCATCATGACCCGGTAGAGGGTCTCGTAGAAGATTGCCGCGATTCCGGCCGCGACACCGATCGCCAGCAGCGAGACGACCAGCCGGTACCGCAGTTCCCGCAGGTGATCGGCCAGCGACATCACCCCGCCGGGGGTGGGTTGCGGCGGACGCAACCACGCCAAGCGACGGCGTGCCATGGTCAGACTTCGGTCTCGGGCTTCCGTTCGGGCTGCGGCGCCGGCGCCTCGGCCGGGCTGACCGGCGACTCAACGGCGGGCGGCTGCGACTTCAGGGCGGAGGTCTCCTCCTTGAACTCGCGAATGGCCTTGCCGGCGTTCTTGCCGAGCCCGGCCAGCCGGGTGCCGCCGAACAACAGCAGCGCCACGATGGCGATGATGATCCACTCCCAGCCCTGAGGCATGGTGCCCTCCTACTAAAATCTTGACGCTCGCCAGTAAGTTTACCCGCGAGCCCCGGGTTCGATCGCCGGCATCTCGATGCCCTCGACCAGAGCTGCCAACTCGCTCGCGCGGGTGCCGAGCATCTCGAGCTCCGAGTACAGATCGGACGCCTTGTGCGCCAGCCACACCCCGTAGCAGACGAGCATGATCAGGCCGGCGAGCGCTATCCCGCCGAAGACGAAGACCCAGACCATGCCAGAACCTTACCCCGACCGCCCGAAGGTCTCTCAACGGTACTGAGCCAGTGCCTCGCGAGCGGCTTCCTGCGCCGACACGGCCGCCTCGGCAGGTGCGACCGACCGCACCCCGGCCCCCAGTCGCAGCAGCAGGGCCCGCAGCCAGGCCGGGTCGGCCACCAGCAGGGTGACCTCGAGCCCCTCCGGCGTGGGAGCCGCCGAACGCACCGGGAAGTACTCGGTGATCCAGTTGGCGGACGGGCCGAGCACCAGCGTCACCTCGGCGGCGTCCGGGCGCTCGTCCAGCCAGCCGGAACCGAAGGTGGGCGGTGCGCCGCGGTCGGCGCCGGCCTCGCCGCTCGGGACGACCTGCGCGATCCGGTCGAGCCGGTAGACCCGCCAGTCGTCGCGGTCGAGGCTCCAGGCGTCCAGGTAGCCGTAGCCGTCGCGGACGGCCAGCCGCTTGGGCTCGACCAGCGGGGTGGTGGTCTCGGCGCGGGTCTGGCCGTCGTAGGTCAGCCGCACCACCTGCCTGCGCTCGATCGCGGCGGCGAGCTGCTGGCGGATCTCGGCCGAGCCCGAGGCGACCTCCACCACCACGCTCGGACGGGCGGCGCTGTGCGCCCCGGTCAGCTTGGCCAACGCGCCGTCGGTGGCCTCGGCCAGATCGGGGCCGCCCAGTTCGCGGACCAGTTGCAGGGCGACCACCAGGCTCATCGCCTCGTCCGGTGAGAACCGCAGCGGCCGGCTGAGGTAGTCGGCGTTGGAGAGGCGGATCCAGCCGGTGTCGGCGATGTCGACCTCGATCAGGTCACCGGGAAGGCCGCCGGGCAGCCCGCAGTACCACAGCACGTCCAGGTCGGCGAGCAGCTGTTTCGGCGTGACGGCGAAGGCTTCGGCCGTCCGGGTGAGGTCGGCTCCCTCGGGGCGGGCCTGCAGGTAGGGCACCAGCGCCAGCATCCGGTTCACCTGGTCGATCGAGGTCATCGCGCACCTCCGGCGACCGTGGTCAGCTGGTCGATGACGGCGCTGCGCAGGCCGGCCGGCTCAAGCACGATCACCTCCGGGCCGTAGGAGCAGATCTCCCCCACCAGGTCGCCGGCGTACTCGACCCGGTAGGCGGCGAACCCCGGGGGCACCTCGGCGGCCACTGGCTCCCCGCCGCGGCGCAGGGCCGGTGCGCGGTCGCCGCGGATCGCCACCACGGCCGTCGTGTCCGGCGCCATGGGCTCGAGGCTGGCCCGCAACGCGGCGACGTCGATCTCGGGCACCCGATAGGCGCCGGGCCGACCGATGAAGGCCGCCTCCGCACCGGCCCGGGCGACCTTGAAGACCCGTTGCTCGCCGCGGTCGCGGTCGTGGCCGAGCAGGTACCAGGAGCCGCGCCGGTAGGTCATCGTCCACGGTTCGACGTGCCGGATCCCGCCGCGATACTCGAAGCGGACCGGGATCCGCTCGACGGTGGCCTGCCACAGGGCGTCGAAGGCCGGCTCCCGGGCGCCGATGGCGGCGGTCAGCCCGTCCACCCGGCCCGGGTCGGGGTCGACCCCGGCGGCCCGGAGCTTGGCCAGGGCCGAGACGGTCTGCTCGGCGACGGCGGCCGATTCCCAGACCCGCGAGGCCAGGCCGAGGACGGCGGCCTCGGCCGGGGTGAAGTCGATCGGCGGCAGTTCGAAATCGGCCCGCCGGATGCGGTAGCCGATCTCGTCGGGGAAGAAGGGATCGTTCGAGCCGGTCTCCACCGGCACGCCGAGCCGGCGCAGTTCGTCCTTGTCGCGTTCGAAGGTGCGCTCGAAGGCCGTGTCGCTGAGCCCGTGGTAGCCCTCGATGACCTGCCGCAGATGGGCCTTGTCGAGGAACCGGCGCGCCATGAGCAGGCAGATCGTGAGGTTCATGATCCGCTCGGTCTTGCGTGGTGCCATGGCTCGTCCTCGATCGGTGGACGTCTGGCAGGCTAGCAGCAGGAGGTGGAATGGCCGGACGATACGCGCCCAGCCCGACCTCGGCGCTGCATCTGGGCAACCTGCGCACCGCCCTGGTCGCCTGGCTGATGGCCCGCGGCAGCGGCCGCCGCTTCGTGGCGCGGATCGAGGATCTGGACGTCGCCAGGGTGCGGGCCGCCGGTGCGGTCGCGCAGGGGCAGCTCGCCGACCTGGCCACGCTCGGGCTGGATGTCGACCCGCCGGTCATCTGGCAGTCGCAACGGCTGGACGTCTATGCTTCCGTCGCCGGCTCGCTGGGCAACCGGCTGTACGAGTGCTACTGCACCCGCCGCGAGATCGCCGAGGCGGCCTCCGCGCCGCACGGCGACTTCCGGCCCTACCCGGGCACCTGCCGCGACCTGACCGAGGCCGAGCGGGACGAGCGGCGGCGCCTCCGTCCGCCGGCCCTGCGAATCCGGGCCGACGACGCCGAATGCACCGTCACCGACGTCTGGGCCGGCGATGTGACCGGCGTCGTGGACGACTTCGTGGTGCGCCGCAACGACGGCGTCTGGGCGTACAACTTCGCGGTGGTGGTGGACGACATCGCCCAGGGCGTCGACCAGGTGGTGCGGGGCGACGACCTGCTCTCCTCCGCCCCGCGGCAGGCCTGGCTGACCACCCTGCTGGGCGGTGCGCCGCCGGTCTACGGCCACGTCCCGCTGGCGGTCAACGCCGCCGGCGCCCGGCTGGCCAAGCGGGACGGCGCGGTGACCCTGGCCGATCTCGCGGCCCAGGGGGTGAACGCGGCAGGAGTGCTGACGATGCTGGCGGTCAGCCTCGACCTGGCGGCGCCGGGCGAACCGGTGACCGCCGCCGGCTTGCTGGCCCGCTGGGATCCGGCGCGGTTACCCCGCCGTCCGTGGCTGGTCGGCTGACCCTCTCAACCGGCTGGCGAAGGCCGCCCAGCAGAGCACCGCGACACCGGCGCCCAGCAGCAGCCCGCCCAGCGTGTCGGTCAGCCAGTGCGCGCCGAGATAGGTTCTGCTGAGCGCCATCAGCAGGGTGTAGCAGGCGCCGGCCAGCCATACCCACAGCCGCGGGAAGAGCACCCCGAGCACCACCGCGATGGTGGCGGCGTTGGCGGTGTGGCCGGAGGGGAACGAACCCGCGTCGGCGGTGACCAGGATGTCCTCGGGCCGGGCCCGGCCGTAGCTCGCCTTGAGCAGTTGGACGATGAGGGCGCTCACCGCCGAAGCCACCAGGAAGAAGCCGGCAGGCCACCGTCCGCTGCGCCAGGCCAGCAGGGCGGTGCCCAGGATCGGCACTCCGAAGACGCCGATCAGGCCGCCGCCGAGGTAGTTCAGCGCCAGCGCCAGCTGGTCCCAGCCGGGGCCGCGCAGGCCGATGGCCAGGTGAAGCCACTGTTCGTCGAGGGCGGGGTGGCTGCGCACCGCCCACAGCCCCAGCAGGCCGGCGGAGAGCACGGCCAGCGCGCCGATCGCGACCAGCCACCGGCGGCGCAGCGGGGCGGCCGCCACGCTCATCGCGGTCAGCTCGAGTAGGCGAAGAGCAGGTCGACCACGTAGACCACCGTGTCGCCCTTCTCGACCGGCGGGTTGTTCGAGCCCTCGGGGTAGCCGTCCTCGGGCGGCAGCACCAGCAGCACCCGGGAGCCGACCGTCTTGCCCTTCAGACCCTTCACCCAGCCCGGGATCAGCTTGCCGTCGGAGACCTCGCCGGAGGTCGGCGTGGCGAAGCCGTCGTCGAAGACCTTGCCGGTCTTCCAGGAGACCCCGACGTAGCGGGCGAGGATGGTGTCCCCGGCCTCGATCGTGCGGCCGTCACCCTCGATGAGGGTCTGTGCGACCAGCGACTTCGGCGGGTCGGCGGAGGGAATGGTCACCTCGGGCTTGCCGGTGCCGGAGCTCACCGTCGGCAGCCCGGCGGCCGGGGTGACCGCGCTGCCGGAGGGCTCGGTCAGCGAGACGTCGACCACGTCCACCACGAAGAGCAGCGTGTCGAAGAGCTCGTAGCCCGCCGGGGCGTACTGCGGGTCGATCTTGTAGGACTCGTCGTAGCCGTCTTCACCGGGGACGGCGATCAGCACCCGGCTGCCCGGCTGCTGCCCGGTCAGGCCCTTCTGGAAGCCGGCGATCACCCGGTTCAGCGCGAAGGTGACCGGGCTGCCGGCGGCGTAGGACTCGTCGAAGACCTCACCGGTGCGGCCGTTCACGCCGTAGTAGTGGACGGTCACCATCCCGTCCGCCGCCGCCTTCGGCCCGCTACCGGCCTCGAGCACCTCGAACCGGGTCTGGTCGATCCGCAGCGGCTTCTCGAAGTCGACCTTCGGGGCCTCCAGCCGCTTGCCGGTCACCTTGATGCCGTCCAGCGAACTGGTCGCCGGAATGGTCGGCGTGGGGGTGGGGCTCGCGGTCGGGCTGGCCGAATCGGACGGGCTGGGGCTGGGCGACGCCGACTGCGACGCGGACGGATCGGGCGAACCACCACAGGCGGTCAGCACCAGGACGGCGGCAGCGGCGATCAGCGCACGGGTAGGGCGAAACACGCCCCGACCTTACCGTGCGGCGCAATGCGCCAGCGAACCAGCCGGGCCTCGGCCTCAGCGCTGGATCCGGGTGTACTTCGTGGTGAGGTACTCCTCGATCCCCTCCGCTCCGCCCTCGCGGCCGAGGCCGGACTGCTTCACCCCGCCGAAGGGGGCCGCCGCGTTGGAGACCAGCCCGGTGTTGAGGCCGAGCATTCCGGTCTCGAGTTCGTCCATCAGTCGCTGCGCGCGAGCCAGGCCGCGGGTGTAGG
>JAPUEM010000119.1 GCA_027492575.1 Propionicimonas sp.
GCGCAACCTGATCGATGCCGAGGTCCGTCACGCCCACTGAGGCCGGCGAGGTCTGTTCACTTTCTGCCATATACGGGTCCTGGCCGACATATACGTCGGTCAGGGTCGCTATGTGGCAGAAAGTGGCGGCGACCCCCGAGCCACGGCTCAGGCGGGGGTGTGCCGGTCGTCGTTGGGCTCGATGTGGACGAAGGTGGTCGTGCCCGGCAGGGCGGCGTCCACGGCGGCCTCGACGGCGTCGGCCAGGTCGTGGCTGTGGGTCACCGTCCATTCGCCGGGGACGGTGACGGTGGCGTAGACGAACCGCTGGCGTCCGGATTCGCGGGTGCGCAACTGCGCGATGTGGACGCGGGCGTCGTGCGCGACCTCGTCGAGCACCTGGGAGACCTTCTCGACCTCGTCGGGGGGCAGGGTGCCGTCCAGCAGGCCGACCACCGAGCGGCGGACCAGCTTGTAGCCGGTGAACAGGATGTTCGCGCCCACCACCAGCGCGATCACCGGGTCGAGCCAGTGCAGGTTGGTCACGGCGACCAGGCCGATCGCGACCAGCACGCCCACCGAGGTCCAGACGTCGGTCAGCAGGTGCTGGCCATCGGCCTCCAGGGTGATCGAGCGGTGCTTGCGTCCGGTGCGGATCAGCAGCAGGCCGATCGCCAGGTTGGCCGCGGTGGCGACGGCGAGAAGGGCCAGACCGATGCCGAGGTTCTCCAGCGGCTGCGGTGTGAGCAGCCGCATGACGGCCCCGATGACGATCACGGCTGCGGCGACCAGGATCATCGAACCCTCGACCGCGGCCGAGAAGTATTCGGCCTTGCCGTGGCCGAAATCGTGATTGTGGTCGGCCGGCTTGGCGGAGAGCCGCAGCGCCCACAGCGCCACCCCGGCGGCCGCCACGTTGACGGTGGATTCGAGGGCGTCCGACCACAGGCCGATGGAGCCGGTCAGTACCGCGGCGGCCAGCTTGATACCCAGGATGACCACCGCCGCGCCGAGCGAGAGCCAGAGGAATCGCTCCAGTTCGGGGGTGGTCGGTTCGGTCTGTGACGCACGGGATTCGGGCACCGGATCAGCTTAATCCACCCGGCCCGGGAGGTTCCTCGCCGCGGGGATCCCCGGCTCAGCCGCCGACGGCGACAGTCGATTCCTCGACTTCGCCGAGCTGGATCGGCCAGCGCTGCGGCGTGGCCGCCGCGTCGATCAGCGAGGCGACGACGGCCGGCCAGACCGGCTCCGGCAGGGCGTCCAGCCCGTCGATCGGCTGCCAGGCGTGTCCGGTCATGGTCTGCTTCTCGCCCTCGGTGAGCCCGGCGGGGTCGGCCTCGAAGCGGCCGGTGACCAGAACGAAGAACCACTCGCGCTGGTGCAGCACCTGGTCGGAGTAGCCGTGGACGGCGTCGCGGACGGCCACCGGCCCCAGCAACTGCTCGGGCTCGACCCGCAGCCCGGTCTCCTCGGCCAGTTCGCGGACGGCCGCCTGCCGCGGGGTCTCACCGGCGTCGATGCCGCCGCCCGGGGTGACCCACCAGCGGCTGCCCGGGAGGCCGGGGTCGGTGTCGGTCATCAGCAGGACGTGGCTGCCGTCGGTCACCAGGACGCGGGCGCCCGTGCGCGACCGGTGAGGGCGTTCCGCTGCCGGCACGGGGACGTAGCGGCGGGTGCGGAAGGGCTCGGTCATGGGCCGGGGATCTCGGCCGACCCGAGCGTGACCCCGTCCGGGGTCTGGAACTCGACGCGTGCCGTGCCGGGCCGGAGCTGGTAGCCGAGTTGGCCGGTGACGTTCTCACCCGGCGCCAGGGCGCGGCTGATGAGCACCGGATCGACGACGGGGCCGAAGCTGAGCCCGTGGCGCTCGCCGCCGGCGGAGACGATCGACGTGAACACCCCGCCGGTGATCAGCTCGCCGCTGACCCCCTCGATCGTCACGTCGAGGATCAGGTACCGGGTGCCCGGCTCGGGCGCCACCTCGCCCTCGGTCGTCCAGCGGGCGCGGGTGACGGTCGCCTTGCCGGCGCCGTCGGGGCCGGTCAGGTCGATCGCCTTTCCGATATCGCCGCCGCTGACCTCGGTCGTCTGAGCCGACTGGGAGGGGGCCAGCAGCTGGGGGAGGAAGAACGCGCCGACCGCACCCAGCACGACCAGCGCCGCGACCACCGACACCAGCAGGAGCAGCCGCGACCGGCCCCGCGCCGGTGGCGGGACGAAGCCCTGCGGTGCCAAGCCGGACGGGGCGTAGCCGGGTGGCGGGTAGGTCTGCGCCGGGTAGCCCGGTGGCGGGTAGGCCTGCGGGCCGGTGTGCAGGACGGGCGCGGGCGGCATCGCGGTGGGGGCGGGGGCGGCGACCGGCGCCGGCCATCCCGGCGGTGCCCAGCTGGTGGGGGCGACACCCAGCGGCGGCGGCGCCCAGCCCGGCTGGAACGGCTCGGAAGGCCCCGGCTGGGGGAGGCCCTGGGGTGGCGGTGGGTACGCCGGCCCGGTCGGCGGTGGGTAGCCGGTGTTGCCCTGCGGCGCCGGGTAGGCCGGATCGCCCTGTGGCGCCGGGTATTCGCCCGGGACGACCGGGTACGCCGGATCGCCCTGCGGTGGGGGATAGGACGGCGGGACGGGCGGCCAGCCCGGGGGCGGCGTGGTCACGGTCGTCCTTCCGGTCGCTCGCCCTTGCCGAGCGCCATCGCCACCACCAGGCCGAGCGCGAACGGCAGCAGCCAGCAGACCAGCTGCGCGGCGCCGGAGGCGAACTCCCAGGCCCAGTCGAGGTAGAACCCCTCGGCCAGCAGGTTGTACGCCCCGGCCAGGCCCGAGATGCCGACGCCGACCAGGTACAGGTTGCGCACCTGGGCGCGGCGGTAGGCGATCCGGGTCGACAGCGCGAACGAGAGCCCGAGCATCACTATCGACAGGCTGTTCAGCAGGGCGCCGATCGCCAGCGTGATGAGCACCGCCGGCGTGATCGTCTTCACGATCTGGCCCAGGCCCACCTGCGGCGGCGTCTGATAGCGCTGGTCGGCGTCCGGCGGGGCGAACCAGGCCGGCGTCCCGGGTTCGGGGAAGGGTGCCGGGTTGGCCGAGACCCAGGTCTGGGTCGGCGGCGGAGCCGGTATCGACCCCCGGACCGGCGCGGAGCCGGCGAAGGGCTGTTCCGGCGTCCAGACCGGCGCGGCCGCGGCGCCGGTCGGCGCGGTGTGCGCGGCGCTCCAGGCGGTCGGGCTGGTGACCGCCGCGGTGACCACCTCGAAGGCCAGTTGCGGGTCTCGGCTGGGCACCGAGGCCGGGGTCAGCATGGCCAGATCCGGGGTGGCCTGCTGCGGCGGGGCGAAGACCGGCTGGTCGAGCGGCGCACCGGCGCTCAGATCGGGCGCGGGCAGCTGGATCGGCAGCGGTTCGACGACCGGTTCGACGAAGGCGTCCGGACGCACCGTGGGTGCGTATTCGGGCCCGTCGCGCCAGGTTGCCATGCCACACACCTTAGTGCGGCGGGGAAGCCTGAACCGTGCGCGCGGCGGAAGCTGGGAAGGACCGGTAGGCTGGTCCGAGCGGTGGGGGTTCCCGTACCGCCACACAGTGACCCAGGAGTGAGGATCATGCCGGTCGGCAAGGTGCGCTACTACGACGCCGAGAAGGGCTTCGGCTTCCTGTCGAAGGACGACGGGGGCGAGGACGTCTACGTCCGCGCTTCCGCGCTGCCCGCCGGGGTCACCACATTGAAGCGTGGACAGCAGGTCGAGTTCGGCGTCATCGAGGGACGCAAGGGGGAGCAGGCGCTCTCGCTGCGGCTGCTCGACGCCCCGGTGTCGCTGTCGAAGGCCGGACGCAAGTCGCCCGACCAGATGGCGGTGATCGTCGAGGATCTGATCAAGATGCTGGACGGCATCGGCGCCGGGTACCGCCGCGGCCGCCACCCCGACGCGAAGATCGCCGGCAAGGTGGCTTCGGTGCTGCGCGGCGTCGCCGACGAACTGGAGCTGTGACCTTGCCGGCGACCATCGAGCTTGACCGCGCCTGTGCCGAGGCGGTCGACCTGGCGCGGGCGGCCGCGGTGCGCCGTGCCGGCGTCTTCGAGGTCGGCGAGTACCGCGGCGCGTCCGCCGACGACACCCGCGTGGCCACCCACTACTTCGCCTGCGACCACCCGGCCTACCCGGGCTGGCAGTGGGCGGTCACGGTGGTGCGGGCCTCCCGGGCACGGGTCGTCACGGTCAGCGAGGTCACGATGGTGCCGGGCGACGGCTCCCTGCTCGCGGCCCCCTGGGTGCCGTGGGCGGAGCGGATCGGCCCCGGCGACATCACCCCGGGCGTCCTGCTGCCTTCGCCGGCCGACGACGTCCGTCTCGAACCCGGGTTCACCGGCGGCGAGGCGGCCAAGGACGCCGACCCGGCCGAGTGGTCGCAGTTCCGCGCGGTGGTCGCCGAGCTTGGCCTGGGACGAGAACGCGTCCTCTCACCGGTCGGCCGCGATCTCGCGGCGGAGCGCTGGTACACCGGCGACAACGGCCCCGACAACGCGATGACCCAGCAGGCCCCGGGCCTGTGCGAGACCTGCGCTTTCTTCGTCGCGCTGAGCGGTCGGTTCGGTGAGGTCTTCGGCGCCTGCTCCAACGAGTTCTCGCCCTCGGACGGCTCCGTGGTGAGCCGCGATCACGGCTGCGGCGGGCATTCCGACGCCCCCGAGCCCCGTCGCGGCGTCGACCTGACCGCCCCGATCTGGGACACCATCACCATGGACGAGGCGATCTTCGACTGACGGATCCCCCGGTCACCTGGGCGGCTACGACTGATCGAGCTCGGCGGCCTTGCGTGCCTTGCGGCGGCGGTGCTTCGTCCAGGCGACGGCCATGCCGGCCAGGCCCACCACGACGCCGACCAGGCAGACCCACAGCCACCAGCCCTGGCCGGCAGCGGCGAGGGCGGGCAGGTTCAGCCAGCAGGCGATGCCGGCGATCACGAAGCCGGCCGTGCCCAGCGTCAGGATGCCGGCGCCGTCGGGATCGAGGGCGCGGACGGGGGCCTGGACCAGGAGCGGTGAACGGGCTGGCTCTTGCACGGACACCACCATATGCGAGGGGTCGATGGCCCTACCATTTAGGCCATGTCTCCAGCTTCGGCTCCGGCCACCTCGGCTCCTCCCGCGAATTCCTCCTTTGACTCCTGGTTCGAACTGACCAAGCGCGGCTCCACCCTCGCCCGTGAGGTCCGTGGCGGCCTGGTGACCTTCTTCACCATGGCCTACATCATCGTCCTCAACCCGCTGATCATCGGCACCGCCGCCGACGTCAACGGCAATCTGATCAGCGGCCAACCCAAGTTCGAGAACTGGGACCCGACGCTGCCGCCAGGTGAACTCGTCCAGATCGGTGCGAATGTCGGCGGCTCGATTGCCATGGTGGCGGCGGCCACCGCCCTGATCGCCGGCCTGCTCAGCATCGTCATGGGCGCGTACGGCCGGTTCCCGATCGCCCTGGCCACCGGCCTGGGCCTGAACGCCATGGTCGCCTACGTGATCGCACCCAAGATGAGCTGGGTGTCCGCGATGGGCCTGGTCTTCTGGGAGGGCCTGGCGATCACCATCCTGGTGCTCACCGGCTTCCGCAAGGCCGTCTTCGACGCCGTGCCCCGCGTCCTGCGCTCGGCCATCTCGGTCGGCATCGGCCTGTTCATCGCGCTGATCGGCCTGGCGGATGCCGGCGTCATCCGGCCCGGCACCCCGCTGCTGCAGCTGGGCGTCTACGGCAGCCTGGTCGGCTGGCCGATCGCCATCTTCGTGATCGGGCTGGTGCTGCTGGTGGCGCTCTTCGTCCGCAAGGTGAAGGGCGCGATGCTGATCGCGATCCTGGGCGCGACCGTGCTGGCCGTGATCGTGCAGGCCGTGCTGCAGATCCCGGGCAAGTCGGACGAGGTCCCCACCGGCTGGATGCTCAACGTCCCTGCCTTCGGCGGCTGGTCGATGCCCGACCTCAGCCTGCTCACCGTCGCCTTCCGCCACCCCGCCGAGTTCTTCTTCGGCGCGTTCACCGCCGCGAACGGGCTGGGGGCGGTGCTCGGCGTCCTGCTGCTGATCTTCGCCCTGCTGCTGGCCGACTTCTTCGACACCATGGGGACGATCGTCGCCGTGGGCGCCGAGGGCGACCTGCTCGAGGCCGACGGCAACCCGCCGCACACCCAGGAGATCCTGATGGTCGACTCGGTCGGCGCGATGGTCGGCGGCCTGGGTTCGGTCTCGTCCAATACCTCGTACATCGAATCGGCCGCGGGCGTCGGCGACGGCGCCCGGACGGGCATCGCCTCGCTGGTGACCGGCGCCGCCTTCCTGCTCAGCCTGGTGCTGGCGCCGCTGGTCAACATGGTTCCCTCGGAGGCCGCCGCTCCGGCGCTGGTCTTCGTCGGCTTCCTGATGATGTCGCAGGTGGTCCAGATCGACTGGACGGATCCGGCGGAGGGCATTCCGGCCTTCCTCACCGTGATCCTGATGCCGTTCGCCTACTCGATCACGGTGGGCATCGGCGCCGGGTTCGTCTTCTTCGTGCTGATCAAGGTGCTGCACGGCAAGTCGAAGGCCGTCCATCCGCTGCTCTACGTGGTGGCGGCGGCCTTCCTGATCTACTTCGTGCAGGGCGCGATCTTCGGCGCCCTCGGGTAGATCCACAGAACCGGCCTCGGCCGGATCGGCTCTCGCAGAAACCGGGTGATTCCGGGCCGCCGCGTACGGATTGCACGCATGAGGCCTGGACCGCCCGGCTTCTGCGCGTCATGGGCGGCGGTGACGCGGCTGGAGGTTCAGGCCGTGAGGATGGCGATCAGGTCGGGGGCCGGACGGCCCGCCGCGGCGGCGGCCTGGGTCCATTCGCCGAAGCGGCCGAGCCACTCGGCGGCGGGGGAGACCCAGGCCGCCGTGGTGGGTTCGAGGTCGGGCAGCGCGGTCTGCCAGGCCGCGGCCGCCTGCCGGGCGTAGCCGGCGCTGCGGTGACCGGCGGCCAGCTCGGGTGGCGGCAGCAGGGCGATGTCGAGGTGGTGCTCGACCAGGGCGGAGACGCCGAACCGGGCAGCCACTCCGGCCCGGGCCAGATCGAAGTCGAGGGTGTTGAGGGCGGCGCGATCCACCGCGCCGCCGTGGGTCGACCAGGCGGTGGCCGCTATCCAGGCCTGCAGCAGCCGCCAGCTCGCGGCGAGCCGGGGCGGCGGGACGTGTTTGCCGGCGAGCAGCCGGTCGCAGTCCTCGGCTAGCGGGGTGTCCGGACGCAGCACCGGCGCGTCGATCGGACGGCGCAGCACCGGCCCGAGTTTGCCGAGCAGGCCGGTGGAGCTCTCCCGGGGGCGTCCGAACCGTTCGGCGGCGATGGCGCGCAGCCGGGCCGCCTCGGCGTCCGTGGCGCCGATCATGTCGCGCACCTCGTCGAGGGCGATCGCGTGCAACCACATCGTGCCCACACCTCAACGGTAGTCGTTCGGTCGCCGCAGCACACTCCCGTAAGGTGATCGGGTGATCCCACGGACTCGTCGCCTGATCGTCACCGGAGCGCTGCTGGTGATGATCGCGCTGGTGGTGTGGGGGGCGCTGGCCGCCGGCGGATGACCACCGGGGGCTTTCCGCCACGGTGGATTGCCGCTGGGGAATAGACTCCCCGCCATGGGTTTGTGGGTGCGCCGCGTGCTGGCGCTGGGGGCGCTGCTCGCTGCGCTGGTCGTCTTTCCGTCCGCTGTCGCATTCGCCGAGACCACCCCGCCCGTCTCGTCGGCTCCCGTGGAGTCACCGGGGGCGTCCTCCTCCGCATCGCCGGACGCGACGTCGACCGCTCAGCCCGAGGCGACCTCCACCGCCGCGCCCGAGGGTGAGGAGGGCGAGGATCTCCCCGACCAGCCGCTGGACGACACCCGGACGATGCTCGCCCTTGTCGGTGCGGGCGTGCTGGCTCTGCTCGCCGGCGCCGTGGTCTTCCTGCGCCGCTGACCGGACCTGGCTAGGCCAGGGGGTTGAGCCGGATCGGCGTCGCGCGGAAGATCTCGCCGAAGCCGGCGAGGATGCCCCGGTTAGGATCCGGAATCGAGTGGACGGGCTGACGGCCTGCCGCGGCCAGGGCGCGCAACGGCTCCAGGCCGGGGGAGGCGAGCACGGCGCGGACCGCCGCGCCGTCACCGCCGGTCACCAGCGCTTCCAGTTCCGGCAGTTGCGGCAGCAGCAGTGCCTGGGCGTCCTCGGCCGCTTCGGCGAAGGCCCGGTCGGCCTGGTTGGAGCGGCGCCGGGCGTAGCGCTGCTGGGACCAGCCGCCGGCCTTCGTCCGTCCCTGGACGTAGTGGTGGTCGTGGTGGCCTTCCCGTAGTCGCGCGCCGTCGAAGATGCCGACCGCGTGGGCCTTGCGGCGGACGAGCAGCGCGCCCACCGTCCGCTCCCGCTGGAAGGAGTCGACCGTCGCCTGCAGCGGATCCCCGGTCTCCGGCAGCGGGCCCCAGCGCAGCAGGATCTCCGCCACCGCGCCGTCGGGCGCCGTCAGCCGCACCCGCTCGTCGTCGGCATCGACCTCGAGGGCGCCATGACGGCCGGCGAAGCGCTCGATCCAGCCGGCCAGCCGGGCGGGATCGACCCGGATGGAGCGATCGGCTGAGGGTGGCGCTGTCATAGCGCTAGTCTGGCCCTACTTGGGCTAGGAGGGTGAATGAGCGATCTCATCGACACCACGGAGATGTATCTGCGGACGATCTACGAACTCGGTGAAGAGGGCGTGACGCCGTTGCGTGCGCGGATCGCCGAGCGGCTCAAGCAGAGCGGGCCGACCGTCTCGCAGACGGTCGCGCGGATGGAGCGCGACGGGCTGGTCACCCTGCATGAGGACCGGCACCTGGTGCTGACCCCGCTGGGCAAGCAACTGGCGACCCGGGTGATGCGCCGCCATCGCCTGGCCGAGCGGCTGCTCACCGACGTGATCGGGCTGGAGTGGGAACTCGTCCACGACGAGGCCTGCCGGTGGGAGCACGTGATCTCCACCGATGTCGAGCGCCGGCTGGTCGACATCCTGCACGAGCCGGTCGAGTCGCCCTACGGCAACCCCATCCCGGCGCTGGAGGAACTGGGCGCCCGTCCCGCCACGGAGGAATTCCTGGACGGCGCCGAACTGCTCAGCGCCCGGCTGCTGATCGGTGGTCCGCAGACCGTGGTGATCAGCCGGATGAGCGAGGCGATCCAGGCCGATCTGGAGGCCCTGCGGCTGATCGGCGAGGCGGGGGTGCGTCCCGGCAAGCCGCTGACGGCGTCCCTGGTCGGGCACGACCTGATCCTGGAGGCGGACCGTCGTTGCGTGCTGCCGGCCCACGCCGCGGATCTCATCTTCGTCGCCGCCGACTGAGCCGCGCGCCGCGCGCGTCCGGAATAGCGCGGTGCTCAAGAGCGTTGCCAGGGGCGTAACCGAGGAGAGGAATCCCATGGCAACCGTCGCGCTGGATCGCGAATCGTTCGCGACCACGATCGACAACAACGATGTGGTGCTGGTCGACTTCTGGGCCGAGTGGTGCGGTCCGTGCCACATGTTCGCGCCCACTTTCGAGGCCGCTTCGGAGCAGTTCCCGGACGTGGTCTTCGGCAAGGTCGACACCGACGAGCAGCGCGACCTGGCCGGTGGCCTGGAGATCATGTCGATCCCGACCATCATGGCCTTCCGCTCCGGCTACCTGGTCTTCCGCGAGGCCGGCGTGCTGAGCAAGGGCCAGCTGCGCAGCGTGATCGAGCAGGTGCAGGCGCTGGACATCGAGGATCTGAAGGCCCAGGCCGCGGCCGCCGGCTGAGTCGTCCGCGAGGGCCGGCGGACGCGCGGAGCGGTGGTCAGACCGCCGTGCTTCGTGACATACTCAAGGCCGAGGTTCCTGCCCTATCCCCCCGGGCAGGAACCTCTTCAATTCCGCCGGCAGCGGCCTGCCCCCGAGCTCCCGGCACAGTCGCGGTAGGCTGTCCGGTGCCTCGCTGCGAGGCCCCCGGCCCCATAGCTCAGGGGATAGAGCAGAGGTTTCCTAAACCTTGTGTCGCAAGTTCGAATCTTGCTGGGGTCGCCGAACTGGCCACGCGCGCAGTATGCGCTTGACAAGC
>JAPUEM010000120.1 GCA_027492575.1 Propionicimonas sp.
TCAGCCCTCACCCGCTCCCGCTCCGACCTGACGGCCGGCGGCCGCCTCAGGCATCAATGCTATTGATACTCATTTCCACTGGCAACTTGCCCTGCTCCTCGCCGTTACCGTCCATTCCGTGAAACCCTTGCTCGCCCTGCTTCCGGCGTGCTCCAATACCGGTCATGAACGCGACGCTGGTGGCCCTTTTCTGGGCTGAGCCATGCCGTCCGTGTTGCGCGGCCTGTCGACTCTGAGACACCGGACCGCACTTTTCGCCCGCCGTCCATAAGGGCACCCCTCTGATCAGTCGCAGGCCGATGCTGCCTGTCGTTGATCGCACCCCTCCCCCTCACGGAAGTAGAAACATGTCCATATCCCCTCAGGTCAAGGCCGACGACGCCCTGGCCAAGAAGCCCCGCTCCACCAATCCGCTGTCGAAGTTCAGCACGCAGATCGTCATCGGCCTGATCGCCGGCGTCGCGCTCGGCTTCACCGCCGCCGCGATCGGCGAGGTCGACGACCAGCCCAACTGGCTGACCACCACTCTCGGCGAGATCGGCACCGCGTATGTGAACCTGCTGCGTCTGCTGGTCGTGCCACTGGTCTTCACCGCGGTGATCAGTTCGATCGCCCGCCTCCGCGAGGTGACCAACGCCGCCCGGCTCGCCGTCCAGACCCTGGTCTGGTTCGCGATCACGGCGGCGGCCTCGGTGCTCCTGGGCATCCTGATCGGCATCGTCTCGGGCCCGTGGCTGACCGCCGGCGTCTCCGGCGACGCCGCGGCCGAGCCGGGCCGGGTCGGCTCCTGGACGGCCTTCCTCACCGGCCTGATCCCGGTCAACTTCCTCGGCCTCGAGGTCGGCGTCCGCGGCTCTGCCGACACCGGCTTCACCGGCAGCGCGAACTTCAACGTGCTGCAGATCATCGTGCTGGCCATCGCCTTCGGCATCGCCGCGCTCAAGGTCGGCGAGAAGGCCGCCGGCTTCATCAGCTTCACCGAATCGGCGCTGGCCGTCGTCCAGAAGGTGCTGTGGTGGGTGATCCGGCTCGCGCCGATCGGCACCGCCGCCCTCATCGGCAAGGCGATCGCCACCTACGGCTGGAACTCGCTGGCCTCACTGGGCGTCTTCGTGATCGCCGTCTACGTCGGCCTGGTGCTGGTCTGGGCGATCGTCTACCCGCTGATCCTGCGCTTCCACGGCCTGTCGATCGCGCAGTTCTACAAGAACGTCTGGCCGGTCATCACGCTGGGTTTCGTCACCCGTTCCTCCATCGGCGTGCTGCCGGTGACCCAGGAGGTCACCGAGCGCAACCTCGGCGTGCCGCGCTCCTACGCCAGCTTCGCCGTGCCGCTGGGCGCCACCACCAAGATGGACGGCTGCGCCGCGATCTACCCGGCCATCGCCGCGATCTTCGTCGCGCAGTTCTACGGCATCCAGCTGAACCTCACCCACTACTTGCTGATCGCCTTCGTGTCGGTGCTCGGCTCCGCGGCGACGGCCGGCACCACCGGCGCCACCGTGATGCTGACCCTCACCCTGTCGACCGTGGGCCTGCCGCTGGAGGGTGTCGGCCTGCTGCTGGCCGTGGACGCCATCCTCGACATGGGACGCACCGCGCTGAATGTCACCGGTCAGGCGCTCGTCCCCACCATCGTGGCGAAGCGAGAGGGTATCCTCGACGAAGACACGTATAACGCTCGTCCCGTCTTCGACGGCGTGAAGGTATAACCCCCTACCCTGATCGCGACCGCCTCGGCCACTCCCCCCGGCCGGGGCGGTCGCCCAATTCCCGGCTCGGATGACAACCCGCCGGCCGGCTGACCGGCCGCATGGGAGGATTCCCCCGCAGGAAGGAGGACGAGCATGGAAGAGACCATCCGCGAGTTGCTCGCGCTCGAGGGCGGTTCCTGGCAGGTGAGCCGCGTCGCCGACGACACCGTCCGCGTCCGGGTGGTGAGCGCCCCCGGCGCGGATCTCGTGGTGGAACTGGAGATCGACGTCCACCTCGACCCGTCCCCTCGCCAGTACGGCTTCACCAGCCGGCTCCACGAGAGCGACGGGCCGTCCTCCGCCCAGCAGACCCACCGCGGCCGCCTTCGCTACCGGGCGGCCGGAGTCTCCTTCTCCCTCGACGGCATGGCGGCCTACGAGTTCGACTCCGACCTCGTCTTCGACCGGATCGAGCAGCGGCTGCAGGCCCTGGAGTGGCAGCCCCGGCCCGGCTTCTGGGATCGGCTCCTCGGCCGGGCTCGCTGAGCGGGTTCCCTCGACCTCTGCACCGGGTTACCGTGGACACTCGCGACGACGGGAGCGAGCATGGGACCGGCCCGACGACCACTCCGGCTGCTCGGTGCCGCGCTGGCCTGCCTGACACTGGCCTCCTGCGCCATCACCTCCCCCGGATCTCCCACCCGCTCAGCCCTGCCACCCTCGGCAACACCCGGGCAGGGTTCGTCCTCGCCCGCGCCGGGCGACACGGTGATCGCGAGCGGTCTGGACGCCCCCTGGTCGATCGTCTTCCACCGCGGGACGGCGCTGATCAGCGAACGCGACACCACCCGCATCGTCGAGATCGGGAAGGACGGCACCCTCCGAGAGGTCGGCCGGATCACGGCCGCCGCACCGGCGGGCGAGGGCGGGCTGCTCGGCCTCGCCGTCCGGGAGGGCTGGCTCTACGCCTACTACACCGCTGCCGACGACAACCGCATCGAGCGCTTCGCCCTGCGCGGCGAGCCGGGCGGGCTGAGCCTCGGGGCCGGTGAGCTCATCCTGGACGGCCTGCCCTCAGCACGCAACCACAACGGCGGACGGATCGCCTTCGGCCCGGATCAGCTGCTCTACGTCACCGTCGGGGACGCCGGCGATCAGGAGAACGCGCAGGATCTCGGCAGCCTCGCAGGCAAGATCCTGCGACTCACCGCCGAGGGCGCGGTGCCCGCGGGCAATCCGTTCCCCGGTTCGCCGGTGTACAGCTATGGGCACCGCAACCCGCAGGGGCTCGCCTGGGACGCCGCCGGCACCCTCTACGCCTCCGAGTTCGGCCAGGACACCTGGGACGAGCTCAACGTGATCGAGCCGGGCGGCAACTACGGCTGGCCCGAGGTGGAGGGCATCGCCGGCCGGGCGGGGTTCATCGACCCGGTGCAGCAGTGGAACCCCGATGACGCCAGCCCGAGCGGCATGGCCTTCCTCGACGGCACCCTCTACCTGGCGAACCTGCGCGGCGAGCGGCTGCGCGAGGTGCCGCTCACCGACCTGACCAGCTCCACGGAACGGTTCGTCGACGAAGTCGGACGGCTCCGCGACGTGGCGGTCGCACCGGACGGCTCGCTGTGGCTGCTCACCAACAACACCGACGGACGGGGCTCGCCGCGGCCCGGCGACGACCACATCCTGCGCATCGAGCCGTCCCGCTAGGCTTGCCGGACCCGATCCTGAAAGCGAGCCTTCTTCGTGCCCCTCAGACTCGTGGCCGTCGACATGGACGGCACCTTCCTGCGTCCGGATATGACCTACGACCGGCAGCGCTTCCTGGGCCTGCGGGAGCGGATGCGGCGGGCCGGCGTCCGCTTCGTGGTGGCCAGCGGCAACCAGTTCTGGCAGCTGCGTTCCTTCTTCGAGCCGGTGGACGAGGTCGCCTACGCCTCGGAGAACGGCCACTTCGTCTACGACGTGGGCCAGGAGAGCCCGTTCTTCGCTCCGGCCCCCCGGCCGGAGATCGGCCGGGAACTGGTCGCCGTCCTCGCCGAACGGCGGCTGCCCTACCTCGCCTCCACCACGCACGGCGCGATCGCCCCCGCCTGGATCAGTGCCGAGGACGAGCGCTGGGCCCGGCTCTACTACCACCAGCTGCAGGTGGTGGACGACATGACGCCCTACGCCGACCAACTGGTCAAGGCCGCGCTGCGGGTCGCCGACCCGATCGCGGTGGCCGCCGAGCTCGGCGAGATCTTCGCCGGCCGGCTCACCCCGGTGGTCTCCGGCTCGGAGGACGTGGATCTGAACGTCCCCGGCCACGACAAGGCGGACGGCCTGCGCCGGCTGGCCGAGCGCTGGGGCATCGACCTCGCCGACGCGGTCGCCTTCGGCGACAACCACAACGACCTGGAGATGCTGCGCGAGGTCGGGCTTGCCGTGGCGATGAGCAACGCCCGTCCGGCCGTCCTGGCAGCCGCCGCCCGCGTGGCGCCGCCCAACACCGCCGACGGCGTCCTCGAGGTGCTGGACGATCTGCTGCCCCGCTGAGGCCTACAGCCCGAGGGTCGAGCCGAGCGGACGCTGCCCGTCGAAACCGGGCAGGATGGCGAAGGCCGCCGTGGCGGTGGGACGGGCGAAATCCATCAGATCGTCGGTCTCGTCCATCCGCTGCTGGGTGGCGACGAAGGTGCGCACCACGTTCTGGTAGCTGATGAAGACCAGCCCGTTGGCCGGCTCGACCCCGATTCCGGTCGCCGTGAAGCCATAACTGCGGCGCAGCATGACACCGCTGTCGGTGAACGACGGGTGCGCGGCCCGGATATGGGAGCGCAGCGGGATGATCACGTCGCCATTGGCCGCGCGGGCGGTGATGTCCGCCTCGTCCCGCATCTCGCCGCCGGAGAGCGGACGGCCGGTGGCGCGCTCCCGTCCGATCACGGCGTCCTGGCGGGGCGGTGCCAGCTGGGAGAACTCGCGGGTGGCGAGGACGAAGCGGCGGATCGCGCAGATCGTGCCGCCGGCCAGCGGACCGTCCGGAATCCACACCTGCTCGGCGTACTCGTCCTCGCCGCGCGGGTTGATGATGCCGTCGTGGAAGCCGAGCGGATTCCGGGCGATCATGTCCTGGCTCGGTCCGCGCGCGCCGTGCTCGCGCCACTGCACCGTGATGCCGCTGCCGGGCGCGACCAGCGCCTCGAAGACCGGCTCCAGCACCCCGGGATTGCTGGCCTGGATCATCAGCAGCAGATCCCCGCCCAGCGCGACCGCGGGCAGTTCGGCGTCCCCGGTGTACAGCGGCATGTCGGCCAGACCGGCCACCGCTGGATTGCGGGCCAGCACCCGCGGGCCCACCCCCACCTGGACGGTGAGGTCGCCGGGGCCGTCCATCAGCACGTCGCGGGCCTCGGGGTCGGTCAGCCGCAGGATCCTCTCCCCCAGGCCGGCCAGGGTGGCGCGGGCCGCGGCCGGGTCGAGGGTGGCGACCACCACCAGGTTGTGCGACTGGGGATCGACCGGACGGCCGATGCCGGCCTGGTTGGCTCCGGCGGCGGGGACCGGCAGGCCGGCGGCCGGAGGGGTGGCTTCCGCGGCCGGCCGCAGGGCCGTGGTCACCCCGGCGCCGATCGCCAGGCCCGCCAGGGCGCCCGCGCCGGTGCCGAGGAAGAGCCCTCGGCGCGAGACGCCCGGGACGATCCCGGACGACGAGCGCTCAGACGCTTCAGCGGATGAGGGCGTGGGAGTCTTGACGAGGGCCGCGTCAGCGGGCCGAGGAACAGAGCGTGTCGAAGGGTCGTCCGCCCCGACCGCCGACCCTTCGACTGGCTCAGGGATCGTCGGGGAGTGCTCTGTTCCTTCCATCCCGTCGCCAACGGCGGCGTGGCCGTCGTCTGGGGAGGCCGCGGGCTCCTTCCGGGTGGTCACGGGCCGCTCACCTGCATCTCCTGGCCGGTGGCCGGGCCGAAATCCGCGGTCACCCACTGGGTTCCCAGCAGCGCCTCGACGCGGTGGGTGAGGCCGGCGGCGTCCACCCAGAGCTTCACCGTGGCGGTCTCGGGGGTGGGTTGCGGATCGTCCGGGGTGAGGGCGCCGTCCTGCAGCGGGGCGGCGAAGACCGAGACCTCGATCTTCTCCCCCGCCACCTCGACGGAGTCGTTCCGCAGCCACAGCGCGCCCGCCTGCTGCAGCAGCAGCGGGTTCTCCGGACGGTCGCTGCCCAGCGAGCTGAGCAGGATCAGCACCGCGTCGAGGGTGGACCCGCTGCCGTCCAGCTCGCGGATCTGCCAGCCGTCGGCATCGGTCGGCGCCGGGATCGTGCTGGGCTGCTGCCCACCCGGGTCCACGTCCTTCAAGGCCACCATCGACGGCCCCCAGAGCAGGGTCTGCGGGTCGAAGGTCGGGCCGCTCACCCGGGCGAAGCCGACGTGATTGACGAAGTCGATCCAGCCGTCCAGGGTCAGCGCGGCGCCCTGCACCTCCAGCTCGGTATGGAAGGGCCGGGTGCCCGCGTCGAAGTTGTGGAACCGGGTCGCGGCGAGCAGTTGCGATTCCTCGGTGGTCACCGGGTGCCACTGCTGCGCGGGAGCGCAGCCGGCCAGCAGCACCAGCAGCGAGGTCAGCAGGACGAGGGCTCTCATCGCACCCCGGCCCGGTCGGCCAGCAGGTCCCTGCCCGGGACGGCGAAGCCGTCCACTGCCGGCAGGGCGACCGCGTCCGGCAGCCGCGGGTAGCTGTCGCGTTGCGGCAGGTTCGGCTGATCCTTGGGCTGGGCGACCTTGCGGAAGCTCACCCCGGGCGGGGCGGCCGGACCGCCGACCTCAGTGGCAGCGGGTTGCGGGTCGCCCTGGGCGAGGGTCGTCCCGCAGTCGGCGCGGGTGAGCGCGGCCGCCAGGGCGGCGGGCTCGGTGGTGTACGTGGCGTCCGAGGTGAGGCAGTTGCCCCAGGCCATCGCCCGCTGCGCCGAGATATTGGCGATGTCCACCCGGTTGCCCTCGAAGGCGTTGCCGAGCAGCGCGTTGTTGGCGGCCGGGAGGTCTTCGGCGTGGGCGAACAGCACACCGGCCTGCGGGTTGCCGGCGATCAGGTTGTTCTGGATCCGGTTCTCGATGCCGCCGCTGATCCCGATGCCGATGCCGAAGCCGCCGTCCACGTGGGCGGGGGAATCGGGCTCGGTGTTGTCGGCGATCAGGTTCCCGGCGACGATGTTGCGGGCCTGCGGGACGAAGGCCTCCTGGTAGTTGGAGAGCAGGGTGAGGCCAATCCGGTTACCGGTGAACCGGTTGCCCAGCACGTACACCGAGTCGGAGGCGTTCGCGTTCTCGAAGCCGACCGCGCTGCGCTCGGCGACATTGCCCTGGACCAGGATCCCGCAGTCGCGGCACTGCCCGACGTAGAGGCCGCTGTCGGCCGACCCCGAAGCGTAGGAGTCGACGATCGCACCGTTCTGGGAGTTGAACGCGTAGATGCCGTAGAGGCCGTTGTTGATCGCGGTGACATGGTCGACCAGGAAGCGCTGCAGCGGCGGGAACTGCTCCGGATCCCAGCGCTCATAACCGTTCACGGTCGGCGCCGAGGGCCCGGATTCGTCATGCAGGCCGGTGAACAGCACCCCGTAGAAGGTCGCGTCGGTGACGGTCAGGTTCTCGACGCGCACCCCGTCCGCGATCGCGACGATGCCGAACGGACGCTGCCCCTCGCCGTCGATGATCACGGTGTTGCGATCCTCGCCGCGGACGGTGATGTCGGGGGTCTGGATCTGGAGTTGCTCGTGGTACGTGCCCGGAGCGATCAGGATCAGGTCGCCCGGCTCGGCCTCCTGCTCCGCCTCGACCAGGGTCTTCACCTCGGCGGGGACGTGGATCACGCCGTCCGCCCGAACGTCGGGAGCGCACCCCACCAGCACGGTGGAGAGCATGACAAGCGCGCCGAGCAGCGCGGCCAACCGAAAACGCACGGTTTCGATCCTATCGGCTGGCCCCCCTCCCTTCGTGGCGGACCGGTCCTTTACGTCCCTCTGGGTCGGGGCAGTCGGGCAGACCGGGTCAGCGGCGCGAGTGGGCCTTGCGGACGGCGGCGATGCGCTGGCGGCGGAGTTCGTCGAGCTCGGGGTTGGGCAATGGGTCGAGCCGGCGATCCAGGGCCAGCTCCAGCAGGTGGTCGGCCAGGTCCGGGTTGCGGGCCAGGATCGGGCCGTGCGGGTAGGCGCCGATCACCCTGCCCTGGACGGCGCCCTCGGTGCCGTCGTTGGCGTTGCCGACGCCGAGCTCGACGAAGGCCAGCGGGGAGGCTTCCGCGCCGAGGGTGGTGAAGCCGCCGTGGTTCTCGAAGCCGGTGATCAGCGACTGCGTGCCGTCCGGTTTCGTCCAGCGGCTCAGGGTCTCGCCGACCGCACGTTCGGTGCCGCGGCGGGTGGTGACGTCGAGCAGCCCGAGGCCCTCGATCACCTCGTCGCGCTCGCCGATGGTGAAGGTCTCACCGGTGATCTGGTAGCCGGCGCAGACCGCGAACAGCACCGCGCCCGCGTCGACCGCGCGGAACAGGTTGCCGTCCTCGCGCAGCAGCCGGACGGCCGAGACCTGGGCGCTGTCCTCGCCGCCGCCCAGCAGGTAGACCGCTCCGGACGCGGGCAGCGGCTGGCCCGGTTCCACCTCGATGAGGCGGGCGTCGATGCCGCGCCAGGCGAGGCGCTGCCGCAGCACCATGCCGTTGCCACGGTCGCCGTAGATGCCCAGCAGCGACTGGTAGACGATGACGATGTCGACCGGTTTCATCGCAGCCCCGCCACCTTCAGCAGTTTCTGGAACGGGGTGTAGGTCGAGATCACGTCGACCGGCTGGGGGTGACCGGCCAGCGCGTCCATCAGGTCGGGGACGACGCTGTGCTCGACCCCGGCATAGCTCAACCGGACCGCGAGATCCTGGGCGCGGGGGCCGGTGGCGATCACCCGCCGTCCGGCCAGCTGCTCGTACTCGACATCCCAGAGCCAGGAGACGTCCTTGCCGTCGGCGGCGACCGAGTCGATGGCCAGCACCACCGGATCGCTGGCGGCCAGCGGCAGCGCCTCGGCCCAGCCGGCCGGGTTCTTGGCCAGCAGCAGCCGGGCAGTGGTGGCGCCGAACTGGGCGGTCGCGTAGCGGCCGGCCGGAGCGCTCACCGTGGCCATGCCCGCCAGAGCGGTCGCGGGATCGACCCCGAACTCGATGGCCGCCGCGAGCGCGCAGGCGGCATTGGAGATGTTGAACCGGCCCGGCACCTGCAACTGCGGGGTCACCACCTCGCCGTCCGGCAGCCGCACCGCCCCGTCCACCACGACGTAGGACGACTCCGGCTGGGTCAGCTCACAACCCGGGCAGTCCCAGCGATCCCGGCCTACCGCGGGCACCCGGGTGAGCATGGCTCCGCAGGCCGGGCAGAGCGCGGCGTCGGCCGACCACTGGGTGTCGGTCTCGACCCAGATCACCTGGGCGGCCGTGCCCGCCGACCACACCACCAGCGGGTCGCTGGCGTTCGCCACGATCACTGGGCCGGCCGCGCCGGCCTTCTGCAGCGCCGTGCGCCAGGAACGTCCCAGGGCCTTGATCTCGTGGTGCCGGTCGAGTTGGTCGCGGCTGAAGTTGAGAAAGACCAGCACCCGTGGCGAGCCGGTGGCGATCATGTCGCTCACCACCCGCTCGTCGGTCTCCAGCACGGCGATGTCGGCTCGTGGCGCCTGGCTGAGGGCGGAGGCGATGCCGTAGTGCAGGTTCGCGCCGTCGGCGTTGGTGACCAGCCGGCCGGCCTGGCCGCCGAGCCCCGCGCGGAGGGCGGCGGCCAGCAGATGGGTGGTGGTGGTTTTGCCGTTGGTGCCCGAAACCGCCAGCACTGTGCGTCCGCGCAATAACTCGGCGAAGGCGTTCGGCTCGATCCGGGTCAGCACCTGGCCCCGGATGGACGCGCCGGAGCCGCGTCCGGCCAGCCGCGAGAGCGCCGCGGCGAGATCGCCCGCCGCCGTGGCCAGCCGAAGCCGAAGGCTGCGCTGCGGCGGCATCGTGCGGACAGGAAGGGTCGCGGACATGTGCCCCATTCTGCCGGTTCTCTGCCAGCAGCTCGCCCATGACCGTGCACCGGGCCGCGCGAGGCCGAGCCAGCCGCTCCATAGCCGCACCTCGATTCGCTCCGTGGTCGCTCACCCGCCGAGGAGTCCGTCAGGCTCTGCTGCGCTGC
>JAPUEM010000121.1:0-4314 GCA_027492575.1 Propionicimonas sp.
CCGGGTCTCGGCTGGCGAGTCTTGCCGCCGGCCGATCCACGATGAAGGATGGTCCGGTGGCGACCATCGAGGACGTGCGGCGGATCGCGCTGGACCTGCCCGGCGTGACCGAACGGGTGGGCGGTCACACACAGGCGCCCGCCTGGCGGACCGCCAGGGGCAACCTCGCCTGGCTGCGCGGGCCGACCGGACGCGATCTGGAACAGCTCGCCGAACTGGGCCGGGCCTGGCCGGACGGCGAGGTGATCGGCCTTCGGGTCGAGAGCGCCGAGGAGGCGCTGGCGCTGGTGGCGGGCGAGCCCGAGGTCTTCTTCACCATTCCGCACTTCGCCGGCTACCCGGCTGTGCTGGTCCGGCTGGACGCCATCGACCCCGGCTACCTCTCCGAGTTGCTGATCGACGCCTGGGTGCTCCGCGTCCCCCGCCGCCAGGCCGAGGCTTGGCTCGCCGACCACGGCCTGGCCGGCGACTGAACGGTTCTACCTCCAGATCCGCGATCGCTACGCGAGGAGGCCGTCATCGGTGATCCAGAGGTAGTCCTGTCCAGGTGGGCGCTGATCCCGGGTGCTGCGCGTCCGGCCCCGGCTCGGCCGGCCGAGCACGGTTTGGTGGGCGGCCGAACAGATCTACCTCCAGATCCGCACAAAGTGCGCGAAAGCGGCTGCCGTCCGGCATCCAGCGGCAGGTTCGTTCACTTCAGGGCGGAGCGGTTGTGATCGAGTGCGACCTCGACCCAGAAGGACAATTGCTCGTCGGATTCCAGGCCGGGCGCCTCGACGACGATCCAGCCGGGGCCCATCGTCCGTCCGGCTCCCATCTCGGCCTGGGCGGCGTCCTCGCGGGTGAGCAGGTCCTCATGGCGATCGGCCGGGACGCGCACCAGCAGGTCGCCCTGCTTCCCGGCGCCGACCAGGATCTTGTTGTTCACCATCAGCACCAGTTGCCCGAACATGCGCCGGTCGCTGGTCGTGGGCTCCTCGGCGAGCAGGAAGCGGAGTCGCTCGGCCAGGTCGGCTTGCTCGGGTGTCACGGGGGCTCCTTCGGTGGGCAGGCAGGTCTATTGTGGTGGCCATGAATGACCTTGCCAATGACGTACTGGTCGATTCGCACTCCGAGGTGGGGACGCGCCCCGACCTGCGGGTGATGCTGGACGCGCAACGCCAGACCTGCCCCGTCGTCCGCGAGGCGGACGGATCGGTCACCCTGCTGGCGCACGTCGACGTCCGGGCCGCCGCGCTGGACGCCGAGGGCTTCTCCAGCGCGGTCTCCGCGCATCGGGCGCTGCCCAACAGCCTGGACGGTGAGGAGCACCGGGCCTACCGCCGGCTCATCGACGCCTACCTGACCGACGCCGAGGTCGCCGCCCAGGAGCCGCAGTGCCGCGACCACGCCGCGGCCATCGTCGGCGCGCTGCCGCGCGGGGTGACCGTCCGCACCGTGCTCGACATCGGCACCCCGTACGCGGTCCGCGTGCAGAGCACCTGGCTGGGCTGGCCCGCCGGGATCGAGCAGGAACTGGTCGACTGGGTGGCCGCCAACCGCGAGGCGACCCGCTCCGGTGAGCGCGCCCGGATGGCCCAGGTGGCCGAGGACTTCGACGCCATCATCAGCCGGCTGCTGGACGCCCGCCGCGACGGCTCCGTCGATGACGTCACCTCGCGGCTGATGAACGACCGGGTGGACGCACGTCCGCTGCGGCACGCCGAGATCGTCTCGATCCTGCGCAACTGGACGGCCGGCGACCTCTCCTCGCTGGCCGCCTGCGTCGGCGTGATCGTCCATCACCTGGCGACCGATGTCGCGCTGCAGGGCCATCTGCGCCAACTCGTCGCCGGCGACCGGGTGCGCGACTTCGAGGACGCCGTGGAGGAGATTCTGCGCATCGACGACCCCTTCGTCTCGAATCGCCGCGTGACAACACGCGATGTCGTGGTCGGCGGCGAGCCGATCAACGCAGGCACCCGCGTCGTCCTCAACTGGACGGCCGCCAACCGCGACCCCAAGGCCTTCCCCGACCCGGACGCCTTCAACCCCGCCCAGCACGCCGAGGCCAACCTGGTCTTCGGCATCGGCCCCCACATCTGCCCCGGGCGAGCGCTCACCCTCATGGAACTGCGCGTGATCGTCTGGGAGCTGCTGGCCCGCACCACCCGCATCGGCCTTTCCGCCGAGCGCGACCCCGTCCGCGAGATCGCCCCGGTCAGCGGCTGGGCCAAGGTCCCGATCGTCCTCGACCCCGCTTAAGGAGAACCCATGACCATTCGACAGCAGATCGTGCACGACTACTTCGAGGGCTTCCGCCGCAGCGATCACGCGGCGATCCTCGCCTGCCTCACCGACGACGTCGTCTGGTACATCCACGGCGTGCGGACGACGCGAGGCAAGGCCGAGTTCGACGACGAGATCGAGAACCCCGCCTTCGAGGGCAGCCCCGACCTCACCGTCGATCGCACGATCGAGGCCGGCGACGTCGTGGTGGTCACCGGCACCGGCCAGGGCCGCCACCGCGAAGCGGGGCCGTTCCGGTTCGCCTACAACGACCTGTTCACCTTCCGCGGCGACCTGATCGCCCAGGTCGACTCCTACATCGTCGCGCTGGGCTGATCGCCTCAAGGCCCGAGGGCTGGTTCGGTGGCCGCTACCGGCCGGGATTGGTGGCCTTGCCGTCGAGCCAGAGGGTGTCGGACTCGTCGCGGTGGGAGCCGGTCGATCCGACGTGCTTGGCATCGATCTTCGGACCGCTCTTGATGACGTGCACGAGGGCCATGCCATGACCGCGACCGAGACCGCAGTCGTCCTTCAGCCACTCCAGGATGGTGCCGGTTTTGACCGAGGCTTCGTCGTACCCGCGGCCTTTCGCGAGGTCGACCAACTGCCGCGGGGTCATGCCGGTCTTTCCCTCGATCGCATCGAGATAGGCCTGGAACGACATCCGTGCTCCCTCCCTGCGTCTGTCTGCCTCAGACTAGCGGACAGCTAAGATACGTGAATCAAGGTTAGCTTCAGCATTTATTCACGATAAGTGGGTGATCGGTGATCAACCAGGTGACGCGGACGCGGATCGACGCGCTGGTCGAGCGGTATCGGGCGCTCGTGGCCGACCACCCCGAGGCGCTGGAGCAGATTGCGCTGGCCGAGGTTGCCGAGGCCGTGCAGCAGTCGAACGCGATCGAGAACTCCACGCTCACCCTCGCCGACACTGAGCGGATTCTGGAGGGCCGACTGCCTTCGGGAGAGCATGAGCTGCGTGAGGTGTACGAGGCCCGGAACCTGGCCGCGGTCACCGTCCAGTTGACGACCACGTCCGAGCCGCTGACCACCGACCTCATGCTGCGCTGGCACGGCATGCTGCTGGCCGGCATTCGTGAGGACGCGGCAGGAAGGTTCCGGCGGGCGGGGGAATGGGTGCGGGTCGGTGGGCATCTCGGCGCCAACCCGGAGTTCGTCTCCGGTCTGGTCTCCGATGCGCTCGCGCGCTACCGCACGGACGTCTCGTCCGGCTTCCTCGAGGCCATCGCCCGGTTCCACTGCGAGTTCGAGGTCGTCCACCCGTTCGTGGACGGCAACGGACGCGTCGGACGGGTGCTGATCAACAGACAACTGCAGGATCTCGGCCTGCCGCCGGTGATCGTCCGCGCCCGGAACCGGAGGGTCGACTACTACCCGCTGCTGGACGGTTATGCGAAGACCGATCGCCACGACGGCATGACCCGGCTGCTGGCCTTGCTGCTGCTCGAATCACTGCACAAGCGGATCGCGCTGATCACGAGTCCGCGGGTGATCCCGCTGGCCGACTGGGCGCGGACGAACGGCGTCCGCGGCAACATCGCGACCAACAAGGCCAAGCGTCAGACCATCCCCGCCTTCCGGCTGCGCGACCGCTGGATGATCGCGGCGGGCCACCGGTGAGGGGACGGGATCACCAGGTGTACCAGGGCTCCATTTCGGGGAGCAGGGAGGGCTGGCGGGCCACGTGGGTGATCTCTTCGAGGAGTAGGTAGATGTCGTCGCGCTCCTCGGTTTCGAGGACGAGGCCCGCGGCGGCGTCGGCGTCCTTGATCCACTGGAGCAGGGACTTCACGGCTTTGCGGACATCGGCCTTGCGGGGTTTCGGGCCGAGCGCCTGTAGCTCCCGGTAGGTTTCGCGGACGCGCTCCGCGGCGGCGTCGCGGAACTCGGCGGAGGGGAACGGCGGCGACTCGTTCCATCGCTCGAACGGGGTCTCGGCGAGCAGGTGCTCCCAGGTGAGATCCTTCAGTCTCGTCTCGTAGCGCTCCTGCGCCGCTGCGTACTCGCGCTCCCGACGTTCTTGCT
>JAPUEM010000121.1:4414-9545 GCA_027492575.1 Propionicimonas sp.
CTCGTCTCGTAGCGCTCCTGCGCCGCTGCGTACTCGCGCTCCCGACGTTCTTGCTCGGCAGCCGACTCAGCCAGGTACGCCTCGCGGTCGTTCACCCAGCGCCACTCGCCCTCAACCTCGGAGTCGGCCGTCTCGGGGAGGGAGTAGACCCGCCCGATGAAGTTGTCGCCCAGGTAGCGGTTGGCGATCCGCTGCTGCTCGTCATCCAGCGGGAGCAGCCCGAGCAGGGTGAGTTGCTGCAGTTCGACCGTCCACTTGCGGTCGAAGCCGAAGGCGACCGGCTTCTTGCCGGATTCGAAGCGGCTGTGGCGCATCAGCTTCCGGCCGGTGACCTCGGCGAGGGTGGGCAGGGACGTCCACACCCCGTCGAGGACGCCGATCACGACCAGGTCGGCGTTGTGGCCCAGGACGACGAGGGCGCCGTAGCGTCCGGTCGGCGGTGAGCTGGGGAAGAGCGGGGTGGTCGCGAACCCGAAGACGGAGCCAGGTTCGACGATGAGCGGAGAGACGTAACGGGGTGCCATCCCGGCAGTCTAGGTCAGGGATCGTTCGAGCGAGGCGAGCGTGCGTCCGGCTCTGGGACCCTTCGACAGGCTCAGGGAGCGTGGGCTCAGGGTTCTTCGACAAAGCTCCGGGACCCTTCGACAAGCTCAGGGAACGTTCATCGGCTAGGGCGTTTGCCGCCGCACCTTACGATCCCTGAGCCTGTCGAAGGGTCGTCGACTGTGACGCTAGCCAGCCCTGCGCGAGTTCGGAGAGGGCCTGCGCCTTGGCGGCGAGTTCGGACGCCGGATCATCGGCCTGTCCGACGGCGAGTCCGAGCAGATAGGCGGTCAGCGGAGCGGCGGGACGGGCGACGCCGTGGGCGACATCACCCGTGAGCCGCAGCACGAGCCCGATGTCCACGGACGCGGCATCGACCCCCAGCTCCGTGGCGGCAGCGGCAAGCCACTCGTCCAGCTCATCCCGCGGCAACTGCCTGGGTGACGATGTCATCCGAACTCCTCCCGCACGCAAAGACCCACCCCGTCATCCGGGCGACTACCCGGGATCTCCGGTTCTACGAAAGGCGAAGTCAGGCCTTGCTTCCCGGCTCGCCACGGTGGTATCCAGACAGAATGTCACGCATCACTGCACGTCGCCAGGTCACCCGGATCACCCTCGGCGAGGCCGTGCGGCGCCGCGACGACGTGGTCGCCGTCGAGGAGCCGCTCGAACTCCGCGTCGGCGGCCGAGCCCTCACCGTCACCATGCGTACCCCCGGCCACGACGTCGAACTGGCGGCGGGATTCCTGGTCTCCGAGGGCGTGATCCACGACCGCGACGAGTACGCCACCGCGCGCTACTGCGCGGGCGCCGCCGGCGACGACGGACTCAACACCTACAACGTCCTCGACGTCACCCTCGCCCCCGGCGTGGCCCCGCCCGACCCGAGCATCGAGCGTAACTTCTACACCACCAGCTCCTGCGGGGTCTGCGGCAAGGCCAGCATCGACGCGGTCGCGACCGTCTCCAAGTACCGGGTGGACGACGACCCGCTGCACCTCACCCCCGAGGCGCTGGCCGGCTATCCCGACACGCTGCGCGCCGGCCAGGCCGTCTTCGAACGCACCGGCGGCCTGCACGCCGCCGCCCTCTTCGACGGCGCGACCGGCGGGATGCTGGTGCTCCGCGAGGACGTCGGACGCCACAACGCCGTCGACAAAGTGGTCGGCTGGGCTCTGCTGAACGGACGCCTCCCCGCCCGCGGTGCCGTCCTGATGGTCTCCGGCCGGGCCAGCTTCGAGCTCACCCAGAAGGCCCTGATGGCCGGCATCCCGATGCTGGCCGCGGTCTCCGCGCCGTCCTCCCTGGCCGTCGAACTGGCCACCGAGGCCGGCCTTACCCTGGTCGGCTTCCTCCGCGGCCCGTCCATGGTGGTCTACAGCCGGCCGGACCGACTCGTCCGAATCTAGAGCCGCCCAGTCGCGGGAGGCCCCCACAGCCTATTTCATAAATAGTGTGAATGCGCAATAATAGTGTAATGAACAGCGTAAGCGTTCGAACCGCGGCGCAGCACCTCGGCGTCAGCGAGCAGGAGGTGCGACGGCAACTCGCCGTCGGACGAGTGCGCGGTGAGAAGGTGAGCGGCGTGTGGCTGGTCGATCCCGGCTCTCTGCCAAGCGTGCCGGCCAACCGCGGAAGGCCGCTGGACACCGCGTCAGCGTGGGCGCTCGCCGCAGCTGCCGATGGCGACGGGCGGTCGCTGGATCACCTCAGCGCTGTGCAACGACACCGATCGCTACGCCGGCTGGCGAAGCTCGCCGGCAGCCCCGACCCGCTGCCCCTCGTCCGCTCGTGGATGGCGCGGCGTGCCGAGAAGCTCAGGCTGTCCGCAGCGGACCTCGACGGGGTCCGGGCCGACCGCCGAGTCGTGCTCTCGGGCGTGAGCGACCCACGGTCAGGAATCTCGGCCCTCGACATTGTGGAGGGCTATGTACTGCACGGAGACATCGAGCAGCTGAAGCGGGAGCACCTTCTTGTGCCCGCGGACGTAGGCCGAGCCAACGTCCTGCTCGGATTGTTGGCTGAGCTTCCCGAGCCGCTGCCCTGGCTCATGGTTGTCGCTGACCTTGCCGACGGCGGGCCGCGCGAAGCGCAGCAGGCCGAGAATCTCATCGCGGAGAGGTTGCAGCATGACCACTGATCCGGTCGTCATCGACCTGCCCCCGGGGAAGCAGCTCGAGTCTTGGAATGCACTCATCGACCTTCACGAAGACGTTCCTCGCGGGTGGAGCCTTGTCGGCGGCCAGATGGTCTTCCTCTGGTGCCTGGAGCGTGGTGGTGGTCCGGCACGTCCCACAGATGACGTGGATGCAGTGCTCGACGTGCGCGCCCATCCACAGATCCTTCACGAGGTGACGCAGGCGCTGGTGGCGCGCGGCTTCCGTTCGGACGGCACCACTCGCTCAGGGCACCAGCACCGCTGGGTTCGGGGCGGGGCAGTCATCGACGTCCTGATTCCACGTCATCTCGGGAACAAGCCCCGGCTGGGGGTGGGCGGTGCGACCACCGTCGAGACCCCGGGTGCGCAGAAGGTTCTCAACAGGACGCAGTCGCGCAAGATCGTCGTCGACGGCCGTGCCGGCGCGATCCTGCGTCCGACCCTTCTCGGAGCGCTGATCGCCAAAGCGTCTGCCCGAACCGTGACACTCGATCGTCGCAGGGATCGGTCCCAGGCGGCAGCGAAGGGCAGCCCGATGGAGACCATTGCCCCGGCGGGCAGCGGGTCAGGTCCGCTGTTCGTGTAGGTGAAGTCGAAAGTGAGCGTCCGCGGGCCCTGCCAGTAGGAGGTGCCGTTGTTCACACCACTTCGAGCTTCGTTCGGCACCCTGGCCTGCGAGCTCAGGTCGACCCGCTTCTCATTGGACGCCGCGAAGGCGGGCGTCGCGGACGCCACCGCGATGACCGGCACCGCCCACGCCGAGGTGAGCAGCAGCTTCCGCCGCGCGACGGTGCGGATCTCGGGGGTGGGAGTCATGGTTGAGGATTTTACTGTATTCAGTTGACGAAGCCTCATTGGGAGGCAGCCCGCACCACCAGCTGGATCCGGGTGGTGACGCCCCACCGGTCTCTGACATCGGCCAGGTGCTTCTCCACGGTGCGCTCGCTGATGCCGAGCTGGGCCGCCATCTCCGCTGCCCCTGAGCCGGTGACCGCGAGCCGGACGACCTCGCGCTGCCGGGGGGTGAGGTCCGACCAGGTCGCGGGGTCGGGTGGCGCATCCCGCCAGCGGGCGTGCGCGATGAGGGCGACCCGGGTCGGCAGACCGTAGGCCGCCAGGATGCGGGAGACATGCCCGCGGACGGTGTGCTCGGAGAGCCCCAGGAGCCGGGCGATCTCCAGGTTCTCGCTGCCGTCCATCAGCAGGGCAAGGACGTCGCGTTCCCGGGCCGACAACCCGGCCGAGACGCTGCCGGGCGCGGGACGGATCCGCCGTCCGGTTCGGCGCAGCACCCGGTCGGCGGCTCGCCGGAGGGCGTGGAAACCCTGCCGGTCGGCGTCGAGGGCCGCGGGCTCCAGCAGGTGGGCCGCGTCCGCTCGTCGTCCGGCGGCGATGCGGGCGCGGGCGGCGCAGACACGGCTTTCGGCGGCTTCCATCACCCGGCCCTCGCGGTCCGCCATCACGATCGCGCGGTCCGCGTGCTCGATCGCCTCGTCCTTCCTGCCGGCCAGCAGCGCGACCCGGCTGCGCGAGCGTGCCAGCGCGGAGTCGGCGATCGGATCCCCGGCGAACTCCTCGATGCGCGACAGCCAGGCCTCGGCGGCGCCGAGGTCGTCGGCCAGGACGGCGCCGTGCACCAGCGTCTCGTAGACCAGCGCTCGGTCGATCACCATCGACGTGTCCCAGTCGAAGCGGACGGCCAGCCGCAGCGCACCCCGGATATCGCCGGCGCCGAGCAGGCCGTAGGAGCACAGCAGGGCGGCGCCGAGGTCGATCCGGTCGAGTCCCTCGGGCAGCAGGGCCTGCACCCGTCGCACGAGTTCGCGGGTCGCGGCCCGGTTCCCGGAGTTGCCCAGCATCAGGGCGCGGGCGGCGTCGGCCAGCAGGCGGACCCGGCCGGGCTCGTCGCCCTCGACCGGAAGCAGGTCGCGGGCCACCTCGATCTGGCCGGCGAAGGCGGCGGTGCGGGAGGCGAGCACCTCGATCACCGTCGCGAAGGCGTGGCGGCGTCCCTGGTGCGCAAGGAAGTGCGTGGCCGATCGCGGGGCGGTGCGGAGCGCGAGGCCGACCCGGGCGCAGGCCAGCGCCGCCTCGACGAAGGCGTAGCGGGCGAAGAGGCCGGTATCCCCGGCGGGCAGCCGGTCGAGCAGCGGCTCCCCGTCCGCCAGCGGGTCCCCGGTAGGGGTCTCCCCGGGGGCCATGGCCCGCCAGTCGCCCTGGATGCCCGTCCCCGCCGAGGCCAGGGCGCGGACGGCGGACGCCAGCACCACCGCCTCGACGTCCTCGGGATCGGCCAGTCGCAACGCGGTCATCGCCCGGTCACGGGCGCGTTCGTGGTCGAGCCGGAACGAGGCGACGAAGGCCTCCAGGGCGAGCAGGTAGGCATCCTCGCCGGGCGCGACGAAGTTCCCGCCGACGACCATCGCG
>JAPUEM010000122.1:0-5667 GCA_027492575.1 Propionicimonas sp.
GTGGCCGATGAGGGCGAGCGTGACGGCGGACGTGAGGATGAGGCCGCCCTGGATGCCGCTGACGATCCCCATGCCCTTGGCGATCCGGTCGTCGTCGGCGTTCGTCTCATGCGGCAACTCGCGACCGAGGCGCCCCGGTGATCAGAGCCGTACGGCCGGAAAGCGGAAATGTGTGAGACACGATGGTGAGCCCTTCGGACAAAGTCAGGAAATCAGGTCTACCGCGTCGGTCCGGACGGCACCAGGAACCTCAACCCGGGCGACAAGCTCGCCGATTGCGGCGACGTCGAGCGGCGGTTCTTCCTGCAACTCGACCGCTGGCGCGGAAGCTAGCCGAGCAAAGCCGCCCGATCGGGCGCTGCTACCAGATCATGACGCGCTGCTCCGGGTCGAGCCAGGCGGCGTCCTCGGGGGTGACCTCGAAGGCGTCGTAGTAGGCGTCGACGTTGCGGATCACCTGGTTGACCCGGAACTCCTCGGGGGAGTGCGGGTCGGTGGCCACCTGCTGCAGGACGGCTTCGGGACGCCGCTTGGTCTGCCAGGCGCGGGCGTAGGAGAGGAAGAACCGCTGGTCGGCGGGGATGCCGTCGATCGGGCCGGGGTCGACGCCGTCGGTGGCTAGCCGCCAGGCCTGGTAGGCGATGCCCACCCCGCCCAGATCGCCGATGTTCTCGCCCAGGGTCAGCTTGCCGTTCACGTGCGCGTTCGGCACCAGAGCCGGGGTGAGGCCCTCGTACTGGTCGACCAGGGCGGCGGTGCGCTTCTGGAAGGCGTCCTTGTCGGCGGGCGTCCACCAATCCCGCAGCCGGCCCTCGCCGTCGCAGGTCGAACCCTGATCGTCGAAGCCGTGGCCGATCTCGTGACCGATCACCGAACCGATCGCGCCGTAGTTGAGCGCGTCGTCGGCCTCGGCGTCGAAGAACGGCGGCTGCAGGATGGCGGCCGGGAAGACGATCTCGTTGCGCAGCGGGTGGTAGTAGGCGTTCACGGTCTGCGGGGTCATCAGCCACTCATGGCGGCGGATCGGCCGGCCGATCTTGGCGGCCTCGTCGGCGAAGTGGAACTCCGAGGCCCGCAGCACGTTGCCCACCAGGTCGCCCGGCACCGTCGACAGGCCCGAGTAGTCCTTCCAGATCTCGGGGTAGCCGATCTTCGGGGTGAACCGGTCGAGCTTGGCCAGCGCCTCGGCGCGGGTCTCGTCCGTCATCCAGTCCAGCTTGCTGATCGAGATCCGGTAGGCCTGGATCAGGTTGGCGACGAGGTCATCCATCCGCTGCTTCGCGACCGGCGCGAAGTGACGCTCGACGTACAGCTTGCCGACGGCCTCGCCGAGGAACCGCTCGACCAGGTCGACGCCGCGCTTCCAGCGCTCCCGGATCACGGGAGTGCCCTGCAGCACCGTCCCGTAGAAGTCGAACCGGGCCTGGGCCAGCGCCTCGGGCAGGTAGGGCGAGAGCCGGGAGACCGCTGCCCACTTGGCCCACAGCTTCCACTGCTCTAGCCGGGACGAGTCGAGCAGCGTCGCGAGCCCTTCGACGAAGGACGGCTGCATCACGATCACCGACTCGGCGGAGACTTCCATCAAGGACAGAATCCGGCTCCACGGCAGCCCGGTGGCGTCCAGGTCGGCCAGCGGCATCGGGTTGTACTGGGCGGCCAGGTCACGGGTGCGCACCTTGTCCCAGTGCAGCGCGGCGACCGCGGCCTCCAGCTCGAAGATCAGCCCGGAGCCGCTGCTGGTCACCTCGGCCAGCGAGAGCGTGCGATCGAGATGGTCGCGGTAGGCCTCGCGGATCGCGGCGTGCTGCTCCAGCCGGTAGTACTCCTCGTCGGGCAGCCCGATCCCGGCCTGCCCCAGGAAGAGCGCGTAGTGCGCGGGGTCGCCCGGGTCGGCGTCCACGTCGAAGGCGAAGGGGGCACCAGTGCCGCGGCGCGAACTGCGGGCGAAGTAGGCCAGCAGCTCGTCGACCGAGCCGATCTCGTCGATCTCGGCCAGGATCGGCGCCACCGGTGCCAGCCCGAGCGCGTCCACCCGTTCGACGTCCATGAAGCTGCCGTACAGCTGCTCGACCTTGGACGCGTCGGTGCCGGGCTCAGCACCCTCCAGCCCCGTGACGATGTCGCGGATGGCGATCTCGGCGTCGTCGCGCAGGTCGACGAAGGCGCCGGCGGCGGCCCGGTCGTCGGCGATCGGGGCAGTGGCGAGCCAGCGTCCGTTGACGTGGCGGAAGAGGTCGTCGGCGGGACGAACGGCTGGGTCGAGATCGAAGTCAGTCACGTCCGCCAGCGTAGCGGCCCGACCGGCGGCTCCCCCGAGGCCAGGGGTTCTCGGCCCGTGACCGCGGGCCGGTCACGCCCAGGTCGCACCGGGGCACTAGGGTTCTACTTGGTCGTTGTGACCGATGAGCGTGGTGCCGGGAGAGTCTGATGTCTGTCGATCAAACCGAAACGAGCGCGGCGCCCGCGTACTCGCTCACTGTGGAGCAGGCCCTCGCCGGGCTAGACACCGCCGCCGACGGGCTGAGCAGTGAGCAGGCGCGCCAGCGGCTGGCCAGTCATGGCCCCAACCGGCTGCCCGAGCCCGAACGGGACAGCGCGCTGAAGCGCTTCCTGAAGCACTTCGACGACATCCTGATCTACATCCTGCTGGCCGCCGCCACGCTGAAGGCGGCGATGGGGGAGTGGATCGACTTCTGGGTGATCCTGGCCGTGGCCGTGATCAACGCCGTGATCGGCTACGTGCAGGAGGGACGCGCCGAGCACGCCCTGGAGGGCATCAAGAACATGCTCTCCGCCGACGCCCAGGTCCGCCGTGACGGCGCCTGGGTGTCGGTGCCGGCCGAGGAACTGGTGCCCGGCGACGTCGTCCGGGTGTCGGCGGGTTCGCGGGTGCCGGCCGACCTGCGGCTGATCGAGGCCAGCAACCTGCGTGCCGAGGAGGCCGCGCTCACCGGCGAGGCGGTGCCCACGTCCAAATCGATCGACCCGGTCGCTGCCGGGACGGGGATCGGCGATCGCTCGTCCATGCTCTTCTCGTCGTCCATCATCGCCGCGGGCCAGGGCGTGGGCCTGGTCACCGCGACCGGCGCCAATGCCGAGATCGGACGGATCACCACCCTGCTGGCCGACATCGAGACCTTCGACACCCCGCTGACCCGCCAGATCACGAAGTTCGGCAAGCAGTTGGCGCTGATCATCGCCGTGATGGCGCTGGTCATGGTGGCCATCGGCAAGTGGCTGCACAACATGCCGGCCGGCGAGCTGATCTCGGCGACCATCGGCTTCGCGGTGGCTGCTATCCCCGAGGGGCTGCCGGCGCTGGTGACCATCACGCTGGCTCTCGGCGTGCAGCAGATGGCCAAGCGGAACGCCATCATCCGCAAGCTGCCCGCGGTGGAGACCCTGGGCTCGGTGACCCGGATCTGCTCGGACAAGACCGGGACGCTGACCACCAACGAAATGACGGTGCGCACCGTTGTCACCCGCGCCGCCGAGTACCAGGCGGCCGGGCTGGGCTACGACCCGGCCGGCTCCATCGAGTGGGCCGGGGCTCCGGTTCAGCTGGCTGAACGCGGCGACCTGCGCGCGGTGGTCACCGCGATGGCCGTGGTGAACGACGCCGAAGTCGCCCAGGACGCGGACGGACGCTGGGGCCTGGTCGGTGAGCCGACCGAGGGCGCCCTGCGCACCCTCGGGCTGAAGGCCGGCTTCGACGCCGCCACCTACCCGCGGACGGCCGTGCTGCCGTTCGACTCCGAGCACAAGTACATGGCCACGACGAACACCACCCCCGAGGGTCACCGGGTGATCCTGGCGAAGGGCGCCCCCGACCGGCTGCTCGACCGCAGCACCACCCAGCTCTCGGCGTCCGGTGGTCAGGAGCCGCTGAACCGGGAGTGGTGGGACGCCGAGATCGACCGGCTCTCGGCCCAGGGGCTGCGGGTGCTGGCGGCGGCCACCCGTCCCGCCACCACCGACGAGGAACTCGATCACGAAGCCCTGACCGGCCTGGTCTTCCTCGGTCTGACCGGCATCGTCGACCCGCCCCGTCCCGAGGCGATCACCGCGATCGCGACCTGCCACACCGCGGGCATCAAGGTGACCATGATCACCGGCGACCACGCCGGCACCGCCACCGCGATCAGCCGCGAGATGGGCATCTTCGACGACGCCACCGAGGAGGCGATCACCGGCGCCGAGCTCGAGGCGGCCACCGACGAGGAGTTGCGCCGCATCGTCAACCGCACCGAGACCTTCGCCCGCACCAGCCCCGAGCACAAGCTGCGGCTGGTCAAGGCCCTGCAGGCCAATGGCGAGATCGTCGCGATGACCGGTGACGGCGTCAACGACGCCCCCGCGTTGAAGCGGGCCGACGTCGGGGTCGCGATGGGCATCAAGGGCACCGAGGCCACCAAGGAGGCCGCCGAGATCGTCCTGGCCGACGACAACTTCGCCACCATCGAGTACGCCATCGAGGAAGGCCGGCGGATCCACGACAACCTGCACAAGTCGGTGCTCTTCCTGCTGCCCACCAACGGCGCCCAGTCGCTGGTGGTGCTGGTGGCGGTGCTCTTCGGGCTGGCGATGCCGCTCGACCCGGTGCAGATCCTGTGGGTGAACATGATCACCGCCGTCACGCTCTCGCTGGCGCTGGCCTACGAACCGGCCGAGCCCGACATCATGCGGCGCCCGCCGCGTCCGCCGAATACGCCGCTGGTGAGCGCGAAGTACCTGCCCCGGCTGGCGGTCGCCTCACTGGTGATCGCGGCGGCGACCATGGCCACCTTCCACCTCGCGGTCTCGCTGGGTGCGAGCGAGGCGGCGGCGCAGACCTGGGCGGTCAACACCCTGGCCCTGGGCCAGGCCGCCTACCTGTTCAACTCCCGCTTCCTGCGCGAATCGAGCCTGCGCCGCGAAGCTCTCGGCGGCAACCCGATCGCCTGGATCGTGGTCGGCATCCTGCTCGTGCTGCAGGTCGCCTTCGCCTACCTGCCGGTGCTCAACACCTGGTTCGGCTCAGCCGCGATCGACTGGCGAGGCTGGCTGATCCCGCTGGCCTTCGCGGCGGCGATCTTCCTGCTCATGGAAGGTGGCAAGGCGGTCTTCCGGGCCCGCGAGACCGCATGAGCGACATCGTCTGCGCGATCGCGTCCGGCGACCTCGCGGCGGATGTGGTCTATCGGGACGACGAGCTGATCGCCTTCCTCGACCACCGTCCGGTCTTCAAGGGCCACGTGCTGGTCTGCCCGGTGGTGCATGTCGACACCCTTCCCGAGTTGCCCGCGCCGCTGGTCGCACCGCTGTTCAGCCTGGTCCAGCGAGTCTCTACAGCCGTAGTGGACGGTCTGGGCGCGGAGGGCAGCTTCACCGCGATCAACACCGTGATCAGCCAATCGGTGCCGCACCTGCACGTCCACGTCGTCCCGCGGAGCAAGGGGGACGGCCTGCGCGGCTTCTTCTGGCCCCGCACCCGCTATGCCGACGGCGAGGCCGCGGAGTACGCGGCCCGGATCGCCGCCGCGTTGCGCTGACGCGCGTCACACCGTCCAGGTGTCGGCGCCGTTGATCAGGCCCTGCAGTTCGGTGAGCCGCTGGGCCGGATCGTCGGCCATGGTCACCTGGGTGCGGGCCAGGTCGTCGTAGGTCGGACGCTCCACGTCGCGGAAG
>JAPUEM010000122.1:5767-9502 GCA_027492575.1 Propionicimonas sp.
GGTCACCTGGGTGCGGGCCAGGTCGTCGTAGGTCGGACGCTCCACGTCGCGGAAGATGCCGACCGGGGCGTTCACGATGGTGCCGGCGTCGGTCAGCCGGGAGAGCTCGAAGGCCAGGCTGGGATCCTCCCGGTGGGCGTCGTGGACGATCAGCGCGTCCACGCCCACCTCGTCCACCCTCGCGACCTGCAGCGAACCGTCCGACCCTCGGACGACTCCCAGCTCGCCGTCGGTGCCGAACCGGACCGGTTCGCCGTGCTTCAGCGGGATCAGGCCGGAATCGGGGCCCTTCAGGCCGTCGAAGGCGCCGTCGTTGAAGATCGGGCAGTTCTGGTAGATCTCCACCAGCGCGGCGCCGCGGTGGCTGATCGCGGCGGTCAGCACCTCGGTGAGGTGGGCGCGGTGGGAATCCACCGTCCGCGCCACGAAGCTGGCCTCGGCGCCCAGCGCCAGCGAGATCGGATTGAAGGGGGTGTCGATCGACCCCGCCGGGGACGACTTGGTGCGAATTCCCTGCTCGGAGGTGGGGGAGTACTGACCCTTGGTGAGCCCGTAGATCCGGTTGTTGAAGAGCATGACGGTGATGTTCACGTTGCGCCGCAACGCGTGAATCAAGTGGTTGCCGCCGATGCTCAGCGCGTCGCCGTCGCCGGTCACCACCCAGACCGCCAGGTCGTCGCGGGCCATCGCGACCCCGGTGGCCAGCGCCGGCGCCCGGCCGTGGATCGAGTGCATGCCGTAGGAGTCGACGTAGTAGGGGAATCGCGACGAGCAGCCGATGCCCGAGATGATCACGGTGTTCTCGCGCTTGATGCCCAGCTGCGGCATCAGCCCCTGGAAGGTGGCCAGCACGGCGTAGTCGCCGCAGCCCGGACACCAACGCACCTCCTGGTCGGAGGTGAAGTCCTTGCGGTTCAGCGGGGTGACCGCCAGCGGCACCCGGGCGAGCCCGGCGCCGGTCGCGGCGCCGTTGAGAGTGGTCGTCATCGGGCCGTCAGCTCCTCGTCGATGATCGTCTGCAGGTCGGTCGCGAGCTCCTCCACCGAAATCGGCAGGCCGCGCACCCGGGAGTAGCTCTGGGCGTCCACCAGGTAGGTGGCGCGCAGCAGCATGGCCAGCTGGCCCAGGTTCATCTCCGGCACCACGATGCGGTCGTAGCGGCGCAGGATCTCGCCCAGCCCGGTCGGCAGCGGGCTGAGCTGCCGCAGGTGCAGGGTGGCGACCTTCCGCTTGTGATTGCGGACGCGGCGCGCCGCCGCCGTGATCGGGCCGTAGGTCGAACCCCAGCCGACCACCAGCAGACGGGCCGCGCCGGACGGATCGTCCACCTCGGCCGGCGGCAGATCAGCCGCGATCCCGGCGATCTTGGCCGCCCGCAGCGCCGTCATCTTCTCGTGGTTGGCCGGATCGTAGGAGATCGCGCCGGTGCCGTCCGCCTTCTCCAGACCGCCCACGCGGTGCTCCAGGCCCGGGGTGCCGGGCAACGCCCAGGCCCGCGCCAGTCGCTCGTCCCGGGCGTAGGGCAGGAAGGCGCCGTCGGGGCCGTTGGGCTCGGTGGCGAAGCGGGGATCGATGGCCGGGAGGTCCGCCAGGTCGGGGATCGGCCACGGCTCGGCGCCGTTGGCCAGGTAGCCGTCGCTGAGCAGGATCACCGGAGTGCGGTACTCGATGGCGATCCGCGCGGCTTGGAAGGCGGCGTCGAAGCAGTCGGACGGGGTCGCGGCCGCGATCACCGGCAGCGGCGCCTCGCCGTGGCGTCCGAACAACGCCTGGGTGAGGTCGGCCTGCTCGGTCTTGGTCGGCATGCCGGTGGAGGGCCCGGCGCGCTGCACGTCCACGATCACCAGCGGCAGCTCCAGCATGACCGCCAGGCCGATCGTCTCCGACTTCAGCGCCATGCCCGGCCCGGAGGTGACGGTGACGCCCAGGTCGCCGGCGAAGCTCGCGCCGAGCGCGGCGCCGACGGCGGCGATCTCGTCCTCGGCCTGGAAGGTGGTGACGCCGTGCTGCTTGGCGCCGGCCAGGATGTGCAGCACGTCCGAAGCGGGGGTGATCGGGTAGGCGCCCAGGAAGAGCGGCAGGCCCGCCTTCGCCGCGCCGGCCATCAGGCCGTAGGCCAGCGCCCGGTTGCCGGAGATCTGCCGGTAGGTGCCGGGCGGCACCGGTGCCGGAGCGATCTCGTAGCGGGTGGCGAACAGCTCGGCGGTCTCGCCGAAGGCGTGACCAGCCTTCACCGCGGCGATGTTGGCGTCCCGGACGGCGGGGTTGCCGGCGAACTTGCCGGCCAGGAAGTCGATGGTCGGCTCGACCGGACGGCTGTACATCCAGTTGAGCAGCCCGAGGGCGTACATGTTGCGGGTGCGGACGGCGTCCTTGCGGCCCAGGCCGAGTTCGGAGACCGCCGCGATGGTCTGCCCGGTGAGGTCGAAGGCGTACACCCGGTAGTCGTCCAGGCTGCCGTCGGTGAGCGGGTCGCTGGCGTAGCCGACCTTGGCCAGATTGCGGGCGGTGAAGTCGGCGGAGTCGGCGATGATGATGCCGCCCTTCACCAGTTCGCCGAGGTTGGCCCGCAGCGCGGCCGGGTTCATCGCGACCAGCACGTTCGGGGCGTCCCCGGGGGTGCGGATGTCGAAATCGGCGAAGTGCAGCTGGAAGCTGGAGACGCCGGCGACGGTGCCCTGCGGGGCGCGGATCTCGGCCGGGAAGTTGGGCAGGGTGGAGAAATCGTTGCCCGCGACCGCCGTCTCGTGGGTGAACCGATTGCCGGTCAGCTGCATGCCGTCGCCGGAATCGCCGGCGAAACGGATCACAACATGGTCCAGCGTCGTGATGTCGGTCATGCCAGCAGAGCCTCTTTCGTCGGGTTCACCGGCCAAGTCTACGCCGCAAGCACGCAGCCGCCCGCCCGTACCGCCCGCCATCTCAGCGGATACGCTGGGCGCAACCCCTCGCAGAACAGGAACGTCGGTGGAGCAGCGGCAGCGGCGGCTGGCCAGGATCGGCAGCGATCTCGCGCACGCGTGGCGCTATCCGGCCGTCAAGCGCGGCTTCGTGGGCACGTTGTGCATCTTCCTGGGGTCGCTGACCCCCGCCTACCTGCCCCAGAACAGCCCGTGGTGGGGGCCGATGCGGGCGCTGGGCCTGGATTCCTGGCCGGCGCGGGTGCTCGGCACCGCGTTGGTGATCGCCGGCATGGGGCTGCTGGTCTCGGCCTGGTTCCGGCTGCGGCCCAGGCTGTACCACGACGTCAAGCACTGGGCGATCTGCCTGATCTGGAGCGCGCCGCTGCTCTTCTCGCCGCCGACCTTCAGCCATGACGCCTACGGCTACGCCGCGCTGGGCTGGCTGCTGCGCAACGGGCTCAACCCCTACGAGAACCCGATCAGCGTGCTGCCGGGCGCCTTCGCCGACCAGTTCGCCTGGGCGTGGCGCTACGACACCTCGATGTACCCGCCGCTGAGTCTGCAGATCTTCCACGGCGTGGTCGCCCTCGCGCAGAACAACCCCTATGTCTCGGCTGTCGCGATGCGCATCCCGGCGCTGGCCGGGGTGGCTCTGATCGTCTACCTGCTGCCGCGGATCGCCCACCGCACCGGTGCCGATCCGCAGCTGACCGCCTGGTTCTCCACCATCAACCCGATCCTGATCGTCGACTTCGTCGGCGGAGCGCACAACGACGCCCTCATGATGGGCGTGGTGGCGCTGGCGCTGTGGCTGGCCACCTGGAACCGCTTC
>JAPUEM010000123.1:0-5354 GCA_027492575.1 Propionicimonas sp.
GAATTCGACAAGGATGGTTGGGCGACATTGGCCGGGAGCCGTTGAACTACGACGGGTGAACATGGCAGATTGCCACAAGGCCCTCGGTGTGGGGGCTCACCGACCTTGCCCTTGGGAGGCCCTGTGTTCCAGCGCATCGCGATCGTCAATCGTGGTGAGGCGGCGATGCGGCTCATCCACGCCGTCCGCGACCTGAACGCCGAGCGGCCCTCCGAGCCCCAGATCACCGTCATCGCGCTCTACACCGACGCCGAACGCACGGCCATGTTCGTCCGCGAGGCCGACGAGGCGTACCCGCTCGGCCCGGCCTCCGAGCGTCCCTACCTGAACCACCAACTGCTCGCCCGGGTGCTGACCGAGGCGAAGGCGGACGCGGTCTGGGTGGGCTGGGGCTTCGTCGCCGAGGACGCCGGCTTCGCCGACCTGGTGGAATCCCTCGGCATCACCTTCATCGGCCCTTCCGGGGACGCGATGCGCAAGCTGGGCGACAAGATCGGCTCCAAGCTGATCGCCGAGCAGGTCGGGGTCCCGGTCGCGCCGTGGAGCCGTGGCCCGGTCGACAGCCTGGACGAGGCGCTGGCCGCCGCCGAACGGATCGGCTACCCGCTCATGCTCAAGGCCACCGCCGGCGGTGGCGGACGCGGCATCCGCCGGGTGGACGTCCCCGAAGACCTCACCGACGCCTACCAGCGCACCCGCGAGGAGGCCGAGCGGGCCTTCGGCTCCGGCGTCGTCTTCCTGGAGAAGCTGGTCACCGGCGCCCGCCACGTCGAGGTGCAGGTGATCGCGGACGGCCAGGGGACGGCCTGGGCGCTCGGCGTCCGCGACTGCTCGGTGCAGCGCCGCAACCAGAAGGTGATCGAGGAATCCGCCTCCCCACTGCTGAGCCCCGAGCAGACCGCCGAACTGAAGTCCTCCGCCGAACGGCTCGCCCTCGCCGTCGACTACCGGGGGGCCGGCACGGTCGAGTTCCTCTACCACCCCGGAGAGCAGTTCTTCGCCTTCCTCGAGGTCAACACCCGCCTGCAGGTCGAGCACCCGATCACCGAGGTCACCAACGACTTCGACCTTGTCAAAGCCCAATTGCACGTGGCGGCGGGGGGTCGGCTCACCGACCGTCCGGTCGAGCAGGGACATGCCGTCGAGGCCCGGCTCAACGCCGAGGACCCCGACCGCGACTTCGCCCCCGCCCCGGGCCTGATCTCCCGGCTGGATCTGCCCGTCGGGCCCGGCATCCGGGTCGACACCGGCGTCGCCGAGGGTGACTCGATCCCCGCCGACTTCGACTCGATGATCGCCAAGATCATCGCCTCCGGACGCACCCGCGACGAAGCCCTGGGCCGCCTGAGAAGGGCGATGTCCGAGACCACCGTGATCATCGACGGCGGCACCACCAACAAGAGCTTCGTGCTGGAACTGCTCAACCGCCCCGAGGTCATCGACGGCTCCGCCGACACCGGCTGGATCGACCGGGTGCGCGCCGAGGGTGGCCTGATCGCCGACCGTTACTGGCCGGTGGCCCTGGTCGCGGCCGCGATCGAGGCCTACCAGGAGGCCGAGCAGCGTGAGATCTCGCACCTGCTGGAGACCGCCCGCGGTGGACGTCCGCAGGCCCAGCACGCCGAGGGCATGCCGGTCGACCTCAAGCTGCGCGGGGTCGCCCACCGGGTGGTCGTCTTCCGCTCCGGCCCCGGCCACTACCGGGTGCGCATCGGGGACGCGACCGCCGACGTCCAGCTGGAACGGCTGGACGAGGCCCACGGCCGGCTGCAGATCGGGGCCGAGCGGTTCCGGATCGTCACCGACACCCACGGCCCGGTGCACCTGATCGAGGTCAACGGCATCACCCACCGCGTCTCCCGGGATGAGGGCGGCGTGCTGCGCTCGCCCGCCCCCGCGCTGGTGGTCGCCACCCCGGTCGCGGTCGGCGAGGAGGTCGCCGCGGGAGCGCCTGTGGTGGTGCTTGAGTCGATGAAGATGGAGACGGCCATCGTCGCCCCCTTCGCCGCCCGGGTGCGGGAACTGCACGTGATGGCCGGCAGCCAGGTCGAGAGCCAGGCGCCCCTGGTGCGCCTGGAGCCGCTGGGGGACGGCGAGGACGAGGCCGAGGCCGCCGGCGGCGAGGTCGAACTGCCCGAGGCCGGCGCGGACGCGTCCGTCCAGGCCCGGCTGACCCGGCTGCTCGACGAGCTCTCCGCCCACCTGATGGGCTACGACACCGACGCCGCCACCGACACCCTGGCCGCCTACCTGGAAGCCCGGGACGAGGCGCTGGCCGCGGGCTCAGAAACCGGGTCATCCGCGGACATCATCGCCGGTGAGATCGCGCTCTTCGCGCTCTACGCCGATCTGGCCGAGCTGAGCCGCAACCGGCCGGCCGGCGAGGCCGACAACACCGAGCTGCGGATCCACTCCGACCGTGAGCACTTCCACGGCTACCTGCGCAGCCTGGACGCCGAGCGCGCCGGCCTGCCCGACCAGTTCGCGCAGCGGCTCACCAAGGCGCTCGCCCACTACGGCGTCACCGAACTCGACCGCACCCCCGCGCTCGAAGAGGCGGTCTTCCGGATCTTCCTGGCCCAGCAGCGGGTGGCTGCCGACGTCCAGGTGGTGCTGGCCATCCTCGACCGCTGGATCGGCCAGCCCGCCCCCGACGCCGACCTCGCGGTGCCCGCCCGGGCCCAGCTGGAGCGGCTGGTGCGCTCCACCCAGCGCCGCTTCCCGGCGGTCAGCGACGTGGCGCGGTCCGTCCGGTTCCGCTGGTTCGACCAGCCGCAGGTGGACGCCGAACGCGAGCAGGTGCTCGCCGCCGTCGCCGGCGAGGTGGCCGATCTGGCCGCCCACCCGGACGCCTCCGACTACGCCGACCGGATCGCCGCGCTGTCGTCCATCCCGGAGCGGCTCGTGCTCACCCTGGCCGAGCGGCTGAGCCACGGTGTCAGCGCCCACGAGCCGCTGATCGAGGTGCTCACCCGCAAGCACTACGGCGATCGCGAGCTCTCCGGCGTCCAGGCGCTCACCATCGACCAGCGCTCGGTGGTCTTCGCCGATTACGTCCTGGACGGCCGTCCCGGTCACGCCATCACCACCATCGCCGAAGCGGACGAACTCGCTCCCGACGGCCCGGTCGCGGCCATCGTCGCCGAACGGCTGGCCGCCCGCGGGCCCGGCCGCGAGGCGGTCGTCGAGGTCTACCTGCCCTGGCCGGGTGCGACGAGCGGCCCGGACGGCTCGCACGTCCCGCTCGACCATGCCCAGCTGGCCGCGCTGCTGCAGCCCCGGCTGGCCGGCTGGCCGCTGGAGGGGGTGCGCCGGATCGTGATCGCGACCTGTTCGCCGGACGGCAATGTCGACTACCTCACCTTCCGTCCCGGGCCGGACGGCCTGGCCGAGGACGAGCGGATCCGCGGCGTCCACCCGATGATCTTCCGCCGGCTCAACCTCTGGCGGCTGGTGGAATTCGACGCCACCCGGCTGCCGGCGCCCCGCGGCGTCCTGCTCTTCGAATGCGTGGCGAAGTCCAATCCGGCCGATCGCCGGCTGGTCGCGATGGCCGAGGTCAACCAGCTCGCCGCCGTCCGCGACGAGCAGGGCCGGCTGCTCGGCCTGCCGCACGCCGAACGGGCGGTGGAGAACTGCCTGGAGGCGATCCGGCGGACCCGCGCCTCGCGGGGGGCCGAGGGCAACCAGCTGGACATGAACCACGTCTGGGTCTACGTCTGGCCGGAGATCGACATCGACCTGCGCGACGTGATGGCGCTGCAGAGCAAGCTCACCCCGCTGTCGGACGGCACCGGCATCGAGGAGGTGCTGGCCGAGGGCACCTTCGTCCACGACGGCCAGCCGCCCACCCGGCTGGCGATCCGCTTCCACACCAAGCCGGGCAAGGGCGTCACCGCGTCCGTCGAACCGCCGCCCACCGAGCCGCTGCAGCCGCTGGACGACTACGCCGCCAAGGTGCTGCGCGCCCGCCGCCGCGGGCTGGTCTACCCCTACGAGCTCACCGAGACGCTGGCCGGGCGCGGCGGCGAACTGGTCGAACTCGACCTCGCCGAGGTCGCCCCGGGCGAAGCCGACCGGCTGGTGCCGGTCGACCGTCCGGCCGGCCGGAACAAGGCCGGCATCATCTGCGGCAAGGTGACCACCCGCACCCCGCTCTACCCGGACGGGATCACCCGCGTGGTGCTCTCCGGCGACCCGACCCGCGGCCTGGGCGCCGTGGCCGAGCCGGAGTGCCGCCGGGTCATCGCCGCCCTCGACCTGGCCGAGGAGCTCGGCGTCCCGGTGGAGTGGTACACGCTCAGCTCGGGGGCGCGGATCTCGATGGATTCCGGCACCGAGAACATGGACTGGGTGGGCGCCGCGCTGCGCCGCATCGTCGAGTTCACCCAGGCGGGTGGCGAGATCAACATCGTGGTGGCCGGCATCAACGTCGGCGCGCAGCCGTACTGGAACGCCGAGGCGACCATGCTGATGCACACCAAGGGCATCCTGGTCATGACCCCCGATTCGGCCATGGTGCTGACCGGCAAGCAGTCGCTGGACTTCTCCGGCGGGGTCTCGGCCGAGGACAACTTCGGCATCGGCGGCTACGACCGCGTGATGGGCCCCAACGGGCAGGCCCAGTACTGGGCGCCTGACCTGGCCGGCGCGTTCCGCGTCCTGATGGGGCACTACGAGAGCACCTGGGTGGCCCCGGGCGAGGCGGGCCCGCGCCGGGCCGAGACCTCCGACCCGTTCTCCCGGGACGTGTCGGACTATCCGCACGCGGGCGAGTTCGCGACGGTGGGGGAGATCTTCTCCGCCGCGCACAACCCGGATCGCAAGAAGGCCTTCGACATCCGCACGGTGATCGCGGCGGTCTGCGACGCCGACCACCCGCGCACCGAACGCTGGGCGGGCATGGCGGACGCCGACACCGCCGTGGTGATCGACGCCCGGGTCGGCGGACGCTCGGTGGCCGTGCTGGGCGTCGAATCCCATCCGGTGCCCCGGGCCGGCTTCCCGCCCACCGACGGGCCCGACACCTACACCGCGGGCACCCTGTTCCCGAAGTCGAGCAAGAAGGTCGCCCGGGCGATCAACGCCGCCTCGGGCAACCGTCCGCTGGTGGTGCTGGCGAACCTCTCCGGCTTCGACGGCTCCCCGGAATCGATGCGCAAGCTGCAGCTGGAGTACGGCGCCGAGATCGGACGGGCGATCGTCAACTTCGCCGGGCCGATCGTCTTCGTGGTGATCAGCCGCTACCACGGCGGCGCCTTCGTGGTCTTCAGCAAGCAGCTCAACGAGAACATGACCGTGCTGGCGATCGAGGGCTCCTACGCCTCGGTGATCGGCGGGGCTCCGGCCGCGGC